>JAFOCV010000055.1 GCA_017381015.1 Bacteroidaceae bacterium
AGCAGTACCTACTACGTAAGCCCACTTTGCATTCTCAAAGCAAATCATCTGTGTCTCCTCACAAGTCTTGTAAGGATCGATGCCAGCTGCATCACAAATCTCGTTAGCCTCTTCGATGGAGGCGATACCGTGGCTATTCAAACAAGCAAGAATCTGCTTGATACGACGGTCCTGTGACTCGAATTTTACTTCTCTAATCATAGTCTTGTTCCTCCAAATTATTAGTCCTTACGGGGGTCAATACTCTTAACGGCGCCATCCTCTACCTTTGTGCGGCCATAGGTACCAGTTACGCTCTTAACAGCTTCGTTGGCATCCATACCCTTCTTGATAGCGTCCATCAACTTACCCATGTGTACGAATTCGTAACCACAAACCTGGTCGTCCTCGTCAAGATACATCTTAGTAATGTAACCCTCAGTTAGCTGCAAGTAGCGTGTACCCTTGAGCTTTGTACCATAAAGAGTACCTGTCTGAGAGATAAGACCCTTACCCAAGTCCTCCATACCAGCACCGATAGTCAAACCACCTTCTGAGAAAGCTGACTGAGTACGGCCGTATACGATCTGCAAGAACAACTCGCGCATAGCGGTATTGATTGCGTCACATACCAAGTCGGTGTTAAGAGCTTCCAAGATAGTCTTACCAGGAAGAATCTCGCTTGCCATAGCAGCTGAGTGAGTCATACCTGAGCAACCGATGGTTTCGATGAGACACTCCTCGATGATACCTTCCTTGACGTTCAAGGTCAATTTGCAAGCACCCTGCTGAGGAGCACACCAACCCACACCGTGGGTCAGACCGCTGATGTCCTTGATTTCCTTTGCCTGCACCCACTTGCCCTCTTCAGGGATGGGAGCCGGACCATGGTTGGGGCCTTTAGCCACGCAACACATGTTCTGTACTTCGTGTGTGTACTGCATAATTTTGTTGTTTGGTTGTTTTATTATTTTAGTGTTTAACACTTTTTCCGCTTACAAAAATAGTCATTTTTAGGTATTGCCCCAAGTTTTTGCACGATAAAATAAGGATAAACCATCAAATTCTGAGTGGTTATACGTTATAATAGGCATTTTTTCGTAACTTTGGGGCAATTATGAGCAAGAAAGAAACTAAATCGAGAACGATAAATATCAAGAACAAACGAGCATCTTTTGATTTTGCTCTGTTTGATGATTACAATGCTGGAATAGTACTCACCGGCACTGAGATAAAAAGCATTCGCCAGGGCAAGGCCTCGCTGGTGGATACCTTCTGCTATGTGCATGGCGGAGAGGTGTGGGTGAAGAACATGTACATTGCCCACTATGAGCAGGGGTCGTACAACAATCACGTTGAGCGTCGCGAGCGCAAATTGTTGCTCAATCGCCGTGAGATACGAAAAATACAGCAGACGGTGAAGCAACCGGGCTTCAGCATTGTTCCCACATTATTATATATCGACGAGAAGGGATTGGCAAAACTCAAAATCAGCATTGCTCGCGGTAAGAAGGAATATGACAAGCGCGAGACGATGAAGGAGAAGGAGGACAGAAGACAGATAGACAGAGCCTTCAAGAAAGGGTATTGAGTGCGGAAAACGGAAAACGGAAAACGGAAAGCTGAGAACTGAGAACTGAAAGCTGAAAGGCTTAAAAGGGAAAACTCTTGTCCTCTAGAGTCCTCTAATTATCCTCTCCCATCCTCTTGAATCCTCTTGAATCCTCTCCAAAACCCAACTGTTAAACTGTTAATCACGCGCTTTGATAGAAGGAGAAAGAATAATACAGACATGCTAAAAATAAAAGAACAAGAAATAATTGAAGCAGCTCAGCAGGGCATGGATGCCTTTGTGGAGCTCTTCTATAAAGCTACGCTCGATTACATCGGTGGAGAACTTAATGCTGAAGGAATGGAGAAACTCAATGCCGACCAAATCACTCTGCTGGCCTATTGCATCTATCGCGAAGAGGTGATGGATGGCGGACATGTGCAACTGATTCACAATGGCTATGGTCCTTTCATCTTCCTCAATCCCTTTGCCAAGGCTATGCGTCTATGGGGCGCCAAGCCATTCTCCAAGTTGGTGTATAGCGGCAGACAGTTCTACGAGGAGAATCACAAGGCCATCACCGCCGAGTGCGACGAAGAGCAGTTCATGGCCATGTTCGAGAACTATCCCGAAGCCGACGACCTGGACGACGAGTTCATCGAGATGGAAGAGGAGGTAACCGAGATTGTGGCTCGATACATAGACGAAAATATTCCCAACTTTGCCGAGATAGAAAAATGAGTACTACGCTAGCACCATCACCCATTGCCCAGGCACTTGAGCATAGTAGTTCGCCATTGATACTGGATGGCGGCTTTGGCACTATGGTTCAGAGATATGGCTTGAAGGAGGAGGATTTTCGCGGTTATCGCTATCGTTCCCTTCCCGGAATGCTGCTTGGCAATAATGAGATGCTCAATCTCACTCGCCCAGACATAGTTGCTGGCATCTACAAGTCCTATCTTGAGGCAGGAGCAGACATTATCTCCACTAACACCTTCTCCGCCAATGCTGTATCTCAGGCAGATTATCATTGCGAGCACCTTGTGGAGGAGATGAATCGCGAGGCCGTAAGACTTGCCCGCAAGGCTATCGAAGACTCTGGCAAGAGGGCATACATCGTGGCATCAGTGGGTCCTACCAACAAGTCCTTGAGCATGTCTCCCGATGTCAACGACCCAGCTCTGCGCGCCATCACATTTGAGGAATTGGCAGAGGCTTACACCCAACAGATGCGCACACTCATCCAAGAGGGTGTGGATGCCATCATGCTGGAAACCATCTTTGACACTCTCAATGCCAAGGCTGGTATATATGCCATGCAAGAGGCCACGGCTCTCGAAGGCAAGGACGTTCCCCTGATGCTTTCTGCCACTATCAACGACACCAGCGGTCGCCTTCTCTCTGGTCAGACGCTCGAGGCTTTCCTCATCTCCACCGCTCATGCTCCCTTGCTCTCCGTGGGTCTCAACTGCTCCTTTGGTGCCGAGGACATGCTTCCCTCGCTGAGGCATCTCTCTCGCCTCATCAGAGAAGGTGCTCTTGGCCACAAGCATTGCTTCGTATCGTGCCATCCCAATGCTGGTTTGCCCAATTCCCTGGGTCAGTACGATGTCACACCCGAACAATTTGCAGAAAGCGTTCGCCCAGTACTGGAGGAAAAATTAGTTGACATAATAGGTGGTTGTTGCGGCACCACCCCCGAACACATTAAAGCACTATCCCAACTATGCAGATAAACATTTGTGGTCTTGAGCCCTTGGACAGAAACACCCAGTTCGTTGGCGTAGGTGAGAGGTGCAACGTAGCAGGAAGTCGTAAGTTCCTGCGCCTTATTTCTGAGAAAAACTACGATGAAGCTCTGGAGATAGCTCGCAAGCAAGTCCTTGATGGCGCTCTCGTGTTAGATATCAATATGGACGATGGCCTGCTTGATGCTCGCCATGAAATGACGCATTTTCTCCGCCTCATAGCCTCCGAGCCAGACATATGCCGCGTGCCCATGATGATTGACTCGAGCGATTGGTCGGTGGTGAGCGCCGGATTAAGGTGCATTCAGGGCAAATGCATCGTCAATAGCATTTCGCTCAAGGAGGGCGAAGACGTATTTCTGGCACACGCCCGTGAAATCAAGCGTATGGGTGCTGCCGTGGTGGTAATGGCCTTTGACGAGGAAGGACAAGCCACCACCTTTGAGCGCCGCATAGAGATATGCCAGCGTGCCTATTCGCTCTTGGTGGAATGTGTGGGCATCGCCGCCGAAGACATTATCTTCGACCCCAATGTGCTCTCCGTTGCCACTGGTATTGCCGAGCACGATGCCTATGCCTGGGATTTCCTCCGCACCGTAGAGTGGATTAAGACACATCTCCCTGGTGCACACATCTCTGGTGGCATCAGCAATCTGTCATTCTCGTTCCGTGGCAACAACTATATCCGTGAAGCCATGCATGCCGTTTTCCTCTACGAGGGTATCAAGCGTGGCATGGATTTTGCCATTGTCAATCCATCGGCCAAAGTCACCTATGCCGACATCCCCGCCGAGCATCTCAGCATCATCGAGGAAGTATTGCTTCGCCCCTCTCAGCAAGCTAGCGAAGCCTTGATAGAGCTGGCCACCAGCCTCAATGCCGCCAGCTCTCCCCTTCCCTCTGCGTCCATCAGTTCCAGTTCTTCATCCGAAGCCAATCTTTCCGTAGAGGAGCGCCTCGTACACAAATTGCAGCACGGCATCTTCGAGGGCTTGGAAGCCGATATTACCGAGGCTCTCTCTCTTTATCCTCGTGCCGTGGATATCATCGAAGGTCCCTTGATGGATGGTATGAATCGTGTGGGCACTCTCTTTGGCGAGGGCAAAATGTTCCTTCCGCAAGTAGTAAAAACTGCTCGCACCATGAAACGTGCCGTAGCTTTCCTTCAGCCATATATTGAAGCCCAGAAGAGCGACTGCTCGGCAGAAAAGGCTGGCAAGGTGCTTCTTGCCACCGTGCGTGGCGATGTTCACGATATAGGCAAGAACATTGTCTCCGTTGTAATGGCATGCAATGGTTACGAGATAATCGACCTCGGTGTGATGGTACCTGCCGAAGACATCGTCAGGGCTGCCCTTGAGCACCAACCGGATATCATCGGCCTTTCAGGTCTCATCACTCCCTCTCTTGCCGAGATGACCGAGGTGGTAACTCAGCTTTCTCTCTCTGGCATATCCGTTCCCGTGATGATAGGCGGTGCCACCACCAGCGCCATGCACACCGCCTTGAAGATAGCGCCCCTGTATTCGGGTGTAGTGGCGTGGGTCAAGGATGCCTCGCTCAATTGTCCTTTGGCCGCCAAATTGCTCAATGCCGATAGCGCACCAGCTACCATAGCGCGCATAAAGGAAGAACAGGAGGCCTTGCGCCAATCATTCCAACCTCAACCTTTGGTCTCTCTTCAAGAGGCACGCGACAATAAGCCCACATTCTTTTAAGGTTGGTCCTAAATAACATTAGCAATATAATTCTACTTGATGAAAGGATAAAAAATAATTTACAGAACCTTCCTTAATATACACAGATGCAGCATCCTTACATAAAGCTATTCAAAAAGCACTCCACGCCGATGACCATTGCTCATACAGTGTTCTTCGTGGTAGTGTTTCTTCTTGCCTCGCTATTCATCAAAATACGCACCAAGGTAAACACCAGAGATACAGCCATCAGTGTGTATATCGACAAGGATGACACTCAGGACTCTGTGCGCGCCAAGGTGGGCAACCCCAATGGTTGGGGCATACTGCATTGGTATTTCGATGCCTCACCACGCACTGGTCACTACCTCATCGAATCTAAAGAGAGGGTTCTCAGCGTCTATCGCAAACTACGCAATGGTGCCCAAACTCCCATAAAGCTCACCATACCCCAGGTGCGCACCATGGACATGATGGCCACCTATCTCTCCAGACATCTTATGCTGGACAGTGCCACCGTAGTGGATTCTTTCCACTCCGAAGAGTTCTGTCAGAAATACGGTTATACCACTCAGACATTGCCGGCTCTCTTCATTGCCAACACCTATGAAATATGGTGGAACACCTCGCTTGACAATTTCATGCTCAGGATGCAGAAGGAAAACGAGCGCTTCTGGAATCCCACTCGCCACAAGAAGGCACTGGACATGAATTTCACTCACGAGCAGGTAATCACCCTTGCCAGCATCGTTGCCGAGGAGACCAGCTACATTCCCGAGATGCCACGAGTGGCAGGTATGTATGTCCGTCGCCTTCAGATAGGTATGCCCTTGCAAGCAGACCCCACCGTCAAGTTTGCCGTGGGAGACTTTTCTCTCCGTAGGATATATCATCACCACCTGAAGACTCCCAGCCCCTACAACACGTATCTCAATCGTGGACTTCCCCCTGGCCCCATACGTGTGCCTTCTGTACGAACCATTGAAGCGGTACTCAACCACGAGAAGCACAACTATCTCTACATGTGTGCCAAAGAGGACTTTTCCGGTTCACACAACTTTGCCCGCTCCTATTCAGAGCATCTCTCCAATGCGCGCCGCTATGTCAACGCTCTCAACAAGAGGAAGATAAAGTAACCCACACACATACACACCCCCCGTTTCCATTAAGGAAAGGCATTTTTGCGCAATCGTCTGAGGGTTCTAGACTTTCTATACTTCATAGACCTTCTGAATTTTCTAGGGCCTCCTAGACTTCCTAGCCCCCCTAGAGCTTCCTAGAACTTCCTAGAGTCCCCTAGATTTTCCTAGGTCCTCCTAAGCCCCTGGTGGGGCTGTTATTCAAAGTTACCATGGTGTGAGTGATATATTGGAGTGGTTAGACATTATGGGGGGGAGTAGGTGGTGTGTTTTATTGTTCGAACAAATGGACGTTTATTATTAGGATTTAGGGGGGCAGTTTTGGATTTTCGAGGTTTTGATTATGAGATTCAGATCTTGGGTGCAACAGAGGGAGCAAGGTTTTCAGAGTAGCAGAAAGCTCTGATAACCATGAGCATTCTGAGTAATCTGAGTATTCGGATTGTTCTGAGTATTCTGAAAAACTCAGAATAACTCAGAATAATATATCATTATGTCAAAGAGCGCGTGTACTTTCGAAAGACAATGCAAAGATACGACAATAAAAAAATGTCCTACGACTTAGAGCGACTTAGAGCGAAATAAAATGAAAAAATTTACTTAACACCCACGAAAATGCACTAAGTGCAAAAAAAATCAACATAAACATTGAAGAAGTGTATGTATGCATGAATATCTGGCTACTTTTGCAGATGCTCATCATAGTGGTATTACATTTGAGTTTTGGAAATACAAAACTGTATAACTGTATATCGTTCCCCCCCAGAAACACATGTTTTTATACAGTTATACAGTTATACAGTTATTTTTTTGCTTTTCACATTCACACCAAAATGTTGAAAGAAAATTTTATTAT
>JAFOCV010000056.1 GCA_017381015.1 Bacteroidaceae bacterium
AACCGAAATTAGACTTCGCAAATTTGCGGAATGGTTTCGCATTTTGCGCCGACTATCCCACCGTGGGACAGCTGTCGCATTTTGCGCCGCATGGTTTTTCGTGGGACACCAGTCGCATTTTGCGCTTCATATCCCACGGTGGAACACCAGTCGCATTTTGCGCCGACTGTTTTTTCATGGAACACCAGTCGCAAATTGCGCCGCATATCCCACGGTGGAACATCAGTCGCATTTTGCGCCAAGTGGAAGCGGAGATTCATTTCAGAGGTAAGAGGAAACTGTTTAGCGGGGGCTGGCGGAGGTTTATAACTCCCACGAATCTAGTTCCTTGCCTTTGGAATTGAGCATTTTCAGAGTGAGGTCCTTGCCTTGCTTGCGGAGTACGAGTATTACGGCTTCGGATTCATTGGGGCCATCACCAATGCAGATGGGGAAGGGGTTGTTGGCCTTGCCCGTGGAGTGGAAGGCACGTTTGTGAGTGTGGCCAGCCAGGGCGAGGTCGAAATGAGCGTGCTCAAGTACGTGTGACCATAATTCGGTGCATGGTTGGTATTTGTCGTCAGAGCCCCATAGGGGTATGTGGCTAACGAGGATGCGGCGGTTGGCACGTCTGAAAGCTCTGCTTCTCATCTCCTTGAGCAAGAAATCCTTTTGAGCCTCTCGGAATGCGGTGAAATCATTCATTCCGTAGTAGACGGGATGCTCGTCGGGCTTGTCCTCGCCACAATCGAGGATTACAAAACGAGTGTCGCCCCAACTGAAGGCTCCGTAGGTGTTGGGGTCTTCGGGATGTACGAGCAAGTCGGCAAGTCCGGCAGAGTAGGCATTGCGTATTTCATGGTTGCCACGAACGAAGTAAGCCGGTGTTTCTGCTATGTTGAAAGGTTCGGTAATGTTGTGCACCATGCGCATGGCCTCCGAGCGAGTGGCAGGTTCGGTGAGGCAATCTCCATTGAAGATGATGAAATCATGAGGAATCTCGTTTACTATCTTTGCCAGGCTATTGATGGTGGTGTGATTCTGGTGCAAGTCATTGAGAATGATGGCAGTAAAGTCTTCGGTATTCCTTGAGGGAAGAGTGAAACTATAGAAACTGGTGGTGAGAGTATCGCCAATGACTTTGTTGTAGGCAGCATAGTGAAGAATCTCCCTGGCGCAGATGCGATAGTAGTACTTCTGTCCTGGTTGTAAGTCAGTTAGCGGTACGCGATGCTCCATCTTGTGGCAAACAGCCTGTCCGCTATATTCCATCTGTGAGCGCTGAAGCTGGAGCGTGTCCGTACCATATTCTACCCAAGCATGCACTCGGGTGAGGGACTGAAACATTACGTTTATGCTATTGGGAGTGGGATTCTGCAGGTATGGTTTGCCATATAGCATCTGTTCGGTGGGGGTCTTCTTTTGTATAGAAGCAATGATGGGGCGATGGTCGGAGACACCAGAGTGCTCAAGCACTTTGTTTCCCCTCAATACGATGGAAGAGCCAGTAGGCTTGTAGCAGGCAATGTAGTCAATACATTTCTTGGGCGAAGTGGCAGGGTAGGTGCCCTTGTTGGTGGGTGAAAGGATGGTAAAATCCTTAGCCATGAGACGAATAAAGTCCGACTTGGGAGTATCGTTGAGGTCACCAGCTAGGAGGAAAGGCTTATGGTGTCTTTCAGCCTCGGCCTTGATGAGAGAAAGTGATGCCATTCTGTCCTCTTCCGTGAGCGAAAGATGCGTACATGCCATCACAAAGTCGTCAAACTCGGCTATCAATAAGGTGCGAGCTTCTTCGCGTCCTGGCAGAGGAATTTGGTTGACACTGAGGGGGCGGTGCTTGCATAGAAGCCCCAAGCCGTACTTGCCACCATCGTAATCTATGGCAGGTCCGTAGATGGGGAAGTATTGTGTGAGCAAAGCCACCTCGCGCAGCACATCCCTGTGCTTGCTTCTCTGGGTGATGCTGTCCAGTTCTTGCAGAGCCACCACCTCGGGTTGATGCCTCAGGATGGTTGTGGCCACGTTGTCGTAATCGGGCGCACCATTGTCGTTGGTGGCATTGCGTATGTTGTAGCTCATTATGGTACGTATGACGGGAGCATAATCCGCATCTGCTATTTGTGAAAACAGAGGAGAATGCCAGCACAGAAGCAACAGGAGAATGGTGGAAAGTAAGCGTTTTGTGTTCATGATTAGATAAATTTTGGTAGACAAATTTATTCTTTAATGCTGAAGAAACGGTGGTTTTGTCGAAAAAAATGTTGTGTAGGAGAGGAGAGGAGTTGAAAATATTGAAATATTTTGGCTATCTGAAAGAAATAGTATAACTTTGTTGGGCTTAAAAATAGGATAATCTGCTGATTACACACCATGGAAGGAGAACTGATACGCACTAATTCTTGGCTGGCTCCGCTTGCCTGGATTTATGGGATGGTGACGTTCCTCAGGAATTGTCTCTTCGACTGGGGTGTGCTCAAGAGTAAGAAATATCCTATACCAGTCATCTCTGTGGGTAATATTACCGTGGGAGGTACAGGTAAGACACCACACATAGAATACCTCATCCGTATGCTTTCCGGAGAGTACAAGGTGGCCGTGCTGAGCCGTGGCTACAAGCGCAAGAGCCGTGGCTATGTCTTGGCAACGGAAGATACACCGCTGGAAGAGATAGGCGACGAGTCATGGCAGATAAAGCAGAAATTCCCTGACATATACGTTGCCGTGGATGCAGACAGATGTCATGGCATAGAGCGCCTCATGGCCGACGAGGCAACAAAGGACGTGCAGATAATACTCCTGGACGATGCATTCCAGCACAGATACGTCACACCGGGAAGAAATATCCTGCTCACCGACTTCCATCGTCTGATTACACGTGACAAAATATTGCCAGAAGGTAGGCTGAGAGAGTCGCCCAATGGCAAGGAGCGAGCCAATATGGTGATAGTGACCAAGTGCCCCAAGGACCTCTTGCCCATGCAATACAGAATCATTGCCGAGACCCTGCACCTGCGCCCTTATCAGCAATTGTACTTCAGCACCTTCAAGTATGGCCGTATGCTCAATCTCTATGATATGGAGGTTAGAAGCATGAAACAGTTGAGCAACTACAATGTGCTGCTCTTCACGGGTATTGGTTGTCCCAAGCAGATGCGTATAGACCTGGAGGGAAAGTTTGCCTCCATCACCAATATGGACTTTGGCGACCACCATTATTACACGAAGAGCGACCTGTTGCGCGTCAAGGAGGAGTTGGAGAAACTCCCCGAGCCACGTCTTGTAATCACTACTGAAAAAGACGCCACCAAGTTGATGTCGATGGATTCGCTTCCCGTCAGTGTGGCCAGGCACATTTGGGTGTTGCCCATCGGAGTAAAGATACTTTTGGATAAGGATATAGTTTTCAAGGAAAAAATCACTGATTATGTACGAAAGAATCTTAGAAACAGCTAAATGGTTGCAAACCAAGATGCCCACACACCCCGAAACCGCTATCATTCTAGGCACAGGTTTGGGCGAACTATCAAAGGAGATAGAGAAGGAGGTGATTATTCCCTACGAGGAGATACCCAATTTTCCAGTCAGTACCGTAGAGGGACATGCCGGTTGTCTTATCTTCGGCAAACTTGGTGGCAAGGACATCCTGGCCATGGAGGGTCGCTTCCATTACTATGAAGGCTATAGCATGAAGGAGGTTACATTCCCCATTCGCGTGATGCATGAGATAGGAATCAAGACTCTCTTTGTGAGCAATGCAGCTGGTGGTACCAACCCTCAATTTGGTATCGGCGACTTGATGATTATCACCGACCAAATTAACTTCATGCCCGAGAATCCTTTGCGCGGAGCCAACATACCCCAGGGTCCACGCTTTCCGGATATGGGCCATGCCTACGATCCAGAACTGATAGCTCTGGCCGATGAGATAGCTGCCGAGAAGAACATCCTGGTGCGCCATGGTGTGTATCTGGCCACTCAGGGACCAACATATGAGACACCGGCAGAGTATCGAATGTTTGCTAAGTGGGGAGGCGATGCAGTGGGTATGAGTACGGTACCCGAAGTGATTGTGGCTCGCCATTGTGGTATCAGATGCTTTGGCATGAGTATCATTACCGACTTGGGCGGTATGGCCGAGGTAGTGAAGATTACACACGAAGACGTACAAAAGGCTGCCAAGGAAGCACAACCACGTATGACTGAAATTATGCGAGAGATGATAGCTCGCTCTTAGTAGAAACCATTAAATTACTATAAAATTGGAAATAGCTGAATTAGGAGAGTTTGGCCTAATCAAACATCTCACCAAGGAAATGACTCCCGTCAATAGCTCTACTTTGAAGTCTGTTGGCGATGATTGTGCGGTAATAGCATTGAACGATGAAGAGGTTACTCTCGTCACCACAGATATGCTTATGGAGGGCGTGCATTTCGACCTCACCTATATGCCCTTGCGTCATTTGGGCTATAAGTCGGTGATGGTTAATCTGAGTGACATCTATGCCATGAATGGTAGTCCAAAGCAGATTACCGTGAG
>JAFOCV010000057.1 GCA_017381015.1 Bacteroidaceae bacterium
ATGAAGTAGCAAGCAGCCATACTGCCCGTAAGACTTTTGTTGGCAACCTGTATAAACAAGTTCCCGACCCCAATCTCATCGCTTCAATGTTAGGACATGTAGACGGAAGCCGAGCCTTTGCCCGTTACCGTAATATTGATGACGATATGAAGCGACGTTTGGTTGATATGATAAATTAAGAACCTATAATACTACCCACGATGAAAGTTACAGCATTTATAAGAAAGACCTCGGCAAAGAATAATGTAACCGAGATGGCACGTATATATTTCCGTGTACGTGATATAGGAGGCGTAGACCTTAAAGCCGCCAGTGAGTTATCTATCAATCCCAACCATTGGAGTGCCGAACGACAAGGTTATAAGCCTCGTGTGGTTTTGGTTTCGGAACAGAAACGCATGAGTCTTGAACGAGATATACAGAATATCACACACCTCATTGCAGAGAAATACCAACGTGGCGTAGACGGGGCCTGGCTCAAAGCACTCATCGAGGAGTATCATCACCCCAACATCAATGCCCGTGGTGGTAACAAGCGTGAGGAGTATCATCTATCCTATCAGATTCAGAAATATATAGACGAGACTCCGCTTGCGGCAGAAAGTCAAAAGCATCATCGTGATAATCTATGCAAAGTATTGCGCTATGAGAGATTCCGTCACGAAGTGATGCACCAACGTGGATTCCATCTTTGTGTAGACTCGATAACGGCAGATGATATTAGAGAGTTCAAGCATTGGATACAAGAAGAACATAAGTATGTGGAAATGTATCCTCTCTTCTACCAGAACGAACCTCGCAGACAAGTAGAACAGGTACGTTCCGAGAATGCCATATCGGGAAGCCTCTATCGCATTCGTACCGTCATCAAAAATTGTATCAAGCAAGGACTGACCAAGAACAATCCTTTTGACCAATATCAGATAGCACAACCCATTTATGGCGACCCGTTTTATCTCACTTTGGAAGAACGTGACAAGGTTTACTATGCAGACCTTAGCGAACTGGGCGAGAACTATGCCGTCTATCGTGATATATTCATGTTCCAATGTCTGATAGGATGCCGTGTCAGCGACTTGAACCGACTGACCAAAGCCAATATCATTGATGGATGTGTGGAATACATACCGCAGAAGACCAAGTTGGAAAATGCCAAAACAGTCCGTGTACCCCTTAATCAAAAGGCATTGGATATATTGGAGCGATACAAGGACTTGGAGAATGCACTATTGCCCCGTTTTTCCGATTTCGGTTACAACAAGAAGATAAAGGCCATTCTAAAACATGTGGGCATAGACCGCATGGTTAGAGTCATTGACCCCAAGACACGTGAAGATGTGGCTCGTCCACTCTATGAGGTAGCAACCACACATACTGCCCGTAAGACCTTTATCGGCAACCTTTATAAGCAGGTTAAGGATCCGAACCTTATTGCCTCGATGTCCGGTCATACGGATGGAAGCCGAGCCTTCGCCCGTTACCGCCACATTGACGATGAAATAAAAAAGGAACTTGTGAATTTATTGGATTAGGAACTTCATAGCAACGATTATGGATACCACAGATAACATATATGACAACTTCAATGCCTTCAAAGAGGATTTGTTGCAATGGAAGAACGCTCATCAGGAAGAGTACGCACAGTTTGCTCGCCAAATGAATGATGGGGATGGACTTCAGTTTGTCCGATTTTTCTATGCCGCCAATCAACAACTGCCCGGTCTTATTAAAACCTGGCAGACCTTTTACGATGACGACACGGTGGATAACCTTTCGCAGATGACGCTATACTTCAAAGAAAAGGCTATCCCCCAACAGATCATAGAACAATTCCACCGTCAGAAGGATGAACCTCCGATTGTACAGCCGGAGCCCCAAGGGAGATTTAGCCAATGGTTCAACCAGCAATGCTCGGCAAAAAAGAAGGAGCAAATAATGCTATCCGCCCCATTGGTACTGAGCTGGCTTATATTCGGACGCAGTTTTGAAGCGATGGCGGATGCTTTGACTTCCATGGCCAATAATCCATCCGCTGGTATATTCGGTAGATTTATATGCAGTTGTACCATCAAACATGTTATAAATGCTTCAATAAAGAGTGGTTATCGTACCCATGAATCGTGGAGGGAATATGTAGAACTACATGAATCTATAAGAAATGGCAAAATCGCATCGTGGGCACTGAAATCCATCAAGACTAACGACAACGACAAAGCATCCTCGGTTCAACCTTCAATTATCCAAGAGGAAGAAGTTAAAGCCAGAGGCAGACGTGCGGCACAAGAAAAATCCCTCATAGAGTATCTGAAGTGCGACAATACGGAAGGTGTCATAGATGTTATACGGGATTTTGTCACAACACATAACACCTCCTATGGTCTTGCTCTCCCATACTATGCACTCAGCGAACTTAATTTGTTCACAGAGTTGATTAACGCCAAAGAATACAGCACAGGTCTTGTTCGTGAGTTTAGCGACATTGAAGGGCTGAAAAGCGAAAGTTCATGTCGTCAGGCTATAAAATGGTTTAAAGATGAAAAGCATGTAGAGCGTGATGGTAAGATGCAGATGCTACCGCTTATAGAGAGTGATGAATACCAGCGTCAGTTGCATACACTCAAAGTCCAAATTACCGAAGCCATAAACCAATACTCTACAGAAAAACAACTTTGTACTGAATAAATTGAATTAAATTATAGCGTTTTAGCATTGTCATAATTGTCTTTTTTGTCATGCCAATTAAGACAATTCATTATTTTTCAATACGTTGCATTTTGACTATACTTTTGCACCGTCAGGTCTTCCCAGGATCTGGCGGTGCTTCTTTTTATATGCCATCAAAAGGAGGCATCGGGAACAAGAGTGATGGCTAATGAAAATATCAAAACTATAGAATTTATGTTATCGATTGAATCATTTGTCGCATCGGGTGCAAACGTAAAACTGGAGATTTCGCCCTCAGACCTTAAGATGTTTGCTGAATCCATAGTAGAAAAAACCATAGAGGCCC
>JAFOCV010000058.1 GCA_017381015.1 Bacteroidaceae bacterium
AATAATTTCTTTTAAATCGTCGTTGAGAGACGAGAACATATTATCATCAATAATGTTGCTTTCAAGAAGGATTTCTAACCAGTATTGTGTTTCGTCTGCTTCTTTTAGAGCAATAGATAACTTGTTGGCAAAGTCGGCATTACTTTGGGCGTTTAATCGTTCTCTTGTATTGGCTCCAATGCTTGTTCCACTTCGCAATATCTGTTTTGATAGGACTATCTCTTTTTGGGCGTTTACCAAGAATTTGTAGAAGTGGACTATTCGCACAGCAAATGCCTTGCACTTTCTGTCGAGTATGTTATCCTTCATTGTCACTCTCCAGTTTTCCGTTTTCCGTTTTCCGTTTTCCGTTTACAGAAACGCTTACCTGCTGACCAGCACGCAATTGCATGGTACCGCTGGTGATTACGGTGTCACCCACACACAAACCTCTCAATACCTGCACCAAAGCATCAGTGCGCAATCCTTTGGTAATCTCTACGGGTTCGGCCTTACCGCCCTTGCATAGGTATACCTTGTCTATACCCATCTCTGATACGATAGCTTCGCTGGGCACGGCCAATGCGTTTGCGTACTCTCTGGTGGTGAGATTTACGCTTACGTATCTACCGGGAACTAGTTTGCCGTCTTTATTGTCGTAGAGAGCGCGCACGGTGAAGGTGCGTGTTTTTTCATCCACTCGAGAGTCAGAAGCATACACTTTGGCCGAGCGTGGAGTGAGGTCGCCTTCCACGGTAAATTCCAGATGCGCACCATCGGGTAGAGTACCTGCATATCGTTCGGGAACACTGAATTCTACCTTCAAAGGGCTACGTTTTGTAAGCATTGCTACGGCCGTCTGTGTGGTGGCAAAAGCGCCCACGCTCACTTGTCTTAAACCAATGATACCAGAGAATGGTGCTCTCAGTTCTGTTTGTGCAATCTCTGCCTTCACACCATCAATCTCTGCCTTCAGAGCAGAGAGGTTGGCCTCTGCTTCTTGGAAAGCCTCCTTACTTACGGCCTCTTTTTCCAACAAAGCCTTGGCTCTGAATACACGGTCCTGCATCAGTCTTAGTTGGGCTTCCTTTCTGCGGAGTTCTGCCTGAAGGGGAGCATCGTTTATCTTGGCCAGCAATTGCCCCTTTTCCACCATAGAGCCCTCCTTGAAGAAGATGTCAGTAATCTTGCCCGATGTTTCGAAAGAAAGGCTCACCTCTTCGTCGGGCACCAGTGAACCGCTCATGGCCAATCCGTCAGTGAGCGACTGCTCCTTGATTACTACGGCTCTTACGTTGAGAGCCTTGCTTTGCTTCTTGTTGGATTGCTGAGGCATTTCGGTATTGTCATTAGCCTGAGGGCCACTGCATTTTCTATACACACCATAGACACATCCAAGGGCAATAATGCCCAGGATGCCGTACTTTGTTATTTTGTTCATAGTGCGTTGTAAAACTCAGTGAATACTTTGATGCAATTCTCGTGGTCGGCAATGTGTGCCGTTTCGCGAACGGAGTGCATAGCCCAAATGGGATTGCCCATATCCACGCCCTTCACAGGGAATGAAGACGATAGTATATTGCCCAGAGTGCTACCACCAGCCACGTCGCTATGATTTACGAAAGTCTGATATGGCGCACCAGCCTTCTGGCAGGCCTGCATGAATACGGCAGCACCCACGGCATCGCTCAGGTACTTCTGGCTGGCATTGTACTTGATTACAGGACCACCGCCCATAACGGGATGGTTGGTGGGGTCGTATTTCTCGCTATAATTGGGGTGCCAAGCATGAGCATTGTCGGCACTAATCATGAACGAATGCTCTATGCACATGGCAAAGTTTTCAAATTCAGAACTGCTGCTTCCACCCTGCTTGGCCACTAGTCTTTGTACCAGTGATGCGAAGAATGGTGAACCTGCACCTTGCTTCGTTTGGCTACCGGTCTCCTCATTGTCGAAGATGGCCAAACACTTGGTAACTTCTGGAGTCTCGCCTTTGGCCAACAACGCTTCCAAACCGGCATGAGCCATGGAGAGGTCGTCAAGGCGACCACTCTGCACCAACTCGTTGTTCAAGCCTACGCGCTGAGCAGGGGTAGTATCGTAGAGATAGAGGTCAAAGTCCAGGATTTGCTCGGGAGCAATACCCAGCTCGTCAGAGATTAGAGCTTTGAGAATGCCATGCTTTGCTTGCTTCTCATTCAAGCACATGTTGCCTGCGGTGATTACAGGTAGCATATCCTTCTGCTTGGAGAGAGCCACACCATCGTTTACCTGACGGTTGAAGTGGATGGCTAGGTTGGGTATAGTGGCGATGGGGCGATTGATGCGCATTAGCATTACCTTGGGCGAGGTGATGGAACCTGTTTCCGATGCTACGATAACACGGCCAGCTAGTGAAAGTGGGCGGTCCATCCAGGTGGACATTACGGCACCGCCATACAATTCGGTGTTCAACTTTACAAGGCCACCCTCGCACTTGATTTCTGCGTTGGGCTTAATGCGGAAGCAGGGACTGTCCGAGTGAGCCGATACGATGTGCATACCGCCATCAGCCAATGTTTTGTTGCCCATGTGGAAGGCAAAGATAGCAGAACCGTTCTTGGTTACAAAGATTTTGTCTCCAGCCTTTATCTCGGGACAAGTCTTGCTAGCATTCCACTCCTGGTATCCTGCCTGGAGAAGACATTGTTTGATGGTCTCTATTGCCCAAAAGTTGACGGGCGATGCATTCATGAATTCTTCTAGTCTCATAGTGTATTATTATTATAGATTAGTTTTCAGCTTATTTTTGACCGCTAATTTACAAAAAAAGTTTAGCAGAGCCACCTTTTTTCTTTTGAAAACTTGCACCAATGAATCAAAAAGATGCAGATACAATGAGTCTACGAGACAAAATGTACACCCCAGCCGATAGTATCCCGTGTGTACTGATTGTCCCGTAGACATGTAGAAGCCGTTTTTCCTGGCAAAAATTTCTCTCTTCTTGCGTCGTGTTTTTCTACTGTTCTTCCTCCTCCTCGATAGGTTCGAGATAGTGCTTTGGAATGTAAGTTGTGGCAAAGTTGAGCACGCCTTCTATGCTCACCACCACGCGCTGCTGAGAATGTATTCGTGCCACTCTGCCCGTCACTCCCTTGAATTCGCCTTGAGTGATGCGTACCAAACCGCCTGGACGATAATGTATCTCTTGCGGAGTGACGCTATAGGAATGAGGCACGGCAGCCAAAATCACTCGGATGAAGTTTTGCATCTGCTTGAAGGGGATGGTCATTATCTCGTCGCGTCCAAACTCGTTCTTCCTCGTATGGTCAAAGGTAAAGTCCACGTACTCGATGCGATACTCGCCAGTTTCTGCTCGGTGGGTAAATTTGAGTACATCGGCATACTTGCCATAGACAAAGAGCATGGAGGGTGTGCAAGGCTTCTTTGTCCAATGCTTCACTCCGTCCTTCACATAGCTCTTGTATTCCATGGGCAGGAAGGTGAGCATGTCATACTGAGAGATAATCTTTTCTGCTTTTTCTGCACGAGCATAAGTTATTCTTAATACAAACCACTTATACTCAGGTATTTCGCACGCCTCTGGGCGCACAATATCCTCAAGGGAAGCATACCCTTTCGGACTCAATGGCTCATTAAACAATGACTCCATATCCTATACTAAGGTATTATGTTAAAAATAAAGGTTTCTGACCGCAAAGGAACAAATAATTTCTTACAAAACCTAATCTTTAACTCACTAAAAGTGCTTCTTTGTGGGAAAAAGTCTCAGATGGTGGTAAAAGCCATGAATGGATGTTCCGTTTTAGAACCTTCCCTTGGCATAGCGGTGCCGCCTTCTTCTTTCTTCCGATAGAGCCGGAGCGTCAGCAAATCCTCAATGTATACATCTCCACCTCTGAAAAGCAACAACCAGTTCTCTGAACTATGGTTTAAGCCTCAGAATTACAACCTCGGATACCCAAAAATGCAATCCTAAACCCAGAAATCGAATATCCAACGTTTAAAACTCGCATTCTAAATCAGGAATCATAAGTCTTAAAATCCGATAAACATTAATATTTATAAATAATGTGAAAGTGGGCACATAGTATAATATATTCTCTGAAAACCATCAGAATGGAGCATATTTTTGCAAAAGAATGGCAATATGCAAGATTTTTGCATAGAGAGGTTGTATTGCTTTTACTTTTTGTATCATTAATGTTTTAATTTTTGTATCTTTGCACGCAAATTTGCATAAAAAAGCATTATAGACTGACATTTTGATATGGATAAGCAGGATAAAAAGGCAAGATTGCAGTACATACGCACCGTGATTGGTAATTGTGCTATAGAGAATCAAGAGGAGCTGTCAAAGGAATTGGCCAAGGCCGGTTTTGCTACGACGCAGACGATGCTGAGCCGCGACTTGAAGCAATTGCGTATCTCCAAGGTTCGAACACGTTCGGGCAAGAGTGTATACGCTCTGCCAGGTGTGGTGTACTTTGACCCAGCCAAGACGCGCGAGGAATTGAACGCAGCCAAGTGGTCGTTGCAGTTCAGTGGCAATATTGCCGTTTTGCACACTCCCCCTGGTCATGCTTCGTTGGTGGCTTACGAGATAGACGAGCAGAAGTCTGTATTCTTCCTCGGCACCGTGGCTGGCGATGATACAGTGATGATAATCCTGGCAGAGGATGTCAATAGAGAGCAGGCTACTACTTTCCTGATGGATGCGGTACCCCAATTGAGGAAGCGTCAGCAGAATGCTAATAAGAAAGAGAAGTAAACTTGTTTAGAGTAATAAGATGGAAGCTAAGGAAGAATCTAGAACCCTAGAGGAAAAGGATATAAAGATAGTGGTAGCAGACCCCAGTCACGAGGTGTATGTGGACGAGATATTGCAAACCATACGCGATGCAGCTCGTAAACGTGGCACCGGTATAGCAGAGCGTACGCACGACTATCTGACCACAAAGATAAAGGAGGGCAAGGCTATATTGGCTCTTTGCGGAGAGCGCTTTGCTGGATTCAGCTATATTGAGACATGGGGCAACAAGCATTATGTGACCACATCAGGTTTGATAGTGCACCCCGATTTTCAGGGTCTGGGTGTGGCGCGTCGCATCAAGGACTATACTTTCACACTGGCTCGTGTGCGCTGGCCTCATGCCAAGATATTTTCACTCACCAGTGGTGATGCTGTGATGAAGATGAATACCGATTTGGGATATGTGCCCGTAAGCTTCAATCAATTGACCGATGACGAGGCATTCTGGCGCGGATGTCAAGGATGTATCAATCACGACATTCTGGAGATGAAGCAGCGCAAATTCTGCGTATGTACCGGCATGCTCTGGGATCCCGACAAGCACCATGGCGAACCTACAAGCCTGGAGGTAATAAAGGATGTGATGAAGACTCTGGTGCTGAGAGGAATTGAGTAAAAGGGGGCAGAGAGTGAATTTCTGAGTACTCTGAATACTCTGAATACTCTGAGTACTCCGAAAACTCTTTCAAGGAAAAAGAAACAATAATAAAACAATATACAATGGAGAAGAAAAAAGTAGTTGTAGCCTTCAGTGGAGGCTTGGATACCAGTTACACCGTGATGTATCTAGCCAAGGAGAAAGGTTACGAGGTATATGCAGCATGTGCAAATACTGGTGGTTTCAGTGCAGAACAGTTGAAAGCCAACGAGGAGAATGCCTACAAGTTGGGTGCAAAGGCATACGTTACACTTGACGTAACTCAGGAGTACTATGAGAAGTCTTTGAAGTACATGGTCTTCGGTAATGTGTTGCGCAACAACTGTTATCCCATCAGCGTATCCAGCGAGCGCATCTTTCAGGCAATGGCTATTGCACGCTATGCTCGTGAGATAGGTGCCAGCGCTATCGCTCATGGTTCAACAGGTGCAGGCAACGACCAGATTCGTTTCGATATGACATTCCTGGTAATGGCTCCCGGTGTGGAAATCATTACTCTTACACGTGATGGTAATCTTACCCGTCAGGAAGAGGTGGATTACCTGAACAAGAACGGATATTTTGCAGACTTCACCAAGCTCAAGTACTCATACAACGTAGGCATCTGGGGTACCAGCATCTGCGGTGGCGAGATATTAGATAGTACACAGGGCTTGCCCGAGAGTGCATACCTCAAGCACCCTACCAAGGAGGGTACAGAGCTCTTGAAACTAGGTTTCGAAAAGGGCGAATTGGTATCCGTAAATGGTACACGCTATGAAGACAAGATACAAGCAATTCAGGCAGTGGAGGAGATAGGCGCAGCATACGCCATCGGTCGTGATTGCCACGTGGGCGATACCATCATTGGTATCAAGGGCCGTGTAGGTTTCGAGGCAGCAGCTCCCATGCTTATCATCGGTGCACATCGCTTCTTGGAGAAGTACACCTTGAGTAAGTGGCAACAATACTGGAAGGAGCAGGTGGCCAATTGGTATGGCATGTTCCTCCACGAGAGTCAGTACCTGGAGCCTGTGATGCCAGACATCGAGGCTATGCTTATCAGCAGCCAGCGCAACGTCACTGGCGAGGTTACTCTGGAGCTACGTCCCTATAGCTTCCAGACCATGGGTGTGGATTCTCCCAACGACTTGGTGAAGAACAAGCTAGGCGAATATGGCGAAACTGCCAAGGCATGGAGCAGCGATGATGCCAAGGGCTTCATCAAGGTTAGCTCCACAGCCCTTCGTGCTTACTACTTGGCACATCCCGACGAGGAAAGATAACAAGAGAAAAATCCTACCTCCTATTCTCTCTCCCTGACCGATAGGGGAGAGGGAAGGAGCAATGGAAAAAATTAAATAATAATCAGTTACTCAATAAATAAAATATAATATACAATGGATAAGAAGTTTGTTTTGTCTAGCAGCGACAAGAAGATAGCAGGTGTTTGTGGTGGTATTGCAGAATACTTTGGTATTGATACTTTGTTGGTACGTATCGCATTTGTGGTATTTGCCGTGATTGGTAGCCTAAGTTTCTGGGTTTATCTCCTGTTGTGGTTGTTGGCTCCTAAGAGCAAGTAATGTGTATGGTTAGAGTTGGTATACTTGGAGCTGCTGGTTATACTGGCGGTGAACTCATCCGAGTGCTCCTCAATCATCCCGAAGCAGAGATAGTCTTTGCCAATAGCGAATCTAATGCGGGCAATCCCGTCAGTGCTGTGCACGAGGGTTTGTTGGGCGATACCGATTTATGCTTCACCAGTGAGATGCCTTGGGAACAGGTGGACGTGGTATTCTTCTGTTTTGGTCATGGCAAGAGCCGTGCCTTTCTTCAGGAGCACGACATACCTGCCAATGTGCGCATCATCGACTTGGCACAAGACTTCCGCATAGCAGGCGAGCACGACTATGTTTATGGTTTGCCCGAGACTCACAGAGAACTTACCAAGGGTGCTATGCATCTGGCCAATCCCGGTTGCTTTGCCACTTGCATTCAGTTGGCATTGGTACCCGCATTGAAAGCAGGATTGATTAGCGGCGATATTCACGTAAATGGTATTACCGGTTCTACTGGTGCCGGTCAGAAACCCAGTGCAACAACACACTACAGTTGGCGCAACGATAATATCTCCGTTTACAAGACCTTCAATCATCAGCATCTCTTGGAAATCAATCAGACGGTACAGGAATTGTGTCCTGGTTATGATGGTCGCGTACTCTTCATCCCCCAGCGCGGATGCTTTGCACGCGGTATTTACGTTACTGCTTATGCCAAGTGCGATGCCACATTGGAAGAGGTGCAGAAAGTTTATGCCGAGACATATGCTGATGCAGCCTTCACTCACTTTGTATTCTCTTCGCCCGATATGAAGCAGGTGGTGAATACCAACAAGGCTGTTGTCTACGTGGAGAAGTACGAAGACCAGCTTCTGATGATTTCTTGCATAGACAATCTGTTGAAGGGAGCCGTGGGTCAAGCAGTGCAAAATATGAACATCATGTTCGGTTTGGATGAAAAGGCTGGTCTCAATCTGAAGGCTAGCGCATTCTAATAAGAAAAGACAATGGAATTATTTGACGTATATCCCCTATTCGATATAGCCATAGAGCGTGGTGAAGGTTGCCACGTATGGGATGAGAACGGTACCGAGTATCTGGATCTTTATGGTGGTCATGCTGTAATCAGCATCGGTCATGCTCATCCTCATTATGTAGAAGCAATAGCATCTCAGGTGGCACGACTAGGTTTTTATAGCAACTCAGTGCAGAATCCTTTGCAAAAGAATCTTGCTCTCACCTTGGGCAAGGTATCTGGCTATGAGGATTACCAGTTGTTCCTGATCAACTCTGGAGCCGAGGCCAATGAGAATGCCCTCAAGTTGGCATCCTTCTATAATGGTCGCACCCGTGTTTTGTCGGCAGAGAAGGCCTTCCATGGTCGTACCTCTTTGGCCGTAGAGGCAACAGCTAATCCCAAAATCATTGCTCCCATCAATGCCAACGGACATGTTACCTACCTTCCCATCAATGATATAGAACCATGGCGTGCCGAGATAGAGAAGGACGATGTGTGTGCCGTTATCATCGAGTGCATTCAGGGTGTGGGCGGTATCCGCATGATAGAGGAAGGTTTCTTGCACGAATTGCAGGCTTTGTGTGAGGCACACAATACAGTACTCATTTGCGATGAGATTCAGTGTGGCTATGGTCGCTCAGGCAAGTTCTTCGCACATCAGCATCTGGGTGTGCGTCCCGATATGATTACCGTAGCCAAGGGCATCTGCAATGGTTTCCCCATGGGCGGAGTATTGATTTCTCCCAAGTTCATTCCCATCTATGGTCAGTTGGGCACTACCTTTGGTGGCAATCACCTGGGATGTGCCGGTGCTTTGGCCGTATTGGATGTAATAGAGAGCGAAGGCTTGGTGGAGAATGCAGCCAAGGTGGGCGAGTATATTATGACAGAGTTGCGCAAGATGCAGCTACCTCATGTAGTAGACGTGCGCGGTCGTGGTTTGATGATAGGTATTGAACTGGACATTCCATACAAGGAGCCCCGTACTCGTCTTATCAAGGAGGAGCACATCTTTACCGGTTGCTCTGGCACCAATGTAATACGCTTGTTGCCCCCCTTGTGTCTCACTATCGAGGAGGCCAACGTATTCCTGGAGGCTTTCCGTAGAGTGTTGTCTTAATCAATAAAGTGAACGAGATGAGAATCGTAGTCATAGGCGCCGGCAATATGGGAGGTGCCCTGGTTCGTGGTTGGTGCAAGGCCGGATGGGCTTCTAGCATTACCATTACTGCTCGTAGCGAGGAAACCTTGCAACGCTATACAGCTATCTATCCAGAGCTAACAGCTACTACCGACAATCTTCAGGCTGTAGCCTCTTCCGACATTGTGATATTGGCAGTGAAGCCGTGGTTGGTGGACGAGGTTGTAGCACAGATTCAGCCCGTTCTCCGCTCCACCAATGCCCTTTTGGTTAGTGTGGCGGCAGGAGTGCGCAATGCACGCATTAATGTCTACGCTATGCCCAATATAGCGGCAGAGTATGGTGCCGGTATGACTTTCATTGAAGAGCCAGAGCGCCCCCAGGAGCAAATGGAGATGCTAAAACATTTGTTCTCGATAGTAGGAGAAGTGCAGGTAGTCCCTCATAAATTGATGGATGCCGGTATGCAGATATCTGGTTGTGGCATTGCCTATGTGATGCGCTATGTTCGTGCCATGATGCAGGGTGGTGTAGAGTTAGGTCTTCGCCCAGATGATGCTCGCGAGGCGGTGCTCCAAACCATGAAGGGAGCTGTGGCCCTTTTGCAAGAGAGCGGTAAGCATCCCGAACAAGCCATAGATGCGGTAACCACCCCAGGTGGATATACCATCCGTGGTCTTAATGCAATGGAGGAGTCAGGCTTCACTCGTTCGGTATTGGCAGGACTGAAAGCAAACAAGAAATGAATAGAATAGCAGTAAAAATAGGTAGTGCCGTTCTCACTCGTGCCGATGGAACTCTGGATGTAACACGTCTGTCCTCATTGGTAGATCAAGTGGCAGAGTTGCGTCGTCAAGGCATAGAGGTAATTCTCATCTCCTCTGGTGCCGTGGCATCGGGTAGGGGAGAGTTGCATCTGAGTCAGCAGAGCACATTGGAAATGGATTCTGTAGAGCAGCGCCAACTTTTCTCTGCCGTGGGACAAGCCAAGTTGATAAACAGATACTATGATTTCCTGCGTGAGCATCATATCTCCGTTGGTCAGGTGTTGACACAGAAGACCGACTTCGACTCAAAGGAGCATCGCGAGAATATGCGCCGTTGTATGGAGGTGATGCTTTCTCACGGAGTACTACCAGTGGTAAACGAGAACGATACCGTGTGCATTACCGAGTTAATGTTTACCGATAATGACGAGCTCTCAGGCTTGATAGCACAACTGATGGGTGCCGATACCTTGATTATTCTGAGTAATGTGGATGGTTTGTATAATGGTCGTCCTGGCGACGAGGGCGTGCATCTGATTCCATGCGTAGAGGCAGGTCATGATGTGAGCGAATACATCCAGGCAGAGAAGTCGGGTGCTGGACGTGGAGGTATGCAGAGCAAGTGCCATACCGCACAAACCGTAGCCTCATCAGGTATTGATGTTTATCTGGCACGAGGTACGAGAGAGAATGTTTTGGTTGACCTACTCTCTCATCCTGAGACCGTACCACATACCCATTTCATGTCGGTAAAATAACACGTATTAGTGCATTATACATTTTTATATAATGATAGAATCTGATAAAATAAAGCTAGCATCCCAGCAATTGGCATCTCTTTCTACAGAGGCAATAAATGAACTCTTGAAAGATATGGCCAATGCGCTTGAAGCAGGAACCGAGGAAATACTTATGGCCAATGAGCGCGACCTCTCTCGCATGGATTCTAGTGACCCAAAATATGACCGTTTGCGTCTCACGCATGAGCGAATCGGTGCCATTGCATCCGATTGTCGCAATGTGGCTTCATTGCCATCGCCCCTAGGACGTATTCTCAGTCAGAGAACAATGCCCAATGGTTTGGAGATAAGTCGTGTGAGTGTACCATTCGGCGTGATAGGCGTGATTTACGAGGCTCGCCCAAATGTAACGCTCGATGTTACTGCCTTGTGTCTGAAGGCCGGTTCTGCCGTTATTCTCAAGGGTGGTTCTGATGCCGAAGAGAGCAACAAAGCCATTTGTGCTATAATACACCAAGCATTGTTGCGCCATAATCTGGACACCTCTGTAGTGACGCTTCTTCCTGCTACTCGCGAAGCCACGGCCGAGTTGCTATCAGCCGAAGGATTGGTGGATTTGATTATCCCGCGCGGTTCAGCAGGTTTGATACGTTATGTACGCGAGAATGCCAAGGTACCAGTGATAGAGACAGGTGCCGGAGTGGTACATTGTTATGTAGACAAGGATGCCAATATAGAGATGGCACGTGATATAGTGTACAATGCCAAGTGTCGTCGCGTCAGTGTGTGCAATGCGTTGGATTGCTTGTTGGTGCATCGTAGTTTGGAATCTCGTTTGCCAGAGCTCCTGGCTCCTATGCAGGGTAAGGTTACTTTCCATTATGGCGAGTATGGTAGGGAATGGCTATCTCACGATTTGAGCATACGCATAGTGGATAGTTTAGATGAGGCTCTTTCACACATTCAAGCACATGGTTCGGGTCATAGCGAGAGTATCGTTACTGATGATGAACAAGCCGCAGACAAGTTCCTACGCCTGGTGGATGCCGCATGTGTTTATCACAATGCACCAACTTCTTTCACCGATGGAGCACAATTTGGTCTTGGTGCAGAGATAGGTATTTCCACTCAGAAATTACATGCCCGTGGCCCCATGGCACTGGATGAGATAACCACCAGCAAATATATAATAAAAGGTAATGGTCAGGTACGCTCGTAATCCAGAAATGGAGAATTGAGCAAAGTGGCTTTACCTGTCTAAAATAAGAAAAATCATACGATGAAAAGTTTTCTCAATGTACAGGACCTTGGATGTCTTAGTCAGGCACTTGCCGAGGCAAGAGAGATTAAGGAGGACCGTTTCAAATATGTAGAGTTGGGACGCAACAAGACCGCTCTGCTAGTATTCTTCAATAACAGTTTGCGCACTCGTCTTTCTACTCAGAAGGCGGCTCAGAATCTGGGCATGAATGTCATTGTGCTGGATGTCAATGCTGGTGCGTGGAAGTTGGAAACCGAGCGCGGAGTGATTATGGATGGCGATAAGAGCGAGCATTTGCTCGAAGCTATTCCCGTTATGAGCAGTTATTGTGATATCATTGGTATTCGTTCTTTTGCAGGTCTTACCGACCGTGAATATGACTATGCCGAGACCGTTTACAATCAGTTTGTAAAGTATTCAGGCAAGCCCATCTTTGCAATGGAAACAGCTACGGTGCATCCTCTTCAGGCCTTTGCCGACCTTATCACCATAGAGGAGCACAAGAAGGTGGCTCGTCCGAAGGTTGTGCTCACATGGGCTCCTCATCCTCGTGCTCTTCCACAGGCAGTGCCCAATAGCTTTGCCGAGTGGATGAATGCTGCTGATGTGGACTTCGTCATCACTCATCCCGAGGGCTACGAATTGGACCCCGCTTTTGCTGGTAATGCACGTGTGGAGTACGACCAGATGAAGGCCTTCGAAGGTGCAGATTTTATTTATGCAAAGAACTGGTCATGTCCAGGTGTTACTCGTCCAGAGGATTATGGCAAGATACTTACTGATTACCATGAGATGCTTGATTGGACCGTGTCTGACCGCCAAATGGCCGTGACCAACAACGCCCATTTCATGCATTGCTTGCCCGTACGCCGTGGTATGATTGTTACCGACGAGGTTATCGAGGCTCCCACATCGCTAGTAATCCCCGAGGCTGCTAATCGCGAGATTTCTGCCACCGTGGTACTAAAGCGCATCCTTGAAGCAATAGAGAAGTAGGCCTGAGCCTATACTTTACGAATAAAACGAATCGACTTTTGCCAAAATAATGAGCAAGAGTCGATTTGTCTTTTCTATAGGAACTCCAAATGAGCGCAATGTGTGCTGATGCTTTCCTCTGGCGGGAACTGCATGTAATTGCCATACATGAGCCGAAGCATGTGGTCATAGTTGCAAGGCACGGGGAAATCGATGCCTTCGAAGGATAGGGTGGACAATGGGAATATGTCCTTCTCATAGCGAGGATTGTGGTATGGTATACCCATTCCGCTGGTAATAGTTTTAGTGAATGATAGGGCACAAAGTAGGCGTAGGATAGGGAAGATGAAAAGACGATTGAGGTGGAAGATATGCATGACCTTCTTTATCGCCTTTTGGTCGTCAGTGCTGGTGCGCCATACTTTATACATATGTCCCACGGTCTTTTCTGTCACCTTGTGCAAACCGATTGGTTGGTGCTCCAGAGGGAAGATGTCAATATATATGCCTTTCTCCTTCCATAAGCGGTCATAGTTGTTGCCCTCAGCCATGATTGAGCGTCTGTCACGAATCTTGGCATAATAGAAGAAATACGTCGGGTCAGTTTCATGGTTTTGCAGAGCCATGGTTTCGGGCAATTCATTGGGGAGAACCTTCATCAGACGATTATAATCCTTGCGCATCATCTCTATGTCCAGGTCATCATCCCAGGGAATGAATCCACCATGTCTGGCAGCTCCTATCAGAGTACCACTGCTCAACCAATATGGTATGTCGTACTTCTTGCAGATACGGTCTATTTCCTTCAGAATGTCAAGCATACGCAATTGCTGACGACGCAAAAGTGACCCCTCGGGATTGAATTTCTCTCTCAACTCGTTTTGTTTCTCAGTAGATATCATACCATTATCTTATTTTAGGCCACAAATTTAGGTATAAAACGAGGAATGACAAAATAAATTTTAGTAATTTTGTACTGCCTTACATACAGAAATTATATTTATGGAAGAGATAAGTACCATTCCTCAGCCACCCAAGGAGAGGATGCAGTGGCTTGATGCCATGCGAGGATTTACCATGATATTGGTGGTAGCATTTCATGTAGCACAAATGGGTTTTGACCAATCGGTAAAGCAATCCTCTTCGATGTCTTTCCTGATGCTATTCCGTATGCCTTTGTTCTTTTTTGTGAGTGGTTTTCTGGCCTACAAGGCTTCTATTAAATGGGATTCAGAGACGCTATTCACGCTTCTTGGCAAGAAGATAAGAGTGCAGTTGCTTCCCACGATAGTTTTCCTCTTATTCTCGTGCGTAGCCCTTTATCCCAAGTTTTGGCCAGCCTTGGAGAATTGCCTTTCCTCTGCCACCAAAGGCGGATATTGGTTTACCTTGGTATTGCTATATATGTTTGTGGTGTACTATCTCTTCTGCTATATGGAGTCGTGGTTGAAGAAACAGAAATGCCCATCGTGGTTACCCATCGTGGTGCTTTTTGTGCTTTCACTGGCGTTGTACGAGACATGCTATTTGCCCAAACTCTGTTGGTGGGCAGATGGGCGCAGAGGTAAGATTCCCAGTCAGATATTGAACTACACATCACTTATTCAGTTCATGAAGTACTTCCCCTTCTTTGTTTTTGGCAACATTGTCAGGAGGTATTGGCAGAAGGCTCAGCGATTGATGGATTCCCAATGGTTCTTTCCCACGCTGGTGGTGCTGGTAGTCTTCTGCACCATGGATATCCTCAAGTGGCACACCCTTCGTATGGCATGGGCAAACATACCATCCACTCTCTCCAAGTTCATCCTTCTGACGATGGTGTTCATGTATTTCCGCCATTATGCTCAGTATTTCACTCAGTCAACCATCATCGGTAGCAGTTTGCAATACATAGGGCGTCGCACATTGGATATCTATCTCATTCACTTCCTCTTTCTGCCCAATCTCCCAGCCGTGGGAACATTCTTCACCAGCAACAAGCACAATTTTGTTATAGACTCCAGTCTTTCCATCCTCATCGGCTTGCTAGTGATAGCTTTCTGCATCATCACCAGCAATCTCTTGCGCATAAGCCCATTCTTCCGCAAATATCTATTTGGCAAGGGATAAAAAGCTTGTTTATATCATTTTAAAGACATTTTTTAAAGAATCAATGACGTGCGTATAAAAAATGCCCTTAAAATTTAAAGGTACGACGTTGATTCTATAAATTTCAGAAAAATTTTTAAAGAATTGCCTACGTAAGTATAAAAAATGACCTCAAAATTTAAAGGCACGTTGTTGATTCTATAAATTAGGAAATAAAATCTTCTCCCCACAAACAGCGCCAACTTACCATATTTTTAGGTAGGTTGGCGCCAGTTGTTGTTTTGTGATTTGTTTCCTAAATCTTACTCATACCCCATTGGTATACCATATCTATCTTCGGAGTGGGAATTCCTTTCTCCTTTGCCAATTGCCAGATGAAGTGTAGACCATACGGGAAGTCCTCAGTAAAGTATCTGCTGGCAAAGTTGGGTATCCAACCTTGAGCAGTTTGCTTCATGGGAGAAGTAATACCCTTGAATCCCTGAATGGATGAGAGTTTCTGAGCTAATGAGCGTGCATCATGGCTCTCGTAGTATTCCAGTATTCTAGGCAAATAATTGGGTTTTACGGGCAATACTTCCAATAGACGGAAGAATTCCTCGTCCATGTCTATTAATAGTTGTGCTGCTTCCTCTGTCCATTCCTCATAGAAGAGTATCATGCGTGGGAAAGTACGTCCTTCATTGCTAGCACCAAACATAGTGTACAGGCGCGATGTGTGGAGCAAGGGATTGCTGTTGGTGAGTGTAGCTTCGTAGAAATTATTCAGCAGGGAGACAGGTGTGTTGAATAATTTCTCGATGAGTAGGCGGAAGTCTTCCTTCTCGTCAGTACGCTCAACGGCTATGTTCAGGTTGCTCTTGTAGCCAAGAAGATTGGCACTCTGACCATATTCTCGTGTGCGACAGATGAAGGGGACACGCTGAAAGCCCCATAGCGGTACATCTTCATTCAGTATTTCCATTGCATTGAAGAAGAAGCCCGTGGAGGAGAAAACAGAGCCAACGAAAGTAGTTGATTTTACGTAAGGTTTGATAAGTTGCAATTGTTGCTTAATGGCAAAGCCAGGCAAGCAAAGCAATATAATGTTGGCTTGCGGTATGACATCCTCGGGATTGCTGCTGATGGTGTGGATATGTCCGTGGATAATTGTTTGTTCGGGTGTATGCACCTCAATGTCGTTCTTCCATAGTTGGGGACGTTGTGTTAGCATACTGACACGCACATCGGCATTAGCACCCAAGTAACCAGCAATCACATGTCCCAGCGAACCACCTCCGCAGATACAGAAATTAATCATCGTTTCTTGTATAAGGATTTTGGAAATTTATTTGTTTGCGATACCTTCTTCCAAGTGTCGAAGACCCTCTATCAACTTAGCATTGTCCTTGTGGTCGCGCACGGCTATACGCATGTATTGCTTGCCATCGAAGCCGCCCTTGCCAGAGCAATCGCGCATGAGGATATTGTGCTCCTTGAGCATACGGAGTACAAGGGTATTTGCGGTAAAGGGAGGCAATACCTCCACCAGGAAGTAATTGGCTTGTGAGGGAATTACACGAAGGAAACTGATGGTGCGAAGCTGGCTTTCAAAGTTGTCACGCTCCTGGATAAATCTGTCGCACGCCTTCTTGTAGTCCTTCTCGTACTTGGTGTATATCTGCATGAAGAACTCGCAGAAGGAATTGAGATTCCAGATGCTCACCATCTTCTTTATTCTTGAGATAATATCCACGTCTGCCGAACAAAGTATACCTAGTCGGATGCCAGGCACACCATAGCTCTTGCTGATGGATTTCATCACCAGCATAGAGGGGTATTGCTCCAGGATATTGTCGTGAAGCAGAGTGTTTTCTTCCCAACCGACGCTGAAATCCACGAAACTCTCGTCCACAATCAAGCGTATGCCTTGCTCCTTACACCATTGTGCCAGGGTGAGCACGTCTTGCATGGGTATGAAGTTGCCTGAAGGATTGTCGGGATTGATGAGCAAAAGATTATCGGCATGGTTCTTGCCAAAGAAATCCATCAGGTCCTGAGCAGAGTATCTGAATTCGTTGTTCTGTGGAATGAAGGTGACGAGCGAATCCTTGTCTCTACGATTAGGATATTCCTCAAAGGTGGGACGCACCACACCCATTGTGCCTGGAAGCAGTTCCATCAGTGCCTTAATCAATTCGGCTGCACCATTGCCAGGTACGATGTAATCTTCCTTCACTCCCCAGCACTTGCTGGCAAGTAGTGTGTTCACCTTCATGCCCGAGGGGTATTCGGCAATGAGGGTGCGGAAATTGGCCTGCATCTCATCAATAATCTTAGATGAGCGGAAGTATGGATTAACCAGATAGCAGAAGTCAAGCATCTGAGGGAAGCGCCAATAGCCACCAAAGCGTCCATAATACTTGCGCATGATGTCCTTCTCCTCGGCAAAGAGAGCCTCTGCTATGTCCAGATCCTGCTTGTCGTCTATCTCATACCATTTTTCATTGGTGATGGGCAGGGCCTTGAGGTCTTTGCTATTCAGGAAGGTGATGATGCGAAGCACGTTCTCGTAGTACTCGTTGTTGCCCACCGCCTTGGAGTACGCCTCCAGGAAGGGGATATACTTCGTACGGCTAAATTCCTTGGAGAACTTGTATATATTGATGGTCTTGTAATATTTGTCCACCTCGTCGTACTGGAATGCAGCCTTAGGCACAAAGTTCACGATATTCTGTTCGTCATCAATCTGCACCATTGTACCATCCATCCATGTCTCGTATTTAGCCACCAGAGCCAGGTTGGGATATGGATTTTCTATGATGAGAGAGAATAGTTGGTCATCGAAAATCAAATCACTCTCGATGAGCAATGTGTCATCCTCTTGCATCTGCTCTTTGGCAAGGGCAAGGGAGTATATGTTGTTTGTCTTGTCATAGATGGGATTGTTGATAAACTCAATGGGAGTGCCATTGAATGAAGTGCCCACGTGGTCCATCAGTTTTTGTCCCTCGTATCCCACCACGATAACAATGCGATTGAGTTTTTGCTTGGATAATTGTCCTAATACGCGGTCGATGAGTCGCACACCATTGACCTCTACCATGCACTTGGTGTTTTCCTTGGTAAACTCGCCCAAGCGCTTGCCCATACCGGCTGCTAATATTATTGCTTGCATTATCTTTGGATTATTCTACAGTGTTTTGTTCAGATTTAGGTGTATTGTTGCTTGCATCTATGCGAGGCAAACTAATCTCTCCGCTACCATAGCAGATGGTTTTCTGACGGTCATAAATACAACCAAATTGTCCAGGAGCAATACCCTGAATGGGTAGTTCAGAACGTACCAGATAACCTTCGCCATCGCACTCTATCGTACCATCCATGAAATGGTCTACGTGGCGTACCTTGAAAGAGATTTCCATCGGAGCATCCCCCTCCTTGATGGGCAGGGGTTCGGTGATAGCGTGAAAGTCTGCCAGGCGGAATACCTTGCCATACTGCAACTGTGTGTCCCATCCGTGAGCAACGAAGACCACATTCTTTCTGACATTCTTCTTTACCACAAACCATGGCCCTCCGCTCAAGCCTAAGCCCTTGCGCTGACCGATGGTGTGAAACCAGAAACCTTTGTGAGTGCCCACGATGCGGTTTGTTTCAATGTCTATGACCTTGCCCTCTTGCTCGCCAAGGAATTTGCGCAGAAAATCATTATAGTTTATCTTTCCCAGGAAGCATATACCCTGACTGTCCTTGCGCTTTGCCTGAGGCAGATGAGCCTCCTGTGCTATGCGGCGCACATCCTCCTTCATCAAATCGCCCAGGGGGAGTATCATACGAGATATCTCCACACCTGATAGTTGGGCAAGAAAGTCAGTTTGGTCCTTCACCGGGTCTCGTGCCACACCTAGCCACACCTTGCCGTTACGTTCTATGATGCGTCCGTAATGACCGGTGGCAATCTTGTCGTACTTGTATCCCACTTTCTCTTCAAAGGCACCAAACTTGATGAGTCTGTTGCACATTACATCCGGGTTGGGTGTAAGGCCAGCCTTTACGCGCTCTATGGCATAACCCACCACGCGCTCCCAATACTCCTTCTGCAGGTCAATGACTTCCAGTTTCAAACCATATTTGCGAGCCGTAGCCATAGACAGCTCTATGTCCTCTTCGGCCGTGCACGACGAGTCCTCGCCCTCCATACCTATCTTGATGTAATACAGGTCGGGCTTATATCCCTGTTCCACCAATAGATGAGTGACTACAGCGCTATCCACGCCGCCACTAATCAATACAGCTACCTTTTCCTTCACTTGGCTATGAAATGTTTGCCATACAATCTGCCTGTCAGGTCGAGAAGCAGAGTATCAGCGGTAAAACGTGTACGTAGGCTCTCAAAATCCTTCTTTTCCTCGGGTGTCCATGCAGCTTCAGCTACAGCCAGGAAGCGGGGGAAAGCAAGATAGTTGAAGTACTGTATGTCGGATACATGCTCTGTCCAAAAGGTAGCTTGCACGCCGATGTAGTGCTTCTTGATTGCAGGGTCGGTAACCTTGTCGGGTACGGGCTTGTAGGCATATACCGCAGGCAATTGGTCGCTCTTGCGTCCGGTACCAGCTGCTACGGGTTCGCCCTCTCCGTCATGCTGCTTGCGATTGATGTAATAGCAACCAGGACCCCATTCTGTGATAACTGCATCCAGACCCATTGATGCGGCAATAGCAGCACCCTGTTGACAAGGATTCCAGCAGAAGATAGTTGCACCAGTGCTCTTGATGATATCCAGGTCGGCACCACCAGCTGTTATGCTCTCGTTCCATAGAATCATCTTGCGGCCACGAGCTTTGATGTGGTCGTTCATCTGCTTGATGAAGTAACTTTGCAAGGGGCGGAATCTGTGCTTCTCCAGGTTCTTTACCTTACCCTCCTTGATCAGGTTGGACAGATGCTCTTGACATTGTGCGTTGCTTTCCCAGGCGTTGGTTGGGCATTCATCGCCACCGATGTGTACATATTGTCCGGGGAATACATCCATCACCTCGGTTAGTACATCACGTGCAAACTGAACAGCCTTGGGGTCGCCCACGTTCAGTACGTCAGTCCACACACCTCCCTGATATGTCTGTACCTTGTGCTCGCCCTCGGGGTTGCAACTGAATTCGGGATATGCCGCCAGTGCAGCCATGATATGTCCGGGCATGTCTATTTCGGGAATGACCTCGATGTGCAAGTTGCGTGCATATTCCACTATCTCCTTGCAATCCTCGTGAGTATAGAAATAAGGACCATAAGGTTTGCCCAACCAATAGTGTTCTCCCTTTACCATATCGGTCATACGGCAATCGCTAGCCACAGAACCGATGGTGGTCAGTTTGGGGTACTTCTTCACCTCGAAGCGCCATCCCTGGTCCTCGGTCAGATGCCAGTGGAAATAATTCATCTTGTAGATAGCCATAGCATCGAGAATCTGCTTTATCTCGTCCACGGTGAAGAAATGACGACCGCAATCCAGCATGAAACCTCTATACCAGAAACGAGGTTCGTCTTCTATCTCCACGCAAGGCACTTCGGGGCGCTTGGTGGTCTTGTACCAAGGCAATATCTTCTGAGCATCCTTTATGCTGAGGCCAGCCATTACGTTGGCAGGCATTATCTTTTTGATGCTTTGAAAGGCATAGAAGAAGCCTCTCGCCGTAGAGGCGCTGATGCTGATACCCTTGGTGGTAACACTGAGCTGATACCCTTCGTGAGCAATGCTGGCATCTACAATCATCATAATGTCGGCCTTCTTGCTTTTGGTTAGTTTGCCCTTGCAACCAGTAGCCACCTGAATAGCTTCGGCAAAGCGCATGGCTTCCTTCTGCAAACTGTCGGCCAACAAGGCAGCACCAATGGTGTATGACTTGGGAAGAGTGTACTGTCCCTCGTTCACAATCATTTGTTTGGGCAGAGGAGTAAGGTTAACAAACTGCTTGGCATTCGCACCAATCAATGCGGCAAATACGCATAATAGCATCAATAAAAATCTTTTCATCTTGACAATATTATTATAAATTTGCCTCAAAGGTACGAATAAGTGAGAGAAATGCCAAATTTATTTGAGCATTTCCGAACGAAAGTATCTTCGAGGCATAGCCTCAAAGGTCTCTACTCCCCCTAGACCCTCTAGAAATACTAGATAGTCTAGTCCCCCAAAAAACTCAAAGGTCCCTAAAGTTCCTAAAACTTAGAGACTCTAGAGACCTTATGGATTATTGATTAGCGTTTAATTTGCTACTCTTGCTTACTCGCAACTTTCATCATCTTCTTCCATCTGAAGTATCCCAGCACGGCAAATACGGTGTATGCCACGTGAATGCCAGCCTTGAATGGTAGTCCCTTATACGCCAACAGGTAAACGTCTATTATATTAACCACGAACCACAACCACCATTGTTGCAAATACTTCTGAGCCATGGCCCACATGGCCACGATGGAGATGGCGTTGGTCAGAGCGTCTTGCACGGGCACGGTGGAGTTGGTGTATGTTTTCAGCACCCACCATGTCACTCCCCATATCAGGAAGAATACCGCGGTCAGATACATAGCCACGTCCTTGGGCATGGAAGTGATGGCTCTCACCTCCTTGCCGCCAGATGTCTTTATTCGCTTTCCCACGCCAGGCATTGTCCATAGTACCAAGCCATACACGGCAGCCAGGAGATAGTATCCCGATATCATCATATCGCCATAGAGTCCCACCTCGTAATACAAATACAAGTCGATAGCTGGCATCACTATACCTGCCACCCACACCATCCAGTGAGCCCTATATTCCCACCAAAGATAAAGTACTCCTAAGATGGAGACAAATAAATCCAAATGTTGTACCATCGTTTTTTATAAGTATAGAAAAAAAGGGGGGGATGAGCGGTTGGAAATTTCCGCTCACCTCCCTATGTCAAATCCGTTAGAACGAAACCGTAACGTGCCCCATCACGTTAAAACCAGCCGAGGGATTGTAACCTATCTGGTAATAACGGTTATCTTCAGTGAAACCATAATCGGGCACTACGCTGCTATATACCCAACCGCTTTGTGCAAAGTGACGATTGAAGATATTGTTGAAATCAACTCCAAATACCACCTGTTTCATACGGGCATTGTTCTTTTTTAGCTTCTGAGTGTAACTTAGACGTATGGCAGTAGTAGAGTATCGGGGCAGGGAGCGAGCCTCGCATGCCGTATTGTCCAGATACTGCTTGCTCACAAAGTTGGTATGCCACACAGCCTTCATTCCCTTCCATGTAAATGTAGCCATTCCGTTTAGTATTACCGAGGGCGAGAAGGCTAGGGTAGAGCTCTCGTGATGCTTTACCTGGAAGTATTCATCCCAGTTGTAGCTCACGTATTCATCAAAGGCAAGGATACGGTTTCTGCTAAAGGCACCATTTACCTCCAGGTTCAACCACTTGCAGGGAGTATATCCGGCACTTACCTCCAGGCCCATGCGATACGAGTCTTCTATGTTGGTGGTCAGTGCCTCACCGATGTCACTCAGTTCGCCCGTTTGCACCAACTGGTCCTTGTACTTCATGTAGTACATCCCCAATTGGGCGTACCAGTTCTTTCCATCATAACTGTATCCCCACTCTATGTCGTGCATACGTTCGGCCTTGGGCGCTTCTCCGTGTCCGTTGTCGGTAAAGTTGTTGCGCTCTGGTTCTCTCGAACTCATGGCATAACTGGCATAAGCCCTGTGTCCCTTGTGGTGCCATGCAAGTCCCACCTTCGGATTCAGAAAGTCGTATTTCTTGTCAATGTTCAATTCCTGAGCCACATATTCTCCGTTGGCATTCTTCATGAACTTGTCATTATGTCCATCCGTTTGGAATGTGGCATGACGATACTGTACATCAGCAAAGGCATCCCATTGCTTGCTCAGATGCCATGTGGCTTTTGCAAATACCGACATATCGTTCTTCTCGGCATCACTATCATAGTACTGGTATTTACCGCCAGGTTCGGTGATGTAATGATTGCGCAGGTCTTCGTTGCTGATATATGTCAGATAGCCAAAGTGGTTGCCCGTAAATCTTTGTGCCGAAAGCCCGGTTATCACATCCCATGCCTGGCTCTTGTAGTTGGCATTCAGTTGCACACTATATGTATGTTGTGTGAGTCCCTTTTGTCTCACAAAGTCAGCCCTGGTGCTACCGTCCTGTGGCGTGTAATTCAGGCCAAATTTGCTTCCAGCCTTGTTCTGATAGCGAAATTCGTCGTAATAACCATATCCGTACGTATATCTCAGTGCACCGCTCGTGCTCCAATGATTGTTGATGCGATATGCCACAGACATTATGTTGTGATTCTGAATGAAGTTGTCGGTGGTTCTGTCCCACAAACTGCCATCAGCCATGACATAGCGTTCGGTGCGTCCGCCCATGGGGTCGTTCCAATCCTCGATGTATCTTTCATACAAGCTGTTAAATCTGCCAAGCCCCATGCGATACAGGTCTTCATAGGTCTTTACTCCGCCATAGGCATTCAGGCTATAGTCGTCATTGCCAGCCACCACACCATTCCATGCCTGACCAGTACTTTCATAATTGCCCAGGTTTCTGTATTTCACCACCAGGCGGCTATCCGTGCTCAACCATGCCACTCCAGCCGTATAACTGCCGCTCTTGCCCGATGTGCCGTGAAGATAACCATCCGTTGATGTCTGATGATAAGCACCATCCACCACCCAATGCTCGCCCAGCAATCCCGTAGCAAACTGTCCTCCTGCACGCCACGTGTTGTAACTGCCATAGCTGCCCGTAATCTCCAGTCTTGGTTCCATCTGTGGCAACTTGGTTTGCATGGCTATACTACCACCAAAGGCGCCATCGCCCGTGCTGCTACTGCCCACACCACGTTGTACCTGCACGCTGCCCAGCATCGATGCATACGAATTCATATTGGCCCAGAATACGCACTGGTCTTCTGGTGAGTTGAGCGACACACCATCTATCGTTACGTTCACTCTGCTTCCGGCACTACCTCTCACTCGCATATACACGGTACCTGTGCCCAAACCGTTCTCTCCCCATGCCACGATACCCGGAGTACGTGCAAAAAGATATGGCAGCTCCTGTCCTCCGGTGGAAAACTCCTGCAACTGTGCCTTGCCTATTCTGCTCACGGCAAACGGAGCTCCTTTGGGCGCACTCACAGCCTTAATCGTTACCTCACTCAATTCTGCTACCTTGGCAGAATCCTGTACACTCTCCTGGGCACAAACCATGCCCTCCATACCAGCCATTGCCAATATGGTCAGAAACACTCTTTTCATGTTGTTTCCTGCATTCATGCAATCACCTCTAATGGGTGTTTAGGATTGAAAAATTAGCTCGTCAGCCAGCGAAGCCTCGCCATGGCAACAAACCGTTCATACTCTCTACGCCGGCACTACCCGGTTCAGATCATTTGAGGGTATATTCTCAGCAAGGTCAATATCGACCATGCACCCCTGATGACGCCGCAAAGATACAACATTTCATTTTCTCCACAAAGCTTTCCACACCAAAAATGTTGTTCACAACGTAATTCTATGCATATTTTTTTCACCGTCATACCTAAAAAAAAACGGCACAACCGCATCTGTTATATGGAATAATTCAGTAACTTTGTCCGCAATCAATATCGTGCTTGTGCATTTTGTAATCTTATGGGAATCTTTAAATCTATTCTAAACAAGTGGCAGCAGAGCAATTTGATGCTACGTATTTTTGCTGGCATAGCGTTTGGCTCTTTGTTGGCACTCATTCATCCAGGCATAGCTCCAGTGTCCATGCTGGGCGACCTCTTCGTTGGGGCGCTCAAGGCTATAGCTCCCGTATTGGTGGCAGTCCTTGTCACCTCGTCTGTTGCCACCGCACGCGCAGGCCTTGGCCACCGCTTCCGCACAGTCATCACCCTTTATATGCTCACCACGCTTATGGCAGCTGTGGTGGCCGTTATGGGCAGTTTTCTCTTCCCCGTGGACATCGTCCTGGCAGATGTGTCTGGTGCAGTGGGCAGTGCCCCAGAAGCGCTTCCCGATGTGTTTCGTAATATCTTGCGCGAGGTGATGAGCAATCCCATCACCGCCATTGTCAATGCCAACTATCTGAGCATCCTCTTCTGGGCGGCAGTCCTCGGCTTGGCACTGAAAACTGTGGCCGACGAGCATACCATCAGTTCCCTGCGCCATTGGGCAGATGCAGTATCCAAGGTGGTAGCATGGATTATCCAGTGTGCCCCATTCGGTATCCTCGGTTTGGTATATACCACCGTATCACAGAGTGGTCTTGAAATCTTCACAACGTATGGCAAGTTGCTTTTGCTCCTCGTTGGTTGTATGCTATTGGTATCGCTCGTGCTCAATCCCATAATAGTGGGATGTATGATACGCCGAAATCCATATCCACTTTTGTGGCAATGCCTGAAGGAAAGTGCTGTCAGTGCCTTTTTCACTCGTTCCTCAGCAGCCAATATCCCAGTCAATATGAACTTGTGCAAGCGTATGGGCATTGATGAAGACTTCTATTCCGTGAGCATACCTCTGGGCAGTACCATCAATATGGACGGAGCCGCCGTCACCATTACGGTGATGACGCTTGCCACCTGCCACACCTTGGGCATAACGCCATCATTGGGCAGCGCATTGTTGCTCAGTATTGTGGCCACATTTGCAGCATGTGGAGCTTCTGGCGTGGCTGGAGGTTCGCTGCTATTGATACCAATGGCATGCTCTCTCTTTGGCATCAGCAATGATATGGCCATGCAGGTGGTGGCCGTGGGCTTCATCATCGGTGTGGTACAGGATTCTGTCGAGACAGCACTCAACTCCAGTGGCGATGCCTTCTTCACCATAGCCACCGATATGCGCGAACGCATGAAGCATGGAGAAAAGAAATAAATGCATTGCCCAGCATTAATGAATAATGATTAGTAAAGATATAATCCGCAGAGCTCCCAAATCGCCCTGCGGATTATTTTTGTGCATTTTTGCGCTATCGTAACCACCGTTACGGTAATGAGCATTACGATAAATCATTTAGATACGAGATTATTTATAGAGGACTTTCTATAGAGAATATGTAATTTGCGGAATCTATTATATATGTGATATACCCCCTCTTATCTTTCTACAGAGTGGAGAAACCAAAAGATGATGACTGGATATTGCCCACTTGGCTCATGTCACTTTAATCGCAATCCATTTATGTACTAATCTTAGTCTATCATTAAACATATATTAATAGGGTGTAGATGAAGTGATAAAACATCTGTTATTTCATCATTATGTCCATAGAGGTGGGGGCTTTGTAATTTGCGTTTTGCATTTCCGCGAGCGAGGAAATGCTTTTGTAAAATTACAACGGCACTTAAAAAAAGCGTTAAAAAGCTCTTACACTTTGTGTTGAGTGTAATTTAGAGTTAAGACAAGAACAAGTAATTCAAATTAATTATTCTCTCAACAGGATTTCACATGATTAAACGCGATATACCTTACAGTTGCACTTTTCACACGACGGCCACTCATAGCTTTGCACGATGGCCGCGGAATTTAAACGCCATGTGGCCGAGGAACAAGTAATTGGTAGTTAGTAATTGTAGCTGAACGTGTATAGGTTCGCGTTCTGTGTTGTGTGAAACTACGACACAGTCCCAAGCAGAGGATAGGAAAAACATCGAGTATAAATTCGTGTTTAAGTTCTGTTGTTGAATATATAAACATAGTGTCAGATGTTTTAGTAACAACACGAGGGATATATATTCGATTAGCGTTGAGCAACGAGCGATGTTCGTGTGGCAAACACTCTACTCTATGCTGTCGGCTTGTTGCCAAAGGGGTTCGGGATAGATGGATAGGATTTGATACTGAAGGTCCAGTTCTGGTATCTGCACTTCGGGTTCTTTCATGCGGAAGGGAACCTTGTTGGGGGCATAGATACTGATTTCTACTGGTGCAAAACCCTTGCGGAGAATGCCTAGGCGGTCGGCGGCGGCTCGGGAGAGGTCGAGGATGTAACGCTTGGCATAGGGTCCTCGGTCGGTGACTTCCACGATGACTTCTTTGTTGTTGAGCACATTGCGCACCTTGAGCATGGTGCCGAAGGGTAGTTTAAGATGGGCACAGGTAAGGCTGTCTTTGTGATATATTTCTCCGTTGCTCATCTTGCGTCCGTGCAATACGTCGGAATAGTAGGATGCCTTACCCTTGATCAGGTGCTGTGCCTTGGCTGGTAGGGTGCAAAGGCACAGGAGACAAAGAAGAGTGTGTAGTGCTTTCATCAGTATTCGTTTTTGTGACCTCGCTGGGACTCTAACCCAGGACCTTCGGAACCGGAATCCGACGCTCTATACAACTAAGCTACGAGGCCTTTGGTGAACGGAAAACGGAAAACGGAAAACGAACTTGCGCTAACAAATAAAACGGAAAAGTGAAAGGTGACTTGCAAAACTTGATGAGCGAAAGCAAATAAGTCTATGACTAAACAATTCGCACATTCACCATATTAATACAGTACATCTCAGTTTTCAGTTTTCAGTTTCAGTTTTCAGTTTTCACCTTTCCGTTTTAGTTCCCCTTTTCCGTTTTTCGTTTTACTTCATTGCATCCTTGAAGTGATTCACTAGCTGACGATACAAGTGATTGCGTGTGTTGCCACCATAGATGGAGTGATTGCGATTGGTGTATGTCAGTTGGCGGAAATCCTTGTCGGCATGCACGAGTGCTTCGGTGTACTCTGCTACGTTGCGGAAGTGCACGTTGTCATCGGCAAGGCCGTGGATGATGAGCAGGTTGCCGTGCAGATTGTTGGCACGCGAGATGGGGCTGCAATCATAGCCTTCGGCATTCTCCTTGGGAGTGCGCATAAAGCGCTCGGTGTATACGGTGTCATAGTAGCGCCATGATGTGGGAGGTGCTACTGCTACGCCAGCATAGAATACGGGGCGACCTTCTGACATGCTCATCAGGGTATTGAAGCCACCGAAGCTCCATCCCCAGATGCCGATATGCTTGGCGTCAACCCAGGGTTGTTTGCTGAGATAGATGGCTGTCTCTACCTGGTCATGGCTTTCCAGTTGGCCCAACTTGAGGTAGGTCTGCTTTTCGAAGTCGGCACCACGACCACCAGTACCACGTCCGTCAACGATGACGCTGACGAAGCCCTCCTGGCACATGTATCTCTCGAGCAAGGCTGCAGAGCAGTTGCCAGCGTACCATGAGTCTTGTACCTGCTGAGAACCAGGACCGCTGTACTGGAAGAGGACAACGGGATATTTCTTGTTTGCGTCAAAGTTGGCAGGCTTTACCATGATGCCATTGAGGTCGATGCCGTCCTGTGTCTGGAAGTTGAAGAATTCAATCTTGCCCAGGTTCATACCGTCCAGCTTCTGCTTCAATGCGGCATTGTCTTGCAGAGTCTTGGTCACCTTGCCAGTGTTGGCACGCAGGGTATAGGTGGGAGGTGTGCTGGTAGAATGATGGGTGAGCATCAGGTTCTTGTAGTTGGCAGAGAAGATGGCCGAGTTCTGACCCTGTTCGGTGCTGATGCGTGTCACCTTGCCTTTGGCATCACACTTGTATACGGCGGTGCGCTGAGGACCATTCTCGTGAGCCTGATAATAGTAGGTGCCAGTCTTTTCATCAATGCCGTAGAAGTCGGTGATGATGTCTGTGCCCTTGCCTATTTCACGCTTCTGAGTGCCCAGGAGATTGTACTGATACAGGTGAGCATAACCGGAGCGCTCGCTCATGAGGATGAAACCGTCCTGGATGGTCTTGAAGAGAGTGTATGTCTTGTCGCCGATGTAGGGCTTAACCTCATCGTTCACGATGCAACGGCATTCGGTGGAACGAGGATTGGCCACCCATATCTTGAGGTTGTCCTGATGGCGATTGAGTGTGAGCACCAAAAGCTTGTTGGGGTCGCTGCTGAAGGCGATGCGTGGGATATAACCTTCGGCATCCAAGGGCACGTTAATCTTTCTGGTGGCACGGCTCTTGATATCGAAGGTGTGCACTGTAACCTTGCTATTAGCCTGACCAGCAATGGGATATTTATACTCGTATGCACCGGGATATTCTGCATTGTTTTGCATCTCGGGGAGCATGCCCTTGTACATGGGGAATGAGAATAGGGGCACTTCGCTCTCGTCGTATCTGATCCATGCCAGCATGCTGTTGTCGGCATTGAAGTCGAAGCTGCGGTTGGTGACGAATTCCTCCTCGTACACCCAATCAGCCTTACCATTGATGATGTGATTGAACTTGCCATCCTTGGTAATCTGAATCTCGGCATTGTTGAAGAGCAATTTTACAAGGAACAGGTTGCCTTCGCGCACGAAAGCCACCAGGTTGCCATCGTTGCTCCATAGTGGGCACTCCTGAGGACCGCCATCAGAGAGGGGTTCGATGGTGCGATTCTGCACATTGTAGATATAATACACGGCAGTGGTGCTATGGCGATAGATGCTCTGTGTCTGAGTGCGAAGAAGTATGTTCTTCTGGTTGGGAGAAAGGATGTATCCGTCGATGCGTTCCAATTTGATTTTGCCCTTCGTATCGTTTACGTCAAAGAGAACACCCGTTTGTTCGCCAGTCTTGAACGAACTCACTACGATTTGCTTACCTCCCACCAACTGGCTATAGCTCTCGCCATCGGCCAGGGGGTTGACCCCATAGATGCCATGAGCCGAGAAGGTGCCATCGGTGATAGACTTGAGTGTAAGAGGACCATTTTCTGCCATTGTGTGGTTTGCTGAAAATGCAGAAAGTAAAAGTGTAAGAATTACAACGAACTTTTTTAGCATATGAAGTAAAATATGTGATATTTTGTCACAAAGGTAACAAATTTATATTATAATATGTAGGAAAATGTGACACTTTAACATTTTTTCTGATAATTCTCGAATAAAAGTATGCTTGTTTCACTACTTTTTTCTACCTTTGCCCCCGTTCTAATAAAATAGATACGTAATTCTAACGTAAAAAATAGGTTTTAGGAGGATACGTATTGTACGCAACCCCAGAAGATAAGAGCATTGCCCTGAGCATTCAGGATTTAACCACTGGTTATGGCAACAAGGTGGTTTCGATGTCATTGAACGCAGCTCTCTATCGAGGCAAGGTAACATGCCTGCTTGGTGCCAATGGGGCAGGAAAGAGCACTCTGTTGCGCACACTGGCTGGGTATCAGCCATACCTTTCCGGAGAGATGACAAAGGTGAGCCCCGAGACAATGGGTGTGGTGCTGACGGAGCGCATAGAAGCCATGGGATTGCGCGTGAGAGAAGTGGTGGCAATGGGCAGACATCCATACACGGGCTACTTTGGAAGGCTTTCGGATGCTGACGAGAATATCATAGACGAGGCACTCAGACAGGTGCACGTGGAGCATTTTGCTCAGCGCAAGTTCTCCTCGCTCAGCGATGGCGAGCGCCAAAAGGTGATGATAGCCAAGGCGCTGGCACAGCAGACACCAATGATACTGATGGACGAGCCCTCGGCATTTCTGGACTTCCCCTCGAAGGTGGAACTGATGCTCCTGCTCAGAGAACTGGCACACACACAAGAAAAGGCCATATTGCTCTCCACACACGATGTGGGAATAGCACTGAAGATGGCCGACGAGCTTTGGCTCATGCAAGACCAGAATATGACTATCGGTACTCCGCAGGAACTATTGCAAAGCGGTAAGATAGATTCTTTTCTGGGAGAAAGCAAAATGTATGTATGAAAGGCACACCCTGCCTGTGAGGAAAAACGCCCACGAAGACAAACGGATTGTAAAGACAAAACAAATAAAATATAAACTAACAAAAACTAAACAAAAATTATGAAAAAGTTGTTCGTTGTATTGGCTGCTATGGTTATGACCTTGAGCGCTAGTGCATTTGATTTCGACGGCATCAATTTGAATGCTAGTGTTAACAAGATTTCTTCAGCTATCGCAAAGCGTGGTTATGTTTATGACGACAAGTCTGACGCTTTCACTGGCTTGTGCCGTGGTACTCAGATTTACATGAGCATGAACTGGAAGGACGTTAAGGAGGCAGGCAAGTTGGGTCAGCTTATCGTAGACGTTCCCATGAAGGAAGAGAACGCTTTCGCAGTAGTTTCTAAGATGTTGAACGTAATCTACCACGTAGCTGAGGGTCACAAGGCTAACGTATACTCTGTAGACGAGGATGGTACCACTCTTGAGATACACAAGAGCGCTAAGGGTGTTCGTTTGGTTTACAACACTCCTTACTACAAGAAGTAATTTCTCTCTAACTTCTCACACATTTTTCTTTCTCCCACGCCACGTTAGGTGGGGCGAAAGAGTATGATAAATGATTACTGGCGCTCCTATTAGGGGCGTCAGTACGTTTATAGGTAGTACCGAGTGGTTGGGCAGGTTGCACACGAGGTTGCACATCAATGCTATGGAACTGCCCATGAGCATGGTGATGGGCAACAATGAGCGATGCGAACCAGAGGGAGATACAAAGCGAGCCATGTGGGGAGTGGCAAGGCCTATGAAGGTGATGGGACCGCAGAAAGCAGTGCTCACGGCAGATAGCAACCCAGTGCAGAGGAGCAACAAATGACGAGTGTGACCAGTATTCACACCCAGATTCTGAGCATAGCGGTCGCCAAGCAACAATGCATCCAGGGGCTTCATCATCAGGAGGGCAATGATAAGACCCACAGAAATCAATCCGAGATACAAAGGTAGCTGCTCAGTGCTGACACCCGAAAAATTGCCCATACCCCAAAGTACGTATGACTGGAGACCATCGTGATTGGCCCAGAATTGCAGAAGAGATATCAAACTGCTGGTAATGTATGATATTATCACGCCAGTGATTAGTAGCATCACCATGCTTCGCAAAAGACTATTGAGCACACTCAGAAGCAGCATGATGCAGATAGCACCACCCATAGCCGCCACAATGGCAACGATATGTCCGCCAAGCGACATATTGCCTATGCACACACCACCACCAAACAGCATCATAGCAATAGCCACACCAAGACTGGCACCACTGTCAATACCCAGGATGGAGGGACCAGCCAGGGGATTGCGGAATGCCGTCTGCAGGAGCAAACCACATGTGGCCAGGGCTGCACCACAAAACGTAGCCGTTAGCATCTGAGGTATTCTGCTATGCCACACTATATAGCTCCACGAAGGGTGGGCCGATATTTCTTTGCCCATGAGTATGTCCACCATAGCACTCAGAGGAATGTCCAGTGCTCCCCATAGTACGTTGGCTACTATCAGCATTACAAACAAGACAATGACTATCGCTTTCTTCATAATATATGTATGGGTGTATGCGAGGCGCGTGGATTATTCAAAATATACTTTCTTGGGCACAATGCCAAGTTCGGGGTGGAGCAGGGCAATCAGATTTTCAAGCAAGTATTCCGGGTGGAAGGGCGTTTCCTCGAAATAAGGAATATTCTTGGTGTCACACACGGCCAATCGGGCAGGTATGAGTTTAGCAGCAGGGCAATCTTGCTCCAGTTGTGTGCGGCTCAGAGGGCCATAACTTTTTATCAACCAGAGGTTGGCAGTCATTCCCTGCTCGAGAACCTTTTCTATGCTTACTGCTTGCGCACCGCTACCAGGCAGATGAGCGAAGACGTATTCTGCGCCGGCATCCTGATAGAGAAGGCCTGTGGTGCTCTCTCCGCATGGTACATGCCATGCTCCGCCATAGGGGCGCTCGGTCAGCAGGCGTACCTTATTGCTTTGCTTGCTGGCCAGTGATTTCAGTTCATGGTATTTCTTTTCCACCTCTTCAAAGAGACTGTCTGCTCGTTGTTCCACACCAAAGAGCATACCATACACTCTAATCCATTCGGCTCGTGCCAAGGGAGATATCTCCATGTAATCGGCGCATTCCATGATGGGTATGTTCATCTGCTCCAAACGTCCGTATCCGCCCTGGCTTTCGTATGGCGATGGCATCAAAAGGTCGGGACGGAGGTCCATTACCTGCTCTATGTTGACGGCATTGCTATTGCCCAGATTGCGAATATCTCCAGAAGAGAGCCGTTCGTGCAAATCTTTGTTGGAAAGATAGTTCACATCAAAGATACCACCGATATGCTCAGCCACACCCAGTTCTTGCAACAAGGCAGCATGCGTGGCGCTATACACGGCAGCATTCTCTATGGGTGTCTTCACGCAGATGCTTCTCAGGATAGTGGTGGTGTCCCATGGATTCCTTATCTCAATCCTGACTTTTCCATCCAATCGCTCAGCTCTTACCAGTTTTGCGTATTTGAAGGCGACGGTTTCTCCCTCGGAGGTGGTGTGGCCAGGTTTTACGTTGCATGCCACAAGGCAGGTGAGCAATGTCCAAACGAATAGGAAATGATATAGTTTCATAGTTTAAAGGTTATTTTCGCACACAAAGTTACATCTTTTCGTACAGAAGCAAACTGTTATGGAGAAATTTTTATTAACTTGTCTAGTTTTTCTTTTTAGTCCTTTTATCAATACATAATGACACTTGGTCATGTCTCCCAACATTATAATGTTTATGTCATATTTATGGAAACATTCTATTGGGATTCATTATTTTTTGTAACTTTGCGCTACAAAAGCTAACATATTACACACCATGATACTACACACCTTTACCGAAGAGGAGAAGCTTCGTGAGTTATTGGCAGATTGGCCATCGATATTGCGCAAGCAGAAGAAGCTATCCAAATATATTATCGAACATCGTCCTAAATGGACTATTGGCATCAACGAGGAAGAAGGTGCTGAACTATTTGAAACGGTCAAATCTTGCCGTGGCAACACTTGGCACATCGGAGTATGGTATGTGGGTAAGAGCAAGAGGTGCTACCACTCCATTACCTGTGAGTATGAATCACAATATGGTACACGCGCATACCTAGTACTGCGAGGCATTAAGGCAAAGAAACCCTATTATGTCGAGGTCACTTCGCATACTATCAGTCGAGTCAAGGAGCGAGTAACGAATGTCGATGGTGAAAAGTTCTTTGCTGAAAACGGATTGAGAAATTTTCTCAATCATAGCATGTTTGATAGCAATGAGATAGGTGTCTTCTTCAAGTACGGAGACAGAGACGAGGATGGTGTCTTTACGCCAAAACGGGACAAAGAGGGAAACATCCGTGGTATAGTCATGCTACACAATAGTCATTTCCAGGCGCGAATTACCCCCAAAGGCAATTATATCTTCAAGACCTATTTCCCCATCTTTAAAAAAGAAAATCCTGAGGGGTCTTTTAAAAATGAATTTATTACCTTCCTCTACTGTTTCTGGACAATAATCAATGCCCCTTGTGTAAATCCGTATTACGAACCGAGATTAAAAGAATGGTATCAGGCTATAAAAAATGCCACTATTGACCAACGAATAGATCTCCTAATAAAATTATGTCCCAAATTTGAGCACCTATTGCATAACATCGACCATTTCGATGTCTTGAGGTCATGAATGATTGACCAATTTGATGCAGAGTTGCAAGAAGAACAATAAATAGAGACTTAATGAAATACAAAACATCAACGTCAGTCTATGAACTCTAAATCCTAGATTGACGTTGATTGAATTTAGCTTAATATAGAATTTGTATTCTACCCTGCACGTTGGCATAGTGAGAGGGGATTTTGCCATGCAGATGGTGGGTGATGTAGCGGACTAGAGATTCATGATAGGGGATGATATTGTCAGCAACAACCTTCTCTTGATGCAGAATGTGATACATACCTCCGCCAGAGATGCAATAATTCGTGGTGCAGAGGGTATATTCTCTGGAGAGAGAAAGCGGTTCGTAGTGGTGGGTGCTGTCGTTGTATACCTGCACGTTGGATACTCGTTTGTGACCAGTGGCATTGATATTGAGAGTGAATCGGAAACCGGATATTTGTGGGAACTGACCATCCAGTCGTGGCGCATTGGCCGTAGTGGCAAGAAGAAGTTCTAATAGTTTTGCTCCGGAAAGTTTTATTACCTGAAGATAATTGTCATAGGGAAGCATGTTGACAATGTCAGCATAAGTCCAATCGCCTTCGGGCAAGTTCTCGCGCATTCCACCACCATTGTTTACGGCCAGTTGTGCTCCACTTACCTTGCGAAAGGCATCACACACGAGATTGCCAGCATTCGTCTCGCGGCATCTCACTATCATGCGTCCCTCTTCATCACGAATAGTTACGGGAAAGTTGCAATGGCACAGTACTTGCTCGGTTTGTTCGGACATCTCCGATATGATGCTATCCGTAATCTCCAATACTCGCGAGTTGCGATGCCGAATGGAGTCAGTGGGGATGAGTTCCGTGGAAATGCGTCCATCCGGAGTGATCAATAGTTTGCCAATGTTTTGAAAGCGAGTACCCGTTTGCGAAAGGATGACGGGCTTTCCGTCCAGATTGAAAATAGTGTCACATGGAATGGTGCTATGTGTGTGTCCGTCCAGCAATACGTCTATGCCACGTGTTTGCTGAATGAGTTCTATGCTGGTGATAATATTCCTGGGAGATACTTCTCCCAAATGAGAAAGTACAATGACGTAATCAGTCCCCAAGTGGCGCACTTCGTCAACATACCTCTGTACCTGCTTCACCAATCTGTCCTTGCAGAGTGTGTACATCTGCTGGGTGTCCTTGTTGAAAAAGGCATAGGCCTCGCTAATGATAGTTTCTGGTGTGAGAACGCCAAGGAATGCTATGCGTTTATTACCATATTCCTTGATGATATATGGCTGGAAGAAGAGTGAGTCGGACGCAATGGTGCGAAAGTTGAGATTTACCACTGGTAGAGAAGCATCGTGCACCAATTCCAGCAAGCGAGGCACTCTATAGTCAAATTCGTGATTGCCCAGCGCTACTGCATCGTAGTGCATCTCCTTCATGATATCCGTCACGTATTCTCCTCGAGAGATGGCGCCAGCCAGTCCTCCATTAAGGAAATCTCCGCTACTCACCAATGCCGTCCATGCCGTATCGCCGCAGGCATCTGCCAAGCCTTTCATTGCCGAGTATCCCTCTACGTTGCAATGCACATCATTGTCGTAGAGTATCACGATACTCCTGTTGCCTCTGTCGGTGCACGACAAAAGCAATGCCATTAGCAAGAGCCGGCACCATTTCTTCATTCCCGTCATATAAGTGTAGGCCTACTTTACGACTTCTGCCAAGGAATAAGGTTAGAACAGGTAGTTGAATCCGATATTATTCCACAACTTATTTCCATCACGACTATCCAAAGCGCGTGCAAACTCAACGGAAATAACGAAATTGCGGTTCATTACTATCTTCAGACCACAACCAGCGGTGGCGTGTATGTTTTCGCTCTTTCCAGAGTAGATGGGGTTGTCGTTAGGATTGCTTGCCAATGATGCTTGGGCTGCTTTCTGCTCGTCAAGACGGTATGGCTGTATCACACCACCCATGTCAAAGAAGGGATTCAAAGCGATGTGCCAGTTCTGGTTGATAAAACGGAAGTTCACTATGCGCCAACGGAACTCTGCGTTCAACCATGCCACACCATTACCCACTACACCATTACGATTGAGGCCACGTACAGAAGCATTGCCACCCAATCCCTCGGTGTATACCTTGCGGAAGAAGAGGGTGTTCAGATTGTTGATGAAATAATAAGGTATTTCGCCACAGATGTTTGTCTGCAACCCCAGACGATAGGCAAAGGTAAGCTTGTCCTTCCATACAGGTACGTAATGGCTACCCACAAAGGTAAAACCAAGATTGCTATATCCCTTTTGGTCAATGATGTCAGGAGCGCCCACCAGAGTAGCCTCAATATTGAAACCGCGTGTGGGGTCGCTATCGTGGTCACGACTGTCATACACAAGTCCTGCCTTCAGTTGGAGCACATTGCCTCCCTTGGCTTCATTGTCGCGTATTAGTCCAGTGTTGCGATAGAGCTGATAGAGTGTGTTCTGGCCGTCATAATCTTCCAGGTTTACATTGTTGGTGTAGATGTTATAATAACCGAAACCTGCTGCCCAATTGAGGTTGCCAACAATGCGGCGCTGCATACTGGCTACCAAACGGAACTGATTTCTGCGCATCCAGTAGAATTCTGACTTTTCTCCTTCTGCCTTACCGTAGCTGGTTCCCAGATATGGAGAAGCATAACCATTGTAGCCATAGAAATCAAACTTCTTGGAATTAAAATATGTGCAGTCAAAGAATAGTTTGCCATTGGGGATAAGTGTCTTGAAGTCACCATAGCAACGGAATAGTGACGAGCCACCGGTAAATGTAGAAGCTTCCAGATTGATTTTATAGTTGTACGATGGGTAACGACTTCCATCACCATAGTTGAAGATGTCCACACACGCACCGTACTGAAAACCGAGGTCGCTATCCCAACCGACTACGGGTAGAGGACCAAAATTCCAACCTTTTTTTACAATCTCTTTACTCTTATTCTCTTGAGCGGCAAGGCCGAAAGTTATGGCACAAAGCAAAAGGAAAACAAGTGAACGCTTCATAATATAGGATTATTTTAATTAGTTATCAATTAGATTATACATCGCAAAGGTATAGTAAAATTATCACAAAACCTAGTCAAAAAGGCAGAAATACTATTAAAAATTACATTTTTAGCAAATAAATCATATTCCCCATATCTATTGAGCATAGTAATACCCTGTGAAAACAAAAGAATTCCGCAATACCTCTGAACAGAATGGCGTTGCGGAATCTTGCTATATATGAGTGTTACTCTATGATACTGTCTAAGATAGAGTTTTGTGGTTCTTCATCGTCTTGGATATCCTCGTCGTCTGGTGCCGATGGCGCTGGCATGAGCAATTCCTTGGGCATCATTACCACGGCTTCCTTCTTCATGCCATCTATCTTGATGGTAAGAGGTTCTGTGAGGCGAACATGGCATACATGTTCAGTCTCCTGCTCTATAGGCAGACCTTCGAAGAGAGAGCAATCGTACTTGCCATCACCGCGGAAGGCATTGATGGTGAGATAACCTACACCAAGCGAGGTGAGGTTCTGGAAGAAGTGTGTACCCTGCGAGGGGTCTACCTGGAAGTTTTCCAAACCTGCTTCCACGATTACTTGTGCACTGCTGATGTGTGGCCACTTGACGGGGATGCCAAGCCATGGATCGCTGGAGCCCCATCGGCCAGGGCCTATGAGCAAGCATTTGCGCTCCTCTTTCAATAGTGTGCGATTGATGCGCTCTATCTCGTCGGCTATCTGTGGATTCCTGCTGGGGGTATAGTTTGACTTCTCGCCTGTCTTTACATAGACAATGTCCGTAATGTCTGTGATTACACCATGTCCTATGGCATTGTGGCTTCTGAGCAAGCACTGCTCGTCGGTAATGTTGGTGAGGTCCTCGTCCAGATTCATGCGATTATCCACCATGGGGCGTATCTGTAACAGGTAGAATTCGCCACTCTTGTCGGGGTGAATGTTGCATGCAAATTCTATTTCCACGGGGCGCTGCATCTCTTCTTGACCCAACTTGAGCACCAGGCGAAGCAATTCGGGCATTGGCCACACTCCATTTTGCAGAATGCCGGCAAAGGAGATTAGCTTGCGATTGCGACCTTCGTAGAATCCATCATATATGCATTGGTCCATTGGGTCGTAGGTGGAGCATATCCATTGTAGAGAGCCATCATGCTCGGCATCGCGAACGGATACCTTTACCAGATTGAAGCCATCGTCCACTTGGAATTGCGTCTTTTGTCTGTTGCCGCTACTATCCGTTGGAATGTTGGTTTCAAGGGCAATGAAATTGGTTTGGGTGTCGCGGAGGGCAATATCCATCTCTGACATCTGCAATACCTGATTGGGATGATAAGGACAAACGCGCAGTGCCGTACCACCATCTACGATGTATTTGCCAAGACCCATTGCCAGTGATACTGTTCCCTCTTCGGCTTTTTCATCACCAATAGGGTAGTAGTTGACCGAGCGTGCCACACCCGAAACATTAGGATAGAAACGAGGTCCAAATTGCTGGCCCACAACTTCTTGCAGAATTACTGCCATCTTCTCCTGGTCAATGACATTCGAGGTGGCGGTCATGTAATCCTTGCTGCCCTTGTAATACACCGAGGCATAAACAGATTTTATGGCATTGGAGAGCATCTCCAGTCGCCAATACTTGTCCTCGCTATATGGAATCATATATGTGGAGTAGATGCCGGCAAAGGGTTGGTAGTGACTATCCTCCAGGAGTGAAGAACTGCGGATGGCCAATGGGCTTTTTACTACATCGATGAATACTTCTAGGTCGGCAAGCAGACGATGAGGCAAGCGTCCGCGCAGGAAGTGAGTGAGCATCTCGTCATCGCTGATGTCACTCATGGCCACGCCATACATCTCGTTGGTCTCCATAAATTCGTCAAAGATATCAGTACATAGCACCAACGTCTTGGGAATGTGGAGGAGGTCGGCATGCTCCACTTCATTTTCACGCACGCGCTTTATCATTCTGTCAAGGAATGCAAGACCACGTCCTTTACCGCCCAACGAACCCTCGCCGATACGTGCAAAGTTGGAGTATTGGTCGAAGCGTTCGCGCTGGAACACTGCCACAACGCCCTGGTTCTTCATCTTACGATAAGCCACGATGGCATCCATGATTATCTGGCGGTGCACATCCACATCCTGTTGCACGTCCCAAGTGATTTTCTTGAGGAATTCGGCAATGGGGAAGAGGGCACGGCTAGAGAGCCAACGGCTCACATTGTTGTGACGAAGATGATATTGCAGAGAGTCGAAGGGAAGTGTCATGATATTATCCTGGAGCTCCTTCAGATTGTGTATACGAGCCACTTCCTTCATGGTGTTGGGGTCGCGGAAGACAAAGTCGCCAAAGCCAAAATAACGGCTCAGTAGGTCGAGAATCTCCACGTTAAGTATCTTCGAATTCTTGTCCACAAAGCTGGCTCCACACTTCCACGCCAATTCCTGACGTGCCGCTTCGCTGGATTCCATGATGAGGGGGATATAGGGGTCGCGAGCACGGATACAACTGAGCAACTTATATCCAGCCATTTCGTCCATCTGATTGCTATCGTTGTATATGGGGAAACGGCAATCGGAGATGACACCCAGGGTATTGTCGGCAAATTGGTCATAGAGCGCCCATGCCTCCTCGTAGGTGCGAGCAAGCACAATCTTTGGACGTCCGCGCATGCGAAGCGTTTCCAAAGAACTATTAAGTGCCTCGGTGGCAAATGCCAAAGATTGATTAAGAATGTACTTGTACAGATTGGGCAATAGGCTGGAGTAGAATCGAATGGTATCTTCCACCACCAAGAGCATCTGCACACCAGCCGAACGTATGTCGTGCTCCAGATTCATCTTGTCCTCTATCAGTTTGATGATACTGAGCAATAGTTCGGTGTTGCCCAACCAACAGAAGACGTACTCAAAGGCACTTAGGTCCTCGTGCTCCATGCGTTTGGTCACACCATGGCTAAAGGGAGTGAGCACCACGATGGGCACACTGGGATATGCGCTCTTCACGCTACGTGCTATGTCAAAGACATCGTTGTTTTCTGCGGCAGGCATACAGATGACCAGGTCTATATTGCCATACTGCATTTCTTCTTGTACCTGAGCTTCCGTGGCGGCACGGATGAAACGAGGTGGGAAACGAAGACCCAACTTGGCATACTCCGTAAAAATCTTCTCGTCTATGCGGCCATCGTCCTCCAGCATGAAGGCATCGTAGGGGTTGGCAATGAGGAGCACGTTGCATACGCGCTTCTGCATCAGGTCCACAAAGGGTGTATCTTTCAGTTGCATGTGCTTTGTTCTTGTGATAGATTGAAAGAAGATGGATTACAAGGCTCTTGTCTCGCCATTGACAATGCTGATTACCGCATTGAAGATGTACTCGCTATCCATACGCTTCTCTATACTGGCATCGATATGTTCAGCCTTGCGGGGTACATAGTCATTGAATATTTCTGTGCTATTGTATAGGATGCTAACCTTTTTATTAAGGTCAACGATTTGGTCGTTCAGATGAATGTAGAGCGTATTGTAATCATTGTGCACGATGGTGATGACATTCTTGTGGAAGGAAACTCTCGCCTCCTTGCCAGGTGCCATTTCTTCCTTGGGAATGGAAAGGTTGTAGAAGCAATCGCGCAAGCCTGATTCTTCCTGTCTCCAAACGATATACTCGGGACGAGGATTGCGCTCAAAATCGTTTATCCATTCTATAGCTGCCGTATCGGCTCTGTTCATCCAATGCCCACATCCTTCTACGATGGTGGTCTTGTGTGCATAACCTTTGGGATTGTAGTTAGCCAGTTCTGATTGTTCCAGAGAATCCATCATGGCACCATATTCCACCGCCAGACGGTTGCGATTGTATGCTGCATCGTGCTCTCCCATCCACACCATAAAACCAATATTGCGAAGGTTTACGGCAGATGCTTCGCCAGGATGTCCAGCCATCATTGATGAGGCTGCCCAATAGTCGGCCATGCGTGGTGCCATACGATACACACCATCTCCACCAGCAGAGTATCCCACCAGGTACACCTTGTTGGGGTTAACATCGTGAAAGGCTACGGCACCTTGAATTATCTGTGCAAAGAGGGTGTCCACATGGGGGCGGAACCACATATTCCAATCATCTACGGCTGCTCTGGGTGCGATATACACACCTTCGGCAGGAGTGTACAGTCGTTTCTGATTCTCCCATTGCTGATTGTTCATCTCGGGAGTAGTATTGCCACCGCCATGCATGGAAATGTATAGGGAACGACCATCTTCGGGCTTCTCTCCATACACTTTCACATCAAAGGGCATGCTCCATTCGCCAGCCTTCATCACACGCTCGTCCCACATGGGTTTCAACTGCTCGCTCCTTTGTGCCATGGCCTTCTGCCATGCTTCTGTGGCATATTTTTCTGACTCTTCGCGTGACATACCTTCTGGCTTCGAGCAATGTGAGCACATGGTGAGTACGATGATGGTTAGCACAAACATTACTGCTAATGTGGCATTGAACCAATATCTCGTTAGCGTCTCTTTGACAAATGGCTTGTTCATAATTCTGATGTGTTAGTTGTTTTTACTTTTAATGCTTGTTTATGCTCTATTTGTCCTTGGACAATTAGATAATCGATGCGAAATTAGTATTTTTTTCTGTCAAAAACAAAGTCATGACCCACAAAATGCCTCAACGAACGTTCAAGATTCAAAAAACAGCCATCGAATCACTTCGACAGCTGTTCAAATAGCATTTATCTATGAAAAAAATCTAATGTTTATTCTTTGAAAATACTTTTTCGTTATACGATGCCCTGAGCCATCATAGCCTTAGCCACCTTCATGAAGCCTGCTACGTTGGCACCCTTCACATAGTTGACATATCCGTCTGCTTCGGTACCGTATTTTACGCAGTTCTCGTGGATGTTTTCCATAATCCAGTGCAACTTGTTGTCAACCTCTTCGCTTGACCATGAGATACGACCAGAGTTCTGTGACATCTCAAGACCGCTCACTGATACACCACCAGCGTTGCTTGCCTTACCGGGAGCATAAAGAATCTTGGCCTCCTGGAATACACGGATAGCACCGGGAGTAGAAGGCATGTTGGCACCTTCGCTCACTGCAATCACACCATTGTTTACCAATGTCTGTGCCTGTTCCTCGTTCAACTCATTCTGAGTAGCCGAAGGCAATGCGATGTCTGCCTTCTCGCCCCAGGGACGCTCGCCTGCTACATACTTTGCATTGGGATAACGGTCAGCATATTCCTTGATACGGCCACGATATACGTTCTTCAATTCCATGATGAAGTCCAACTTCTCACGGTCGATGCCTTCGGGGTCATAAATGTAACCATCAGAGTCTGACATAGTCATTACCTGACCGCCCAACTGAAGTACCTTCTCTGCGGTGTACTGAGCTACGTTACCAGAACCAGAAATCAATACTTTCTTGCCCTCTACGCTATCGCCCTTGGTCTTGAGCATTTCCTGAAGGAAGTATACGTTGCCATAACCAGTTGCCTCGGGACGAACCAAAGAACCACCAAACTCGCGACCCTTACCTGTGAATGTACCTGTGAATTCGTGGGTCAACTTCTTGTACATGCCGAACATGTAACCTACCTCACGACCACCTACACCGATATCACCAGCAGGAACGTCTACGTCAGGACCAATGTGGCGAGTCAACTCAAGCATAAATGCCTGGCAGAAACGCATCACCTCTGCATTTGACTTGCCGCGGGGGCTGAAATCAGAACCACCCTTACCACCGCCCATAGGCAATGTAGTCAAACTGTTCTTGAAGGTCTGCTCAAATGCCAGGAACTTCAAAATACCAAGGTTTACTGACTTGTGGAAACGAATACCGCCCTTGTAGGGACCAATGGCGTTGTTATGCTGTACACGGTAGCCCATGTTTGTCTGAATCTGACCTTTGTCGTCCATCCATGTCACACGGAACTGATATACTCTATCGGGAATGCAAAGGCGCTCTATCAAGTTTGCCTTATCGAATTCGGGGTGCTTGTTATATTCTTCTTCAATTGTAGCAAGTACCTCTTCTACTGCCTGATGATACTCGGGCTCATTGGGAAATCTTCTTTTTAGTTCCTCTAATACCTTAATTGCGTCCATTGTCGCTATCTTTTAGTTAGTGTTAATTTTATTTCGGCGCAAAGTTAACGCAAAATTTGTTTTTATGCAACAGATTGATAAAAAATATTGCTAAAATTGTGTCATTTTGTAAACTTGTGCTTTTCTGCCTGTCAAAATGCTATTAAAATCCCTCTTTTCAAATGACCGTGCAAATATACAACAAAAATAGAAATCTCTGCAAAATTATCAATTTTTCTCCTCGATGTCTGCCAAAATTGCCTTTCGGTGGCAGAAAATCTGCCAAAAGCCTGCCAAAACCAACCCTCTTTAACAAGAACACATCACAAGGATTCATTCTTCCTTCCCCTCGCCTGTATTATATATAATGTGTATATTTCAAATGTCCGAATCGAATACCAAGAAATACATCAGAAAGTACCCAGCAAACTCAGGAAAGCACCCAACAAAATGATGATTCCTTTAATATTTCTTCAAATTAATGAATCATACTTCAATCTATTGGGATTATTTTTAATAATTGTCTAAGTAAATCAACAAAATATTCTTTATTTTCATGGATTCTTAGTACTTTTGCTTTTAGTTAAGCTATAAAAGTGAGATTTGT
>JAFOCV010000004.1 GCA_017381015.1 Bacteroidaceae bacterium
AAAGCTTCATCTGCTGGTTCTTCAATTGTGGGTACTCGTCGGGAGAGAACACAAACTCAAGCTCGGAATGTGGAGCAAGGAAAATATCCTTTTCAAAACGAATATCACCAATAAATCCATGTAGAGTACCTTGAACGGGAGAAGAAAGATGATTCTTGACAAAGACGGATGGAGTCATAGTGGCCTTGCCATCAGAAAGAGAAGTATTGACAAGGGGATCGCTGATGGTAACCTCTCTGGTGCTGGTGAGATATACATCATTCCATATACCTACTTCACGACCAGGAATAGTGGTTATCCAGTCCCATCCAATTGTAGCATGGAAGGTGGGATTATCGCCACCAAGCACACCACCATTAAAGCTGGTATTCTCGCCGGTCTTGGTCTTGCGAGCACCAGGATTGGCATTCTTCTGAACGTAAACACATAGTTCGTTCTCGCCATCCTTAATATAATCGGTAATATCAAATTGACCACGAGTGAAGGCACCCTCTATCTTGCCCACCTTATGACCATTGAGCACTACGATAGCCTTCCAGTTGATACCATCAAAATTGAGCAAGACACGGCGGTCTTCTTCCAGCATCTTGGAAGGTACGCTGAATGTGCGCTTGTAGAGGAAATCACGATTGAAGAATGACTCGGAAATCATGGAAAGATTGTCATCGAAATTGGGGTCGGGAAGAGCACCGGCATTACGATAGCTGGAAAGCACCGTAGCAGGTACTGTAGCCACTATTTCGGGACCAATCTTCTTGGCATGAGTAGTGGGGTCGCTGATGGGACATAGTGTCCAATTGCCACCATTGAGCATGTATTTCTCTCCAATCCATCCCTGCTCGGCATGTGCTACAGGCTTGACACCATTCTTGCCATAAACCTCCATTTCACATAGGCAAGCATCCTCTGTGTTAGTAACACGAACGTAGCGTGCCTGAGCCTTTAACTTGGTTGATTGCACCTTGGCATCTGCTTGTGCGTCATTGCTTACCAATACGTATGGTTTCCACTTCTTGGCATCGTTGGAGATTTCTATTACGCCCTTGCTGCCTTCATCCAACCAATGTAGCTTAACCTCCTCAATATCAGCCATTGTACCTAGGTCCACATAAGCCCATGAGCCCTTTTCCGCCTTCCACACACTAGTGAAACGCTGAGCGGGGAAAATGGTACGAACGGCCTTGCCCTTACGCTTAAAGGTAACCTCCTTAATTGACCAATAAAAGGCATTGTTTTGCTTAAAGGTGAGCTTGACAGAATTGAATGTGCGCTTGCCCTTTAGCTTGAATGTCTCCTTCAATTCACGAGCCATGGCGGTTGCCTCCTCCGTCTGCTTGTTGGGGTCATTGATAACCTTTCTTCTACGAGGACGTCCAGGCAAGGTATCGCTCTTGAGAGAGTAGTTATAAGTCTTTGCACCAGCTACCTCGCAATGCATTGAATAGTGCTCAAAAGGTTTGTCCTGATCATAAGCCACGAAACCTTCCACCACTATCTCATCTGCCTCTATGTCCATATTTGACCATAGATAAGAAAGAGTGGCTTCGGCACCCTCCACGGGTATTCTTGACCATTCGCTATCGTTAATGGTGAGCTTACGCTCATTGTGAGGCAGGGGTTTGCCATTGGTAAATACCTGCAGGAAAGCTGGTTGATTGCTAGCCACCACACCATCGGTGATGAGCTGAGCGGTAAGATTCAAATCATGCGCACCAGACTGATATACCGCACGATGGAGAGCAAGATTACGGTACTCGGCATCCTTCTCTATCTTAGGACCGAAATACTCACTGGGATTACCTGGGTATATGCCTATACCACGACTTTGTTGTGCACTGGCTTCAACCGATGCCATGGTCATAACACCCAGCAGTGCTATACCACTAAACGCATTGGTCATAAGCTTTGAAAGAAGACTTTTCTTCATGATATTATAATTTGTTGTTTATTTTTTTCAACCTGTAATTCCTGCTATGGTTCTGTAATGGCTATACATACCTGGTCTTGGAAACTACGTCCCATACTACCACGCTCAACTCCTTGATTAATAATTGCGAACGATAATACATGACCATTACCTCCATTGGCATATCCACTGAGCGAAGACACACCCGTCACGGTACCTGTCTTTGCAAAAATATTATTATATGCCTTGGTTCCCTGGAAACGATTCTTCAATGTGCCATCCACTCCACCTACTGGAAGCGAGGGTATGAGATGCGCACGAATATCCTCCTGACTCCATGCATATACGAGCAATGCATTGAGCATCTGAGGTGTAATATAGTTGTACAAAGAAAGTCCACTACCATCAGCTATCCTGTATCCACTGGCTTGAGGTATGCCTGCACGCTGAAAGACTTGCTCTATATTGGAAACAACGGATTTTATATTGCCAAACTTGCCTCCACCAAAGGTAGATAATTGCCAGAAAAGGCTCTCTGCCATACGATTGTCACTTTCCTTCATCATGATTTGCAACACCTCGTTCATGTGCCATCTGCGCTTGTCGCGATAAGGCATCTGTGATGTGATATTATCATCCCAGCACCATCCTTCTCCTGCTTCATCAATACGGGGAATATAACTGTATTCTCCACCCAATAAATCCAGAGCTGACACAGCTGTTACTATCTTCTGGCATGAAGCCGGACGCATGCGCTGATTACCATTCACAATGAAGAGAAACTTGCCATCTGTAATGTCGTATACCACCAAACCCAATTGGCTATTATTGAAAAGGGGTTGATTGCACAATTCCAATAGTCGGGCTTGCAATCTACCTTCCCATGTATTTTCTGGGTATTGGTGTGAGGTATTGAAATTCCTATTTCCATTGCGCAACATGTTCAGAAGCATCATATCATAGTCGGAAACCTTATTTTTAACCTCCTTCTCCACGTACACCGTTCTTATCTCTGGCTCAGTGACAACTATGGTTTTCTTCGTACTACATGCTACTATAGACAAGAGGATTAGTATGTAAAATATGCCGTTCTTCATAAATTTAATCTTTCAAAATGTACTTTCAATTGTGTATACGAGCACAAAAGTATATATTTTTTTTCTATACTTGCACCATAAATGCCTAACTTAAGCACATAGAAAGTCAATAAAACCTAAAATACCAACCTCCTTCTTGCGTGTATAAAGTTATTTTTATAACTTTGTGCAAATTAATCTTATACCGAATTCTGCCCACATCAAAGAAAAATACTGAGGACACTGGATTCAAAAACCTAAAAAAGAAAAGAAAAATGATTAAGAAATTTGATTTTCTCATTATCGGTAGTGGTGTAGCAGGCATGAGCTACGCACTAAAGGTGAGCCAAAACAGTAACTATAGCGTGGCTCTTGTGTGCAAAACTACTTTAGAAGAATCTAACACTTCGAAAGCCCAAGGTGGTATAGCATCAGTTACTGATTTGAATGTGGATAATTTTGAAAAACATATACAAGATACAATGATAGCGGGTGATTTCATCTCCGATCCTGCATCTGTAAAACAAGTAGTAATGGGTGGCCCTGATGGCATTAAAGACTTGGTAAAATGGGGTGTCAACTTTGATAAAAAGGAGAATGGAGAATATGACCTTCACAAGGAGGGTGGACACTCCGAATTCAGAATCCTGCATCATGCCGATGATACTGGCTTTGAAATACAACGAGGATTGATAGAAGCGGTGAAGAAACAACCAAACATTACCGTTTTTGAAAATCATTTTGCCGTTGAGATTATCACTCAGCATCACATGGGTATCAGAGTAACCAGACGTACTCCCGATATAGAGTGCTTTGGTGCATACATATTAAATCCGGATACTAACAAGATTGATACCTATCTATCAAAGGTTACAATCATAGCCACTGGTGGTACGGGTGCTATATACTCCTCCACCACCAATCCTAATATTGCCACTGGTGATGGTATAGCCATGGTATATCGTGCCAAGGGTAAGGTACAGGATATGGAGTTTGTTCAATTTCACCCAACAGCATTATACAATCCCAAGGAAAACCATCCCGCATACCTGATTACCGAGGCAATGCGCGGATATGGTGGTATTCTGAGATTGCCTGATGGCAAGGAATTCATGCACAAGTACGATGAGCGCCTGAGCCTTGCACCTCGTGATATAGTGGCAAGAGCCATAGATAATGAGATGAAGATTCATGGCCTTGACCATGTATGTCTTGATGTAACTCATAAAGACCCCGAACTTACTAAGAAGCATTTCCCCAACATATATGCCAAGTGCTTGTCTATAGGCATTGATATCACTAAGGAATATATACCTGTATCACCATGTGCTCACTATATGTGTGGCGGTATTAAGGTAGACCTTGATGGCCAGAGTAGTATCCGCAGACTTTATGCTCTGGGCGAATGCTCTTGCACAGGTTTGCATGGTGGTAATCGTTTGGCAAGCAACTCACTCATTGAAGCCGTTGTATATGCTGATTCAGCTGCTCGCCACTCAATGGAAATGGTGGATAAATATACCTTCAATGATAATATTCCTGAGTGGAATGATGAAGGTACACTGACCAATGAAGAAAATGTACTTATCGCTCAAGATGCAAAGGAAGTGAATCAGATAATGTCCACGTATGTGGGTATTGTGCATAGCGACTTGAGATTGCATCGTGCATGGGAAAGACTAGACCTGCTTTACGAAGAAACAGAACACCTGTTCAAGAGAGTGAAACCTACCAAAGATATATGCGAATTGAGAAATATGATCAATGTGGGTTATCTCATCACTCGTCATGCTCTTGAAAGAAAAGAAAGCCGAGGATTGCACTATACAATAGACTATCCAAAGCATGCCTACGATAAATGAAGAAAAGGATATTCGGAATATTATTACAATTAGAATCACTCTTTCTAGTTCTTACCTCACTAGTAAGCCTTATCTATAAGGAAAAAGACTGGTGGGTATTCCTCTTATGTGCCATAATAAGCTTTACCATTGGAGCTATAAGCATAAGCATCAAGAAATGGGAAGACAAAATAAATAATCACACCCATAAATACTTTTCCCGTGCTGATAGCTTTATGGTGGTAGCCCTCACTTGGGTACTGTTCTCTATCATAGGAATGATACCATTCATAGAGATAGCTGGAATGGGGATAACGGATGCTTTCTTTGAAACTATGTCAGGATTTACCACAACTGGCTCTTCGGTAATAAATGACGTAGATTCACTTAGCTATGGATTAAAGTTTTGGCGAGCTATATCCCAATGGATGGGTGGTCTTGGTATAGTGGTATTTACATTTGCTTTGGTGCCAACGGGAGAAATGCGCAATAATAATATTTTCTCTGCCGAAGCTACGGGTATCACTCTGGATAAATTTAGTCCTAAGATTGGTTCTACGGCCAGAAGATTGCTTATGATATATGCAATACTCACTATTGTATGTACTATATGCTATTATCTGGGACCTATGAATTTGTTCGATGCCATTTGCCATTCACTCACTACCATTGCTACGGGTGGATTTTCCACTCACACGGCTAGCATAGCATACTACAACTCGGCATATATTGAATATATCTGCTCCATCTTTATGATTCTTTCCAGTCTTAACTTTGGCATGTTTTACTATGCTTTTATCAAGAGGTGGGACATAATAAAGAGTAATGAAGAACTGAATGTCTTTCTCAAGATTATAGTATTTGCTATAGTGGTATTCATGCTACTATTTAATTTCTATCCATCTGTAGATAATATAAATTCTTCCTTGCCCATGGGTATAGAAGAACAATTCAGAACTTCTCTCTTCCACGTCGCAACTATCATCAGTAGTTCTGGTTTTGCTGCTACAAAATTTGATTATATAGCATGGGGAGATGTATTCCTAATGCCCACATTATTACTGATGATAATAGGTTCATGTGCAGGTAGTACAGCTGGTGGTATAAAGGTTGTTAGATTTATAGTAGTACTTAAAGCCATCAAAAATGAATTTTTCAAACAACTACATCCTAGAGCCGTGTTGAGCGTTAATCTGGGTGGTAGAGTTATGAATGATGAAAGAGTAAAACGTACTCTTAGCTTCGTGATAATATACATGGCCTTGGTTATGATCGGAATTACCATTACCTCATATTTTGGAATGGATTCCTTAACCGGATTTGGAAGTACGGTAAGTGCTTTAAGCAATATAGGACCTGGAGCGGGATTAACAGGACCTGCAAATAACTATTCTGACATTAATATCGTAGCAAAGTGGTTGCTAAGCTTCTATATGCTAGTGGGACGCTTGGAGATATACACCGTACTATTCCTTTTCATGCCTAGCTTTTATAAAAAATAAAATTATGACTATTACATATCCTTCACCAATATTTGGTCCTGTCAAAAGCAGAAGACTTGGCATCTCGCTAGGCATCAATCTCATGCCTGGTGATGGCAAATGGTGCTCTTTTGATTGTCTGTATTGTGAATGTGGACTTAATAAAGATAAGAAGGCTAAACAACCTCTTCCTTCTGTAGAGGAGGTAAAAGAAAAACTAGAGGCTAAGCTAAAGGAGATGAGTGCACGTGGAGAAGAACTGAACGTACTTACATTCTCTGGAAATGGCGAACCAACCATGCATCCCAGTTTTCTGGAAATAGTAGAAAATGTAATAATACTCAGAAATGAATACTATCCAGAAGCAAAGGTTTCTGTACTTTCCAATAGCACACAAGTGCATAGAAAGGATGTATTCGAAGCTCTGATGAAGGTGGACAATGCATTGATGAAACTAGACACCGTCTCACCAGAATACATAAAATTGGTTGACCAACCGAATGTCAACTACAACATAGAAAACATTATCGATTGCCTTGAAAAAATGAAAGGCCATGCAATAATACAAACTATGTTTATGAAAGGCAATATCAAGGATAAAAATGGAAAAGAAATATCCGTTGACAATTGCAAAGACGAATACATCATACCATATATAGATGCTCTGAAAAGAATATCTCCAAAAAAAGTAATGATATACACGCTTGATAGAGAATGGCCAACAGATGGCCTCATTAAAGCAAGCAAAGAAACCATGGATAGTATTGCAGAAAAAATACGCAATGCTGGATTTGAAACAAGTGTTAGTTACTAAAAATATGAAGTACAGATATATCATATTATCCCTACTTATTGCTATGTTTTGTTCATCATCATATGGACAAAGCACTGCTCGAAATGAAGTAGATCTTAATGGTATATTCATAACTGATACTTTACCCACAACGTATAAATTAAAACTACAAAGATACATATACAAGGAAAAATACATACTGGATGGTGATACTATGAATCAATACCTATTACCAGAAGTTCCCGTATATCTACCAATAAAATTCAAAAACAAGAAGCAAAGAGAAAAATACAATAGACTTGTATATAACATTAAAGTAGTACTACCTTTGGCACAAATGGCCAATGATATGATAAAGGAAACGTATGAAACTCTCCTTATTCTACCTGATGAAAAAAGCAAGCAAGAGCATATAAAAAATGTAGAGAAGGAGATACTCCGACAATACACTCCTATGATGAAGAAGCTTACATACTCGCAAGGAAAACTACTAATAAAACTTATAGATAGAGAGTGTAACCAAACATCATACGAGATAGTAAAAGCCTTCCTGGGTCCTGCAAGAGCTGCCTTTTATCAAGCATTCGCATGGATGTTCAAGGCTTCACTAAAAAAAGAATACGATCCTGAAAACGACGATAAACTAGTAGAAAGAATAGTAGTACAAATAGAAGCAGGACTCTTGTAAAATATAGTAAAAAGTTTACACATATTATATATAATGAGAAAACTTAAAGTAACAGAAATGGGACGTATTACCCCAAAGGAATTCCAACAAGCAGACAAGAATCCTTTGGTGGTAGTACTAGACCATGTTCGTAGCCTTTACAACGTAGGTAGTGTCTTCAGAACTGCCGATGCTATGAGATTGGCTGGAATATGCCTGTGTGGCATCACCGCTACACCTCCAAATGTGGAAATACACAAAACAGCTCTGGGTGCCGAAGAAACCGTAGAATGGAAATACTTCGAGAAAACAGAAGATGCCATCGATTGGTTAAGAAAAGAAGGATATACCATCATGGCGGTAGAGCAATGTGAAGGTAGTACCATGCTCAATAACTTCATCCCAGATAGAAATAAAAAGTATGCCGTTGTAATGGGAAACGAGGTTAAAGGAGTACAACAAAGTGTGGTGGATATGTGTGATGGATGCCTGGAGATTCCTCAATTTGGCACCAAACACAGCATGAACGTATCTGTCACCGCTGGTATGATAATATGGGATTTCATGGTCAAAAGTTATCTACATTTGTGTTGATAACTCATATAATAACTCATAGAAAACTCCCTTCAAAATGATTATAAAGTTAGGAATTCAGAGTTATAAACAATCGATAAATAACAATTAACACACTTATATATCACATAATCTACACACTCTCAGAAATACCTAAAATAGCAAATATCAAAGTATTAGAGTTGAAGCTGGATACAGTTATCTACACTATCAACACAATATAATTATTATCATATATTTTAAAAAGTATAAAAATCAATAATAATAATGAACATTAAAGAAGAAATCAAAAGGATGTGCCGTGAGAAGAATGCAGTAATCATGGCTCATTATTACACCGATGGTGAAATACAGGATATAGCAGATTTCGTGGGTGATTCTCTTGCTTTGGCACAGAAGGCGGCAACCACCGAGGCTGATATAATAGTAATGTGTGGTGTTCACTTTATGGGTGAGACAAGCAAGATACTTTGTCCTGATAAGAAGGTACTTGTACCCGATTTGGAGGCTACATGTTCTTTAGCTGAAAGTTGTCCTGCTGATAAGTTTGCCGAATTTGTTGCTCAGCATCCCGATCATACAGTAATTAGTTATGTTAACACTACTGCTGCTACCAAGGCCGTTACTGATATTGTGGTGACCAGTAGCAATGCTCGTCAGATAGTAGAGAGCTTGCCACAGGATACTCCTATTATATTTGGTCCTGACCGTAATTTGGGTGGATATATAAATAGTATAACAGGCAGAAATATGCTTTTGTGGGATGGTGCATGTCATGTACATGAGAAATTCTCGGTAGAGAAAATTATTGAATTGAAAAATCAGTATCCCGAGGCAAAGGTATTGGTGCATCCCGAATGTAAGGGTGCGGTAGTTAAGTTGGCCGACAAGGTTGGTTCTACTGCTGCTTTGTTGCAATACTCAATAAAGGATTCTGCCAATGTATTTATCGTAGCTACTGAGAGTGGTATATTGCATGAGATGCAGAAGGCATGCCCAGAGAAGACATTCATCCCTGCTCCTCCAAGCGATAGCACATGTGCTTGCAACGAGTGTTCTTATATGAAGCTAGTGACCATGCAAAAGTTGTATGATTGTCTATTGAATGAATCACCAGAAATCCACGTTGATGCAGAAGTAGCAGAAAAGGCTATTCTTCCTATCAATCGTATGCTAGAGATTTCTGAAAAATTGGGATTATAATTCACCACCATAATATATATATATAAAAGGATAAATATTTTAAAAAAGGATAATATAAAATGAAAGCAGGTATAGTAGGACTTCCAAACGTAGGTAAATCAACTCTTTTCAATTGTCTTTCCAGCGCAAAGGCACAAGCAGCTAATTTCCCTTTCTGTACAATTGATGCTCAGTTAGGACAGGTTAGTGTACCAGATGAGCGTCTTACCCGTTTGGCAGAAATAGTGAAGCCTGGTCGTATAGTACCAGCTGTATGTGATATAGTAGATATTGCAGGTTTGGTAAAAGGTGCTAGCAAGGGTGAAGGTTTGGGCAACCAATTCTTGGCTAATATTCGTGAGTGTGATGCTATCATACATGTATTGCGTTGCTTTGATGACTCAGGTATTGTACACGTAGATGGTAGTGTAGATCCTGTTCGTGACAAGGAAATCATTGACATGGAACTTCAGCTCAAGGACCTTGAAACTCTGGAAAACAGAGCCAAGCGTGTGGAGAAGGCAGCTAGAGTAGGTGGTGACAAGGCAGCTAAGATAGAGATGGACGTTATAGATACCTATCGTAAGGTACTTCTTGAAGGCAAGAGTGCACGTACTGTTACTTTCGATACAGAAGACGAGATGGCAGCTGCTAAATCCCTTTTCTTGCTTACCGCTAAGCCCGTTTTGTATGTTTGTAATGTAGACGACAAGAGTGCCTCTACAGGTAATGAGCATACAGCACGTGTAGCCGAAGCCATCAAGGACGAAGATGCCGAGATGCTTATCATCAGTGCTCAGACAGAGGCAGACATTGCAGAGCTGGAGACATATGAAGAGAAGCAGATGTTCCTGGAGGATATGGGTTTGCAAGAGAGTGGTTGCAATCGTCTTATCAAGGCTATTTATAGTTTGCTCACACTTCAGACATTCATTACTGCTGGTGAGATGGAGGTAAAGGCATGGACATTCCGCAAGGGATGGAAGGCTCCTCAGTGTGCTGGTGTTATTCATACCGATTTTGAAAAGGGTTTCATTCGTGCCGAAGTTATCAAGTACGATGATTATATCCATTATGGTAGCGAAGCTGCAGTACGCGAAGCTGGTAAGATGGGTGTGGAAGGTAAGGAATATGTAGTGCAGGATGGTGATATCATGCATTTCCGCTTTAATGTATAATATATGAATATACTTTCTTTCATTCATTGGAATCCAGACATAGTAGCCTTTAGCATAGGTTCTTTGGATTTTCGTTGGTATTCGCTCATGTGGTGCATAGGATTATTTTCTGTGTACCAACTGATGCATTATCTCTACAAGGAACAGAAGATAGCAGAGGAGAAGTTCGAACCTATGTTCATGTACTGCTTCTTGGGTATATTGATAGGTGCCCGTTTGGGACATTGCCTTTTCTATGAGCCAGCATACTTTTTGTCACATCCCGTGGAGATGATTCTTCCCATTCGTCAGTTTGCCGATGGTAGTTGGCATTTCACCGGATACGAAGGACTTGCATCTCATGGAGGTACCATAGGATTGATATTGGCCGTAGTGCTTTATAGCAAGAAGACAAAGCTCAACTTTATGCACGTAATAGACAATGTTTCTATTGTCACTCCTATATGTGCATGTGCCATTCGTTTGGGCAATCTTATGAATTCAGAAATCATTGGATGTCCTACCGATGTGCCTTGGGCATTCATCTTTGAGCGAGTGGACATGCAACCACGTCATCCTGGTCAGTTGTATGAAGCTATATGCTATTTCATATTCTTCTTCATAGGATGGGCAATCTATCGCAAGTCTTTAAAGCAGAGTGCCAGTGATTATGCCGGCAAGAAGCCCTTTTTTGATATTCGAGTGGGAAGTGGTTTTTATTTTGGTCTTGCCATATTCCTGATTTTCCTATCCAGAATATTAATAGAGTTTACCAAGGAGAATCAGGTAGAGTTTGAATCCTCTATGGTTTTGAACATGGGTCAATTGCTCAGTATTCCATTCGTATTGCTTGGCATCTATTGTATGGTGGGTGGTAAGTATTGCAAGAAGATAAGTGAATTTAAATAAAATCTAATAACCTTTAAATCTAATACTATGATTAATAGACTAAGGAAGGAAGGTCTCTTTATAGCCTTTATGGCATTATTTGCTTCTATAGCAATTAATGCACAAACGGTGGGAAGCGTATATCGCATAGTATCCTCAAATACCGGTAAGGCGGTTACTAACAATGGTAACATCAATGCCGATGCCCAGGTGGTGATGGGTGAGTACAAGGCTGATGACAAGAATCAGATGTGGGCACTCATCAGTGATGGAAGTGAAGGAAACTATGGCCTTTACAATATTGGTTCTCGAAAGAGCATAGATATGGCATTGGAGAGCGGCAATCCCGGACGTTTGCTTCAATGGAAACCAAATCTGAACAATCAGAATCAGGTTTTTAATATTCACTCTCCAGGTATAGCAGGTTCGGCTATCCAATTGTTGTGCTCTGCCAAGCCAAATTTGGCCGTAACAGAGTATAGCAATGGTGATCTTTGGATGAAGGACGAGCTTACCAATACGAGCACCTACTTTGAACTTCAGGAAGTGGTAAGTGCCGAAGAAAATACCATTCCCTTGCCATATCAGACATATTTGATTCAGAATGTTAATACCAAATACGTATTGTCCAATGGAGGAAGCAATGAGAATGATGCCAAAATCATTGCCGAGCAACCCAAGGATGGCGCTTATGGTCAGATGTGGAAACTCAGTATTCCCATGTATCAAAGTGGTGGTACTACATGGTATCAGTTGTACAATTCCAGTTGTGGCAAGTGTATAGATGCAGCTCTTGACAATAAGAGAGTTTTGCTTCAGTGGACACAGGACACCAATGAAAGAAATCCCAATTGGAATCAGATGTTTGATATCCTTGAAGTAGAGGGTATGGAAGATGTGTATCAGCTAAAGGTTGGTCAGGGTACCTCTAATTGTTACGTAGCCATTAATTCCAGCCACGAGGTATATATCAGTACCGATGCATCCAGCTCTGATACATATTTTAGTTTCAAGATGGTAAAGAGCGAATACCTTCCCCAGGGTCTTCCATGGCAGGATGAGAAGGTATTCGAGCAGAACAAGGAGAAGGGTCATGCCACATATATTCCTTATCAGTCAACAGAGTCATTGCGTGCTGATGCCCGTTATGAAAGAGCATGGCTAGACCCCACGGAGAGTACTCGTTGGATGAGCCTCAATGGCACCTGGAAGTTGAAATGGAATGTTCTTGACGAGAATAATACCATGCCCGGAGAAGAATTCTATGGCAATGAAGTAGATGCTTCTTCATGGGATGATATCAAGGTACCAGGATGCCTGGAAATGCAAGGCTATGGCAAACCATATTATATTAATGTGGATTATGCTTTTGCCGACAATCCTCCCTACATCAGCATGCGCAAGGGTATGGACAATAGTGTGGGTAGTTATCGCCGAGATTTCCACTTGCCAGAGTCATGGGACAATCAGCGCATTCTACTTCATTTTGATGGTATATACTCTGCTGCTTACGTATGGCTCAATGGAGAGTACGTTGGTTATACCGAAGGAGGCAATATGGATGCCGAATTTGATGTTACCAAGTATGTACGCACTGGTAAGAACAATGTATCAGTACGAGTAATCCGCTGGTCAGACGGTTCATACCTGGAAGGTCAGGACATGTGGCACATGAGTGGTATTCATCGTGATGTATACCTGGTGGCCGTACCCAAGGTATTCGTTAGAGACCATTACATTAAGAGCAATCTCAGTAGCAATGCCACCTCGGGTAGTGTAAGCGTACAATTGGCTTTGGATAATAGAGATAGCATTGCAACCAGTAAGAATTACGAGGTAAGATTGATAGCCCCCGATGGTAATGTTATGAATACATTGACTGAAAGGGTTGACTTCCAATCTACAGAAAGCAATAAGAATTTAAATATGGTATTTGACAATCTTTCCAACCTTCAGCCCTGGACAAGTGATTCTCCCACTCTATACACCGTGGAGGTGGTTCAGAAGGATGCTGATGGCAATGAAGAGAGTGTGCATGCTACCAAGTATGGTTTCTGTCTGGCAACTATCAAGAACCAGCGTTTCCTCATCAATGGCAAGCGTGTGATGATGAAGGGTGTAAATACTCAGGATACACATCCTTTGACTGGTCGTACCATCGATGCAGAAACCATGTGGAAGGACCTTGTATTAATGAAGCAAGCCAATGTAAATATGGTTCGTTCCAGCCATTATCCACGTACTCCCAAGATGAATGCCATGATGGATTACCTGGGTATGTATCACATGGACGAGGCCGATGTAGAGTTCCATAAGAACTGGACAGATGGTGGACGTATCCATACGGCTGGTTCATGGCGTGCTCCCATAGTGGATAGAATAGAGCGTATGGTGCTACGTGACAGAAACTATCCCAGCATAGTATCATGGAGCCTGGGTAATGAGAGCAATGGTGGTTCCAATTTCAATCATGCCTATGATGCTGCTCGTGCCCTTGATCCACGACCCATTCATTACGAAGGTGCTACACGTGCAATGACATCTCCCACAGATATTCATAGTGTGATGTACAATTCTGTTCCTCAGGTGCAAAACGAGGTTGACCGTGTGGGTAAGCCATATTTCATGTGCGAGTATGCTCATGCTATGGGTCATTCCGTAGGTAATCTCAAGGAGTATTGGGAGGTAATGGAGAGCAGTAGCAATGGTATGGGTGGATGTATCTGGGACTGGGTGGACCAAGCCATCGTGGATCCTCAGGACATCAAGAATGGTCAGTTGAAGGTAAATGGCTTCAACAAGTATCGCAATGGTAATGACTATCCCGAGGCTCCCCATCAGGGCAATTTCTGCAACAATGGTATTCTCACGGCCGACCGCCAATTGACCGGTAAGTATGCCGAGGTGCGCCGCATCTATCAGCATATCAAGTTTGGCGAGCTCAACAAGCAGACTCAAACCATTAAGATTTCCAATAAGTACGAGAGTATCAATCTGGATGGTATGCCTCTGGAGTGGAAGCTGCTTCATGATGGTAATGTGGTGGAGACCGGTAGCATCGTGCTTCCCTCTATTGCATCTTTGAAGACTCAGGAGATAACCATCCCCTACAATGCCACATCAGACAAGGGCGAATACTTGCTCAATCTATCCGTATGCCTTGCCAGCGACACCAGATGGGCTACGGCTGGTTATGCTATAGCCTCTACCCAATACACTATTACCGAGCGCAATCCCATTGCTAAGGCCAATCTATCTGCCGGTGCTCCTTTGAGCCTAACCAAGATTGGTTCCACATACATTATTGAGGGAAGCGACGTGAGCATGAAGGTAAACACCTCCAATGGTATCACACATTGGAATATGGGTGGAGTGGATGTGATTCCTGCCAATACCAATGGTAAGTCGGCACCAGCTTATAGCAACTATCGCTGGATAGAAAACGATGCTCCCTATGGCACCGACCCATACTATAGCACCAGCAATGGTGTAAGTAGCAGAAAGTATACCGTCAAGATGGCAAGCGATAGCTCCACCGTCACCATCACCGAGACTGGTACCGGAAGCCTTTGCAACTACAAGTTCGTATACACCGTCAATCGCGATGGTACCGTGGACATGCAGGCCACCTACACTCCCACTGGCAGCAATCTGCGCCGTATAGGTATGCTCATGGAGTTCAATCCCGAACTTTCTATGACCAAGTACTATGCACGCGGACCTTTGGACAATACCATCGACCGCAAGCAGGGTTCAGACCTTGGTATATATGATTTGCCAGTCAGTGCATTCCACGTAGATTACGTTCGTCCTCAAACCTCGGGCGACCGTCAGGACCTCCGTTGGATAGTGCTTCACAACGAGGCTGGCGAGGGTATCAGCGTGGAGACAGAGGGTCAGGTAAACCTTACTCTTGACAACTATACCGATGAGCACAAGCACCAGTATCTGCACCAGTGGAATATGGATGCTTCAGAGAGTGTTTTTGCCAACTTTGACTATGCTCAGCTGGGTATAGGCAATGCATCCTGTGGTGCTGGTGTGCTGGAAAAGTACAAGCTACCCACCAGTGGCTCTTATTCCTACAAGTTGCGCTTTGCTCATGTCAAGGACGTGCACACCGCCATAGAGGATATTCCAGTGGATGCACCCACCGATGGCTTTGCACCTATATATAATGTGCGTGGACAAATCGTGGGCAATACCTCTTACACCAAGTCTCTTCCCAAGGGTATATATATCAGTGGTGGCAAGAAGTTTATCGTAAGATAATATAATACATACACATATACAATGAAAAAGAAAATCTTATCTCTTCTGGCATGCCTTTCAATAGGCATGTCGGCTCAGGCTCAATCCGAGGGCCCATTATGGATGCGTGGTGGAGCTATCTCGCCCGATGGTAGCAGTATTGCCTTCTCTTACATGGGTAATATCTATGTGGTATCATCCAAGGGTGGAGAAGCCAAGCAGCTCACCACCAATGAGAGCTATGATGCCAATCCTCATTGGAGCCCCGATGGAAGCCAGTTGGCATTTGCCAGCAATCGTGAGGGCTCTTTGGACGTATATACCATGTCGGCTCAGGGTGGCTTGGCAAAGCGTATTACCACACACTCACAGAATGAGTATCCTGCTGGTTGGCTCAATAACGATACTCTGCTCATACGCCGTGCCGGTAATCCCACGGTAGACGAGATTACATTCCCCAGCTCCACCTTTACCCGTCTGTACAAGGTGGGCAAGGATGGTGGCCGCCAGGTGCTCTTCTCGGCCATTTCCATGGACCATGTGAGCATAGCCTCTGACGGACGTATCCTCTATAATAATGTCAAGGGATATGAAGATACATGGCGCAAGCATCAAACCAGCAGTATTGCTCGCGACATATATATGAAGGAGGGCAATGCCTACAAGCGCATGACCACCTTTGCTGGCGAAGACCGCAACCCCATCTGGAAGCCCTCTGGCAATGGTTATTATTACCTGAGCGAGCAGGATGGTACTTTCAATGTATATGAAGCCAATCTCTCTGGCGATAGCAAGCAGCTTACCTCTTTCAAGGGCAATCCCGTGCGCTATCTGTCTATGTCAAATGGCGGTACTCTGGCCTTTGCCTATGATGGCGAGATTTACACTCTCACACCCGGTCAGGAGCCCAAGCGCGTGGACATCAGGATAAACACCGATATAGACCCTGACCAGGTGGTGCGCACCCTGGTATCGCGTGGTGCCACCAACGTGGCCGTTTCTCCCAAGGGCAAGGACGTGGCTTTCATCCTCAATGGCGATGTATATGTCACCACCATGGATTTCTCCACTACCAAGCAAATCACTCAGACACCCGAGCGCGAACGCCGTATCGACTTCCGTGCCGATGGTCGTGCCGTGCTTTACGATAGCGAGCGTGGTGGCATATGGAGCCTTTATGAGACAGAGATGACCAACGACAAGGAGCAGGTAATGACCTATTGCACCGAGCTCAGAGAGCGTCGCCTCACTGATGGTGTTACCACCAGCTTCCAGCCTCAGTACAGCCCCGATGGCAAGAAGGTGGCTTTCTTGCAGAACAGAGATGCTATCTGTGTCATGGACCTCAAGTCGGGCAAGATTCGCACCGTGCGTGATGGCAAGTATGCATATTCCTATTCCGATGGCGACCAGTACTTTGCATGGAGCCCCGATAGCAAGTGGCTACTTTCTAATTATCAGGGCAATGGCGGTTGGAACAACGAGGACGTAGCCCTATTGGATGCCGAGGGCAAGAAGGAACCTGTCAACCTCACTCAGAGCGGTTATTCCGATGGTCGTGCCCGTTGGGTAATGGGTGGTAAGGCCATGATTTTTGCCAGCGACAGAGCCGGTTATCGTAGCCATGGCAGCTGGGGTGCCGAGAGCGATGTATACATTACTTTCTTTGATGATGAGGCTTACCACAAGTTCCGTCTCAACAAGGAAGACAGAGCCCTTCTGGAGGAAGCCGAGAAGGACAAGAAGTCTGAGAAGAAGGACTCGGCAGATAAGGAAAAGAAGGTGGATGAACTGAAGCTCCAGCTGGACAATCTGGACGACCGCACCATGCGCCTCACCATGCAATCTTCTCGCCTTGCAGATGCTGTGATGAACAACGAGGGCACCCGTCTCTACTATCTTGCTCCCCACAATGGCAGCATGGCTCTATGGATTCGTGACTTCCTAGAGGAGCGCACCGAGCTGAAGATGCAGCGCATTGATGCACACTCGCTCAAGATGGACAAGAGTGGCACAAGCTGTTACTTCATCGGTCAGGGTGGTACCTTGTGCAAGCTGGACCTCAATTCTGCTTCCATCAAGACCATTCCTTTCGAGGCATTCACCGTCAATCAGCCAGCCAAGACTCAGGAGTACAACTTTGAGCACATCTGGCGTCAGACCAAGGAGAAGCTCTACGACCCCAATATGAATGGTGCAGATTGGGACCGACTATATACTACCTACAAGCGTTACTTGCCACATATCAACAATGGTTATGACTTTGCCGAGATGGCTAGCGAATTGCTTGGCGAACTGAACGTGAGCCACACCGGATGTCGCTATCATGCCTCTTCCAGCCGTCTGCCAGTGGCAGAACTGGGTCTTCTCTTCGATGAGACATACCAGGGCGAGGGTCTCAAGGTGGCAGAGGTGCTCTCTGGTGGTCCTCTGGACACTAATGACAAGGTAAAGGCTGGTACCATCATCCTGGCCATCGATGGCGAGGCTATCACATCCAGCACCGACCATTACCCCATGCTTGCTGGTAAGGCTGGCAAGGCTACACGCCTCACTCTCAAGGGCGAGAAGAAGGAAATCACCGTGCGTCCCATCTCCAGTGGCAGACAAAATCAGTTGCTCTACAAGCGCTGGGTACGTCGCAACGAGCAGATGGTGGACAAGCTCTCCAATGGTCGTATTGCATACGTACACATCGAGGCTATGAATGCTGCTTCCTTCCACGAGTTCTACAAGAACCTGCTCTCCGAGAAGAACCGCACACGCGATGCCGTCATCGTAGACACTCGTCACAATGGTGGTGGATGGTTGCACAACGATGTATGCATAGCCCTCTCTGGCAAGGCATATTCTCGTTACACACCACGTGGCAAGTTCATCGGCAACGACCCCTTCGACCGCTGGGTGAAGCCCTCTTGCATGCTCGTTTGCGAGGACAATTACTCCAATGCTCACGGCACTCCATGGCTCTACAAGGAGATGGGCATAGGCAAGCTCATCGGTGCTCCCGTACCAGGTACCATGACCGCCGTATGGTGGGAGAACATCGGTCAGTACACCTTCGGTATCCCCCAGGTAGGTACTCGTGACAATCGCGACAATTATCTGGAGAATCAGGAGCTGCAGCCCGATATCGAGTGCTACATAACCCCAGAGAATATGCTTCGTGGTATAGACACTCAGATTCAGACAGCCGTAGAAGAATTGCTCAAGAAGTAAAAGACCTTTGCCAGTATACAGGAGAGTAAGAGTGGCTCTACTCCATCCACCCCCACACTATTCCCTCCTGGATATTTAGCCTATTTCCCCTCTCCCCCCAAAGGGAGGGGGAATTTTGTTTATGCAGATAGCAGATTTCGGAGATTTAGGATTTCAGAGACACGTAATTATTGGTATTTTTGGGAGCTCACCATTTTCAAGATTCAGGATCAGGTTTTCGATGCTCGGAGGTTGGTTTTCAGGATTCAGGATTAGGTTTTTGATGCTCGGAGGTTGGTTTTCAAGATTCAGGGGTGCATTTTTGGATTTTCCAGGTTTCGATCATGAGTTTCAGACCCTGGGAGCGACAGAGCCCCCGAGGTTTTCAGAGCAGTATGAGAGCTCGGGTTTCTGATTATTCTGATTACTCTGATTACTCTGATTATTCCGATTACTCCGATTACTCTGATTACTCTGATTACTCCGATTATTCAGACTATTCTGATTATTCCGAAAGATATATCATTATGTCAAAGAGCGCGTGTTTTTCGAAAGACAATGCAAAGATACAATATCTTTTTGGCGGTTTGCGACTTAGAGCGACTTAGAGCGACTTAGCATGCTGTAAGAGGCTGATTCTGAGGGGAGAAAAAATTTTTGTTATTTTTTGCTCTGCCTATCTTGTAACGCTCTGGCACAGATATGCGAGAAATGTAATTGATTAACTGATTAACTGATTAACTGTTTAACTGTTTAACTGATTTAATTGATTACCCATACCACCACCCTGAATTAGGGGGATGGTTTCACCCAAGGTTAAACAGTTAAACAGTTATTTTTTCGGTATCAAACACCCCCCCGAATTGGGTGGATGCTCCCCCAAGTTAAAAAGCCATTATAGTCTGACAACTGACAGCTGACAGATACAAAATAAGGAGGTGCGAAAGTGGTA
>JAFOCV010000059.1 GCA_017381015.1 Bacteroidaceae bacterium
AAATGCCAAGATCAGTCAATCATGTAGCATCACGTGCTAAGAGAAAGAAGATATTGGGTCTGACCAGAGGTTACTTTGGCGCCCGCAAGAATGTTTGGACCGTTGCCAAGAACACTTGGGAGAAGGGTCTTACCTATGCTTACCGCGACCGTCGCAACAAGAAGCGCACTTTCCGCGCTCTTTGGATCCAGCGTATCAACGCTGCGGCTCGTCTAGAGGGTCTAAGCTACAGCCAGTTGATGGGCTTGTTGCACAAGGCAGGTATCGAGATCAACCGTAAGGTTCTCGCTGACCTAGCTGTTAACAACCCCGAGGCTTTCAAGGCTATCGTAGCTAAGGTAAAGTAAAGGATTAGAGAAACAAATCCAAAATTAGCGACGCCCACCCTTGTGAAAGGGCGGGCGTTGTCTGTTATTATCGAAAACCACTGAACAAGAAATGATTACCGCTAGCATAGTAACATACAACGACCACCTCCTGGACATAGAGGCCATCCTGCGCTCCATCATCGCATCACCCATCAGAAAGGTGTGGATTATCGACCATAGCGACGAGGTGACAACCCTGCGCGAAGAGTTGCAACAATACATGCAACGCGACAAGGACCTGAAGGAGCACATCTCGCGTGGTTTCCAGATAGAATATCTGCACGAGGAGAATACTGGTTATGGACGTGGTAATAACAGAGCCATTCGTCTGGCGATGGAAGAGGACAGCCACTATCACCTGGTGGTAAACCCCGATGTATGGTTTGCTAGCGACGTAATACCCACCATCTGGAAATACATGGAGGAAAATCCTGATGTGGGACAAATAATGCCCAAGATACTCTTCCTTGATGGCAAGATACAACCATTGGCCAAGCTTTTGGCAACTCCAATGGACTTGATATGCAGAATATTATTACCAGAATGGATGATAAAGCAAAGAAACAACAAGTATGAGCTTCTGCACTCTGGTTACGACAAAATAATGAACGCTCCCTGCTTGTCCGGTTGCTTTATGTTCTTCCGCGTAAGTACTCTGAAGGAGGTTGGCCTTTTCGACGAACGCTTCTTCATGTATGGAGAGGATTTCGACTTGACAAGACGCATTCATCGCCATTACAAGACACTTTTCTTCCCCATGGTGAATGTTTATCACAAGTTTAGCCGTGGCTCATACCACAGCTTACGCTTGTTTATGGTGCACATGGCCAGTATGGTAAAGTACTTCAACAAATGGGGATGGATATACGATGCTGAGCGAAGAAAATTCAATCGCCAGATATTAAAAGACATCAAAACGGCCAACCAGCAGGATTAGCACCTTGCTGATGACGGATAAACATAATGGTCAACCAGCAGGATTAACACTTTGCTAACGACGGATAAACATAACGGCCAATCAGCAGGATTAACACTTTGCTAACGACAGATAAACATAACGGCCAATCAGAAGGATTAGCACCTTGCTGATGGAGAGAAAACGCTTATAAGTCAAATAAATATCTCATTTTGCAAAATGAACAGAGTTGTGGCTTTCTTGAAACGATGGGGATTGGTGGTAAGCATGCTAACTGGCGCATGCGCATACATTACCTTTATCAACATAGAACCCTTGCAGGTGTGCAAACCATTGCTGAGCAAAGCGATAAGCGTCTCTCAACCCACTCTGCTATTCATGATGCTTCTGCTTACTTTTCTCAAAGTCAAACCCTCCGACCTTAATCTGCGCAAATGGCAATTGGGAGCTCTAATGCTACAAGGACTTGTATGGATAGGCGGTGCATGGCTGATGAGCAGCATTCCTCTGTCAGAGAACTGGAGATTGGGGATAGAAGGCTTCCTGCTTTGCATGATATGCCCAACGGCAACGGCTGCTGCCGTGGTAACAGGCAAATTGGGCGGCAATCAAGGTTCGCTCACCATGTATATCATCCTTGCCAACTTGCTTGCCTCTGCACTGATACCAGCCATGATTCCCATGATTTGTCCTAAGGCAGAGGTGGATTTCCTGACCACCTTTTGGCAGATTGTGGCCAAGATATTCCCCTTGCTCTTCTCCCCTTTCTTGTGCGCAATCATCATCCGTCGTTTGCTGCCAGGTGTGACACGATGGCTCACCAGCATACCCAATGCTGCATTCTACCTTTGGATGATGGCACTATCTATTGCCATTGCCGTGAGCGTGAAAATCATGCATCAAAGTTTTATGGCTGGTAGCGGAATAGCACCACAATTATCCATTGCCGTGGGCAGTTTGCTTGCCGCCTTCATCCAATTTACCGCCGGCAAATGGTTGGGCAAAAACATCAGCAATTATTCCAGCAATGAAATCATAAGCTCCACACAAGCTCTTGGACAAAAGAACACCATCTTCTCCATATGGTGCGGCTACACCTTTATGGACCCTCTGAGCAGCATTGCTGGTGGCTTCTATAGCATTTGGCACAACATATACAATTCCTATCAGTTGGCAAAGAGAAATTCCCCCTCCTGATTCCTATTCTTTCAAAACAGAAACGAGGAAGGGGAACTATTTTTCTGTAGTAAAACTTATATCCGAGAGATAAAACTACACCATTAGGATAAGTTATATCTTTTTTTGGGGGGAGGAGTGAAACTCACGGCCCTTGGGATAAATTGTATCTAGATGATAAGAGTATTACTCAGCCACACCGATAATGTCCTTGACTGACGCTACATTGTGAGCATCAAGCCATTCATTGATGCCTTGTGCCACCTTTACAGAGATAGCAGGGTCAAGGAAATTGGCGGTACCAATCTCGATAGCGCTTGCACCAGCCATAATAAACTCGATAGCATCCGTAGCACTGGAAATACCACCCAAACCTATTACGGGAATATTCACGGCACGAGAAACCTGGTATACCATACGCAAGGCTACTGGCTTGACACAAGGACCAGACAAACCGCCAGTACCGATGCTGAGCATACGCTTGCGCTTCTCAATATCAATGGAAGTACCCATCAGAGTGTTAATCAAACTTACCGAATCAGCACCCTCTGCCTCCACCGCCTTGGCAATGCTCACGATGTCAGTTACGTTGGGAGAGAGCTTAACGATAAGAGTCTTGTCGTAGGCTTGACGCACGGCACGCACCACGCTTGAAGCACCTTCCACGGTCACACCAAAAGCCATACCTCCGTCATGCACATTAGGACAAGAGATATTCAGTTCTATGGCGTGAATATCCTCCAATTCATTAATACAAGCAGCACAACGAGCATAATCCTCTGGAGAAGAACCAGAGACATTAACAATCATCTCGGTGTCTATGTTACGAATCTTGGGATATATCTCTTCGCAGAAGTATTGCACACCCTTGTTTTGCAATCCTACACAATTGAGCATACCACTAGGGGTTTCTGCCATACGAGGATAATCATTGCCCTGACGTGGCTGAAAAGTAGTTCCCTTCACTATAATACCACCAATGGCGGTTAGGTCCACCACATCTTCAAATTCCAATCCATAGCCAAAAGTACCGCTGGCCGTCATCACTGGATTCTTCAGTTGCAGAGCTCCTATATTAGTAGATAAATTTGCCATATCTATTATTCCCAAGTAAGTTCGTTAATATCAAATACAGGACCCTCTGTGCACACACAGACATTGCCCTTGGTAGTTTTCTCCACGCAACACAAGCATGCTCCCAAACCACATGCCATCATATTCTCCAGCGACACCTCGCAAGGGATAGAATTAGCGCGTGCATACTTTGCCACCGCCTTCATCATGGGAGAAGGGCCACACACGGAGATGCGGTCAAAGTGCTCCTTAAACAGGATTGAATGCTGAGTGACGAAACCTTTCTCGCCAGCACTACCATCCTCTGTGGTAACATACACATCGCCCACCTTCTGAAATTCTTCCAACTGAAGGAGCATATCAGCAGTACGTGCACCCAACAAGAAAGTGGGTTTCATACCCATCAATTTCATCTGAGCACCCATGTACAAGAGGGGTGCCGTACCCACACCACCACCTACGAGCAGCACCTTGGTATCTGCCGAAACGGGCATAGAAAAACCATTGCCGAGGGGCAAAAGTGCATTGAGCAAATCACCTGCTTGCAATCGTCCAAGGGCACGACTACCAGCACCCACCAACTGAATCAAGAACCAAACCTGATTGCTCTTCAGGTCAACAAAGTTAATGCTGATAGGGCGACGAAGGAATGTCTCCTTGCTACCATCCACGCGCAACTGGGCAAACTGACCAGGCATCATCGGAGGCAAAGGAGCATTGGCATCGGTGCATTTCAGCAACACAAAACGGTCTCCCAACTCCTCGCGAGAAACCACCTGCAAATCTACAATATGCTTTTTTAGTGCCATAAAATATACCTTATTTATTTAATTGCTTGATAAAGTTACGAAATAAAAACGAGATAGAAACCTATTGCTCAAAAAATATAATTTCCTAAGGGCAGAGATAGCATTTTTTACGGCAAAAACCTCATTCCCGAAGCCCATAAGATGTATTTTCCGGTACTTAGATCTCCATTCCTCTTGTCACAGAATACCTCCTGCCACACCTTATTTATAATATATATAGGGAGCATTAATGGTATCCTCAAAGAGGAGTTCTATCATTCATATTTGCGGCAACTTTAAACGGCAGAACAACCAGTTTTCATATCAGATTTCATCTAATTTCTCCTCAATTTCGCTCATTTTACACCCCGTATCAGGGGCATTTGATGATAAAATAGAGTTGTTTTTTCAGTATTTTCCACTCATTTCTCTGGCAAAAACTGGCCACAGAGAGCCTTAAGGAGTAAAGGTTTCATAGGTTCCGTCGTCAAAAAATATACGGATTTCAGTAATTTTTCTCCTAGGTTTGTCAATATATTTCTCCACAACCTGTACTTGTGGCGCCACCACCGATGCCTGTGGATATGCATTTTGTGCCTGAGAGTGATGAGCACTCGCTGGTGCTTGCACCATCTGGGCAGAGGTCACAGCACTGCCCTCATTGCTTGCAGAAACAGACGAAGAAGAGGGAGGATAGGAGAACAAGTCAGCTGCTATTTCATCACTGGCACCATCATTATTTTCCGTGCTTTCCACTGGTTTTACTTCAGCATCTGAGGTGTACATAGCTCCCTCGCCAAACATCAGCCACGAGATGTTCACCTGGGGAAATCTTTCATGAATAGAACTGACTATCTGATTTGAGGGTCGAGTACGCCCATTGAAAATTCCTGACAAAGTAGCTTCTGCTATACACAACTCGGATGCAAATGACTTTTGCGACATAGCCTGATCAAGCATCAACTGACGAATACGGTCTTTCATAATTTCGAACCTAAAATGATAACTAAATACAGGGGTAATACGTAGGAGACCCCAATTTTCGATTACAAATTCGCTCACAAAGGTACAAAAAAGCATTTAAGTTTGCAAACTTTAAAGTTGTAAATGCGAATTTATCTTCTTATTTGCAATTTACTTTTGTGTATTTATGTTTCTGTGGTGTACAATTCGGATTCATGAATACACATTAAGCTATTGTAAATTTAGAGTCTTGAACAGGGTTAAAGTTACATATACTGATTATATTGCGTATTTAGTTGATTTTATTAGGCTTACATATTATCAATCTGCGAGATTTGTAGACAAATACGCCTATCCTGGCATAATGTTGGTCAAAATACATACAAATCAAGACGAAAGATTTTATGCATTTTTATTATTGTCTGAGTTTGAGTAAATTACGTTCTTGTTATTACCTCGCATATTTTATGCATTACATATATGTGAAGCACAAAATTAAATTTCATGAATGATATAAAAATACAAATTTGCTTCTGTGAATGCATCCTTGTTTGTTGTTTTGGTTTACGATTTACATATTCACATTCATAAATACTTTTTACCCTCCCACAAAATTAAATGTTAAAATTTGTTAAATGCAAATTGGCCTCTCCCCAAATCCGCGAGAATAAGTCAAAATCCAATATTCCCTACAATCGAGCAGATTTACATAATTTACGCAATTCTCAGCGAGCACCCATCATAGCTAACTGATTAATATATATACGAATGATGCAGAAAAAGCACTCCCACCCTATTTGTCAATATAGAAAAAAAGTGCCCCGTTTTGGAGCACTTTACAATGTATTTTTACTCGAAATCTAATCTAAAACGTAACAAATGAGTTCCAGAAGCAATTCGCCCGGTGGGGTTTTACATCCTCCCACCCCTTTGCTTGCAGCATCCGTTTTTCTTATCTCAGACAGTATGTCCATCACCTTACGTCCCGTGTACATCTTCATGGCAGGCATTATCTCATTGCGTACCTTCCAATCCGGTTTGCCCAACCATTGTGCTATCCCCTGCTCCGTCTTGTCGGGGCTATAGTAGGCCTGCATCAGGTCTGAAAAAAAAGTAAACATCACGGACAGCGTAGAAGGCAATGCAAAGGAGCGTGGATTACTGCCAAAATATTTCACGATTTTCAGTGCCTGAGCTTTATGTTTTTTCACAAGCGCGGATATCAGTTCGAAATTATTGAACTCCTTGCTCATGCCAGTTTGGCCCTCCACAAGGGCAGCTGTCACCCTACTCTCCCCTGCTGGCATTACTATCAGCAGCTTGTCCAACTCGCTGGACATCCTCATCAAGTCGGCACCCACATACTCCACCAGCATCTCCACTGCCTTGGGCTCTATGTCCTTCCTCTCCGCCTTCAGATACTTTTGTATGAAAGATGGTAAGGAACTTTCATATACGCGCTTGCTCTCAAACAGCACGCCCTCTTTGTCTATAACCTTGCCCAATGCCTTACGCTTGTCCAGGTTGCCATTCTTATGACACAATACCAGCACGGTGCTGGATGCAGGATTCTTGCAATATGTGGCCAATGCATCCTGAGCAGATTTCATTTGCTGAAACTCTCTCACCACCACCAGACGCCTTTCGCCCAGCATCGGATACTGATGGCACGCCTCCACTATCCTCACGGCATCCGCCTCGTTGCCATACATCATGGCCATATCAAAATCCTTGTTGGCCTCGGGCATCACCTTCTGCGTTATGTATGCCTCCAGCTTGTCTATGTAATAAGGCTCCTCTCCCATCAAGCAATAGACGGGAGCCACATTACCATTCTTTATATCCTTTATTATTTCTTCGTAAGTCATTACTATTGTTTCTCACTACAGGAGCACACCATTCTCCCCGGGAGGAAAGAGGGGAAGAAGGCATGCATCACATTTTAGTAATCGAATTTCAGATGGCGAACAGTATTCTTTTCGTCTCTGATCATTTCCAGAGCATCAATGCCAATGAGCACATGAGTGCGAACAAAGTTGCGCGTCACCTCGTTGTCACTTTCCGAAGTCTTCACACCCTCGGGAGTCATCGGGTTGTCCGACACCAGAAGCAAGGCACCGGTGGGAATGCGATTGGCAAAGCCACATGTAAACAATGTAGCCGTCTCCATATCCACAGCCATGGCACGTGTCTTGCGCAGATAGTTTTTGAAATCATCGTCATGCTCCCACACTCGTCGGTTGGTGGTGTACACGGTACCCGTCCAATAATCCAATCCCATGTCGCGTATCGTGGTAGACACCGCTCTCTGCAGCATGAAGGCAGGCAATGCGGGCACCTCGGGTGGAAAATAGTCGTTGCTCGTACCCTCGCCTCTGATACCGGCTATGGGCAGAATCAAGTCCCCCAACTGGCTCTTCGGAGTGAGTCCTCCGCATTTGCCCAAGAACAAGCAAGCCCTTGGGTTTACGGCCGAGAGCAAATCCATGATGATGGCAGCATTGGGGCTTCCCATACCAAAGTTGATGATGGTGATATCCTCATGCGTGGCCATGCGCATATTGGCAGCATAGTCGGGCACCGGCAAATGAAAGTGCTTGCAGAAGATATCCACATAGTTATTGAAATTCGTCAGCAGGATATAATTTCCAAAATCTTCCAACGAATGATTGGTGTATCTCGGCAACCAGTTTTCTACTATTTCTCGCTTGCTTTTCATTGTTTGTTATAACATTAGTTTGCTTGTCTCAGTTATTTTCTTTTCATAAAAAAGGCAAAACATTTGCTTATTCACTTACTAAAGCGTAACTTTGACGACACAAAGATAATCAAAAAGTCTGAATGGGCAATGTTGCACACTTGCCTTTTTAGTTCCAACCCCCGTTACACTATTATGTATATACTTAATATACCATACACCGAATTAAAATTAGAGCTCCGCGATGATAAGCGCATCTATGTTTGGGATTTCATCCGCCGTCGTTGGCTCAAGACCACTCCCGAGGAATGGGTGCGCCAGCAGTTCTCCCATTGGCTCACAGACATCTTGGGATACCCCAAGGCACGGTTGGCTCATGAAATCAGCCTTGAGCAAAATGGTATGAGCAAGCGCGCCGATGCCGTCTTTTACGACAAGGAAGGGCGTCCCCTCATCATCTTCGAGTTCAAAGCCCCCCACGTGGAACTGACCCAAGAGACCTTCAATCAAATCTATCGCTACAATCTGGTGCTCAGAGTGCCCTACCTCATCGTGAGCAATGGCATGAAAACCTATTGTTGCCACATCGTGGATGGAAAGGCACAATTCCTGAAGGAAATTCCCCCATTCAGCCAACTGAGCGTTTGAAGATTGCCCCTCCCCAGAAAGGTTCTGCGGGTAAAGCCGCTATACCTGCTTATGAGCAGTGGTTGGATGAGCAGAGTGCGGAAGAAGCTAATACTATTAATAGTGTTAAAGAAGAAAATAATTCAGAAAATAGCGGGGAAGGTGAAGAAAAAATAGCACCTTTGTCGCTCACAGAAGATAATGTTTATGAACAACCTGAATCAATCACCAGAGGAATTGAAGCAGGTACTCTCAGAGTTCGATGCTTGGGTGAAGAAATGGGACGTGGACGAGATAATCTATGCTTATCTATCGGAGCCATTATTGCCTCATCGTTTAAGAAAGGCGATGGAAATTTCGGAAGACGTATATCGCCAAATGCCTCGCGTAGTGAATCGCAAAGGACAATTAATGAAGCGAAAAGTCGTGCGAAAAGCATTCTGCCACCTTTAAGCAGATGGGCGAAAGAGCAATGGTATCAAGCGAATCCAGAGCAAAGGAGCAGAAGGAACAAAGACAAGCGCCCCGTGCTGAGGCTAGTGTGGTCGGGGGTATTATAAGAGGAACGTGGATTATTTTATCAACTGATTTCACATGATAAAACAAGATTTATCTTTGCTACCTGCACAATCCTTCACTAGATGGCCACTCGCAGCTTCGCACGATGGCCTACGGATGAACACACGATGCTAGCGATGAACGACTAGAGATTAGCGACTAGCGAAGGCAAAACTATCCACCCCCTCCGTCGCTAAGCTCCTCGTCCCACCTGTCTCAGTGGGACAGTTGCTAGCGCAGTGTTTGCGAAAGCATTGGATACTTCTCTGTGGATTCTACGCGCGAAGCTGCGTAATAGTTCCAGCGATAGCGCCACAGTATGGGAAAATCCGTGAGTTCTGTGGATTTTGTGTGAGATAAGAATAAAAGGACAGTTCGTGCTCTTGTGTTGATAATAATAACCATCGCTAATCGTTCATCACTAATCGTTCATCGTTCATCAGCCCTCTGTCATCTGAAGAATCGCTATAGTCGTTCCTTGTTCATCGCGTTGTTAATATAATTCCCCTTGAACACTAAGTCTTTGTTTTTATCAACGCGAACTTATACACGATGTAACACGATTATTTTCCTATCCTCTGTTTGGGACGTGTGTCGTAGCTACGCACAACACACGGACACGAACTTAGACACGTTTGCCTTTACCCTAGATATGATAATGCTACAGAAGTAGCTAAGACGTAGTCTATGTAGATATCATATGCTATTATCAAACTAGTTTGAATAATGACAGATGATATCTACATGAGTTATCAAATCTTCCTTAGCGTCTCTTTGCGTCTTTGCGTGAGGAAAGAAACCGTGTTCATCCGTCGGCCGTCGTGAGAAGCTGCGATTGGCCATCGAGTGAAGAAATGTGCTGGAAGCTTTGAAACAATGCTATTAAGTGTAATCTGTTGCCAACTATTAAAATGATTTGATAACGCTACGAAAGTAGCTAAGACATAGTTTATTGTTATTGATAGATGGACATTACCAAGCTCGTTTGAGTAATTACAGGTATTAATAACAATGAGTTATCAAAACACCTTTGCGACTCTTTGCGCCTTTGCGTGAGATTAAAACGGTGTCATCGCGTGCCATCGGGTTGATAAAATATAATCCATGTTGCTTGCTCATCGCTAATCGTTCATCGTTCATCAGGCCTATGTCATCTGTACTCTGAGGAATCACCCCAAATTTCCATCAATACTAGCGATTCTTTATCGGTAAGTCCTAAAAAAAAGGAGTTACCGACGCACAATCGATATTTTCGGTTATCTCTGCATGTATTAAAACGAAAATGTATGAGTGATGTTATCATTGGATGCGAAAGTAGAGAACCTTACATTCCAGGGATGGAGAGGACCGGCACAGGCGTCAGTTCTCTCCATTTCTGTTTCTTACATTGGGGCATTGATACAAATGATTTTTTTGGGGGGATTATTCCCCACTTATTATATATATACCATTCCCAGTGCAGACAAAAAGTATGTAAATACACAAAAATTGTCTCCAGCTCCGTGCCTTATTTGTGATTAAAGCATTATATTTGCAGACGAAAACTGTGTAAATACACAAAATTTGTATCTGTATGAAATTCGAAAGAGAACATTACATTGAAAAGTTGATAAGTAGCAAGCATAATCATTTGATAAAGATTGTTACCGGGTTACGACGTGTTGGCAAATCATACCTGCTACTCAACCTTTATAAACAGCATCTTTTAGATAACGGTGTTGATACCAGCCATATCATCGAAATAAAACTAGACTCATTTGCTCATCGCAAATATCGCAATGCAGAAACTTTATATGAATATATCGAAAATCAGACAAAGCAAGATTCGCAGATGTATTATGTGATTATTGACGAAGTACAGATGCTGGAGGATTTCGTAGATGTACTCAATGGTTTTCTACATATAGATAACCTTGATGTATATGTAACAGGAAGCAAT
>JAFOCV010000060.1 GCA_017381015.1 Bacteroidaceae bacterium
GGAAGCATAACAACAACTGCGGTATCTTTCTCATTGGAACAAACAACGTTGGCAAGGGGATACTCTACCCCACTATATTCATGCACTGCAAAGTTAACCATTTTTTACATAACTTGTACACATTTGCGCAAAAAAATAAGGTATGCGCGTGTTTTTAGATGTGATTGGCAATATTGCGCAATGCGTGAAAGCATAGCAGGCAACATACCTGAAGAACCAGATGGACGTGACACAAATTGCCCCTAAAAGCCATGGGGCATTAACGTCATCCCCACCAATAAGCACATAGATAGAAGAAGCCATTGCCTTTTTTTCAACTTTATTTCACAAAAGTTTGGCAATGAAGATAAATTGCCGTATCTTTGCACTCCGAAAATAGCACTCCATTACACCTATATAGTTACCAGCTATATAAACAACACGAAAATAATAAATAAATACAGATATGAAAAAAGGACTTCATCCCGAGAATTATCGTCCCGTTGTGTTCAAGGACATGAGCAATGGCGACATGTTCCTGAGCCGCTCTACTTGCAAGGCTACTGACACCGTAGTATTTGAAGGTCAGGAGTATCCCGTAGTTAAGTTGGAAATCTCTAACACTTCTCACCCCTTCTACACTGGTAAGAACAAGCTGGTGGATACCGCTGGTCGCGTGGACAAGTTCATGAGCCGCTACGCAAAGACCCGCAAGTAATTGGAGTCTGGCGTGAAAGACGCTACAAAAAAGATTCACAAGAAGATGTGTCATTAAGTTATGGCACATCTTCTTTGTTATTTAGGCCAAAGGCAAACTCAACTTTATAATTAAAGAACAGCACTCATGAAAATACTTAAAACATACAATTACTCATTATTTATATATATAGCATCATGTATCTGTCTTGGGGCATGCAGCGAAAAAGACATACCTGTGCCTGATGAACCAGAGAACAAACCGGTCCTACAACAAGAGGAAGCATTGCGCATAGAAGTTCCCAAACAGAAGGACGGCAGCCACAACCAATTCATTGTCAAGAAAGCCAAACTGCGCGAGGATGGCGACACTATGTTCGTAAACTTCTGCATGGAATACGACCAGCAGAAGAAATCTACCAGATGGACGGCATTCAGATGGGACATGGACAACATATACGATAGCAAATGCGGAAGATACGGTACATACCTGTCTGACCCAGATGTACCTAAGCAATACCGTGTAGGCAGCGGTTATTTCCAAGGATACTCACGTGGACACATGCTTGCCAGTGAGGACAGGCAATGCTCCGCTTCTGCCAACAAGCAGACGTTCTTCATGACCAACATGCACCCACAGTTCGAACGATTCAACGGCTACGACAGCCAGGGCGACTATGTATGGCTCAATGCTGAAAAACTTATGAGAAGCCTGTACCATAACTGGAACGTTAACGACAATGCACAGGATACCATCTATGTCGTCAAGGGTGGCACTATTGACAAACAGGAGCATATACTCGGATACACGAGCAACAACAACTCAAGCAAGATTATTGTACCTCGGTATTTCTATATGGCAATTCTGTACAGACATGCCAACCTAAAAACAGGAGAAAACTGGAAAGCCATTGCTCTATGGATACCGCATACAGAAGGAGATACTACCTCAGGAACAAACATAGCAAGGCAGTATGCCATAAGCATTGACGAACTGGAAGAAAAGACCAATATCGACTTCTTCCATAACCTGCCTGACTACATAGAAAACAATGTAGAAAATAGTTACAGTCTAAACGATTGGAACTGGAAATGAGCGGAAGACCCAATACTTAACGGCAGAAATACTACAAATCACATATAACAGGTTGCAGGTACCTACTTGCAACCTTTTTTAATTCCTTACTGAACCCTGCCGTCTGAAGCACCCACTCCACCTTACCCGGTTCTGAAGACAGCGAAGCCTTCATCAAAGGCAGAACCTCTGCCTCAGAGCGAATCATACGTAGCGTGTCAAGTTCCTCTACCTGCCATTTCCCTGATTCTCCTGAAGTTTTGAAGAATTGACCAAAGTCAGGACGACGAACTACAGCGATAAAACTCCATGAGGCATCATAGATCCTAACCTCACTGTCAGCAACAGGTCCATAATATGTACGGTTAACACATAACAGTGTATCAGGTGCCTTAGAGAGAAGTTTCATTTCCACATATCCTAACTCACTGGTATGTAGCAATAAATAATCATGAGTAAGAGAATCCAGTATAACTGGATCACCAAAATGATTCTTCACACGGGCTTCCATTCCATTTTCTATGAAATCTATGCAGTCCAGACGATTGTTCTTACTCATTAATGGCAATACAGAATCTGGAAGCTGAGCAAAAACCTCCCTCATATGCAATTGCGCAGAAACCGCTGTGCAAAACACGAAAAGGCAGACTAATATAATTATCTTCTTCATATCTTAAATTAACTACAAATTGTTCCTAAATAAAGACAAAGCATACCAAGAAGCACTAATACCAAATCAACTGCTTTGCTCTTAAGGTTTCGTTCATGAAACAAAAACGCGCCCATCATAAAACTAACCACCACACTGCCACGGCGAACCATGCTGACAACGCTTATCATTGCATCATCTAAAGACAAAGAATAGAAATATGCCAAATCAGCAGCACAGATGAAGATACTTATGAATGGTATTGTCCATCGCCACTTGAAACTGTTTTCTGACTGTCCTTTCCATCTCTCCAGCATTACCACTATAAGCATTATTGCCAACTGATAGAAATTGAAATAACTCTGCACAGTCAGTCGGTTCAATCCCAGACCACCTTCCTCGGGCGAGGACATCAAGTATTTATCGTAAAGTCCGCTACAAGCCCCCAATAGGGCTGCGGCAATAAGACATAAAGCCCAACGGTTGCGCATAAAGTCTATACCCTCCTTCTTACCCCCTAATTTAAGCAATAAGAAGGAACTAAGCGCTAACAGTACACCAGTCCACTGAAAGAGATTAAGTCGTTCACCGAAAATAAATATTGCACCCAACAGAACAAGCATAGGACGGGTTGCATTTACCGGACCTACTATAGTCAAAGGCAAGTGCTTCATGGCATAGTATCCACATATCCAGGAACTGAGCACGATAAATGCCTTCATTACAATATATCTCTGCACCTCCCAACCTCCAAAGGGGGCATACCATATCATGGGCAGGAAGATGATGGACGAGAACAGGCAGTTTAGCAACAATACTGTCAATACTGCATTGTCCTTCAGAGACTGTTTCTTGAACACATCATAGAAACCCAACAAAGTTGCGCTTACAAAGGCAAACAATATCCACATAACCTATATTCTCGGACTATTACAATGCAACTAATATTTCACATCTACCAAAAACAATGCATTTCCCGGTACGCTGTCGCCGGCACGGCAACGGTCCTTGGCATCCACTACGTTGCGGAGCTGCTCAATGGTCATACGGCCACGGCCAACCTCCATCAGCGTTCCTACGATTGCACGTACCATATTGCGAAGGAAACGATTGGCGGTTATGGTAAAACGCCACTGTCCGTCTGCCACCCTGTCCCAATGCGCCTCGGTTATGGTACAGTCATTGGTTTTGGTGTCAGTATTAACCTTGGAGAAAGATGTAAAGTCTGTGTATTCCATCAAGACTGCGGCAGCCCTGTTCATTAGTTCAAAGTCGGGGTTTCCATACACCTGCCAACTGTATGAACGCAAAAAGGGATTCTTATCAAGATGCACATAGTAGTGATATGTCCTGGACTTGGCAGAAAAGCGTGCATGCATGTCATCGTCAACACGCTCAACCTGTTGCACAGCAATATCACGTGGAAGAAGTTTGTTCAGTTTATAAACCAGCTGGGGACATTCCAGTTCATATTCACTATCGAAATGAGCAAACATCTTACGAGCATGTACCCCAGTATCAGTACGAC
>JAFOCV010000061.1 GCA_017381015.1 Bacteroidaceae bacterium
AAAACGGGAGTCAAAATGAAAACGGTTTCGTATTGGTTCATAATACGTTGATAAATGATTAATTAATTAGTTAATTGTGCAAAAATGCGGTGCAAAGGTACTGCTTTTATATGATGTACGCAACTATTTGAATCATTTTTTGCAAAGAAGAGTCTTTTTTGGAGCTAATTGTTAGGTCATCTCAGATAAATTTCATTATTTTGCATTGAAGTTTTGTGCAAGGACATACAACAATTGCATTTAGCCGACTACAAACAACAACATATATAGAAAGAAAATGAAGTACACAGGTATCATCATGATTGTCATTGGTGCACTGATTCTGCTAATCAGTTATGCATCCGACAGATTCCTTGGTTCGGGCGCTGTTGACCAGAATTGGATCCAGGGATTAGCAATGCTACTGATCATTGCCGCAGTTCCAACCCACATTCACGTAACGGGCAAGGCATCCAAGGCATAACATTCACAAAAGTGTAAAAATTGGAGGAAAACCAACTGGTCTTCCTCCAATTTTATTTTTACGTTAACCCCAATCAACCATTAGACTGTTCTGCGCTAATAACCGATTTGGGTTACCCAAACTTATTCCTCTGGAACAATCAAACGATATCCCTTTCCGTGAACATTGTTAATCTCGATACGCGGATCGGACTTCAAATGCTTTCTCAGCTTTGTTATATACACATCCATGGAGCGTGCATTGAAATAGTTATCATCAATCCATATGGTTTTCAAAGCCAACTCACGCTCCAACACTTGATTGACATGGGCACAGAGAAGAGCAAGCAATTCGCTTTCCTTTGTTGTGAGCTTGGTATTGTCATCACCTATGGTAAGCAACTGGCGCTGGCTGTCGAATGTGTACTTGCCAAGCTGGAACACTGTCTGCGCCTTCTTTGACTTGCCCTTGACACGGCGCAGGATGGCCTCCATGCGGAATACCAGTTCGTCCATAGAGAAAGGCTTGGTCAGATAATCGTCAGCTCCTACCTTGAAACCGTCCAGAATATCATCCTTCAAGTTCTTGGCGGTCAAGAATATAATAGGTATATCCTGATTGACAAGACGTATTTCCTTGGCAAGAGTGAAGCCATCCATCTTGGGCATCATCACGTCAAACAGACACATATCGTAGTGCCCCTTCGTGAAAGCACGATAACCAGCCTCACCATCAAGATATAGTTCTGCATCGTATCCCTTTGCCTGAAGATATTCTCTCAAAAGCATGCCAAGACTCTCTTCGTCTTCACACAACAAAATTCTCTGTTTGTTTTCCATAATCTTTATTATTAGGTCCTAATGGAGCACCTTGCAAACAAGACAAGGAATCATCCTTAGGGTAAGTTATTAATTTCATTTATCCAACGGCAGGCAAATAGTAAACGATGTACCTTTGCCAAACTCGCTTGTTGCCTTTATTGTACCGCGATGCAGCTTTACCATCTTGTGGACATAGGCAAGGCCAAGTCCAAAGCCTTTGACATTATGAGTGTTGCCCGTATGAACTCTATAGAACTTGTCGAATATCCTCTTGAGGTCTTCCTTCTGAACACCTATTCCGTTATCAGATATTTGGACGAAAAGATTACCCGAGTCGTTCCACGTTGATACGTCAAGATGCAGGGGCACGTCATCGCGCTTGTACTTGACAGCATTATCCATCAGATTGAAAACGATATTGGTGAAATGCATTTCATCCACTCTGACATTCGGGTTCTGCGCCTCGAGCTTTGTCTCTATCGAACCGCCATTCTGGGTAACCTTGATATTGAAGGTCTGAACGACACTGTCGATAACATCATTTGCATCCAGAGTCTGCAACTTCAATGCAATGTTGCCACCATCATACAGAGACATCTGCAACACCTTTTCAACCTGGAAACGCAATCTCTTTGTTTCGCTGTATATGACATCGCTCAAGCGTTCGTACGTATCGGAAGACTTCTGCAACTTGCTATCCGCCAGCATCTGGGCGGCAATGCTAATAGTTGAAATCGGAGTCTTGAACTCGTGGGTCATGTTGTTGATAAAGTCATTCTTGAGTTCGCTTACCTTCTTTTGCCTTACTACCAGGTAAACCGTAATCAGGAAGACAACAAACAGGAAAATGGTAAACAGCAGCGCCAGATATATCATATTGGCCACCTCGTGCACATATTTGTTGAGAGAGGGGAAGTGTATGCTCACCAATCCCATCTTGCCTGTGGGGTCGTTGCGGAACAGAGTCTGCGTGTAACTGTACTCCTCTCCTTTTGGATCATAATCGGGACAGCGGTAAACTTCCTTTCCTTCACTATTGAAAACACGGTAATGGAAAATCAGTTCAATACCATTGTTGCGGAGGCAGCGCCTCAAGGTCTGAACAAGAAAGTTCTTATCAACTCTCTGTTCAAAGTCCTTCTCGCCAGAAGCATAGAGTACACGGAGGATAACCTCGTCAAGAACCTCTTTTTCATAGATGTAGGCATTTCGTATCCTTCGCTGGAAACTGTGCATTCCCGTCATTGTCAGATCCATTCCATACGAATAGGAATAAGTATCCAAAGAATCTCCATATAACCCGACCACTTCGCGCAGGTAAACCATAGTCTCATTGCGCTCCATGTTTCTGGATGCCATATCCAGACTTTTTAACACGCTCTCATTGAATTGCTCGCGCCTTATAGCCATCATGGTTCTTGCATACCTGAACTGCAGATAAAGCAAGATCAGGAAGCAAACGCCCATTGTCAGGCATATAGTCCATATAACCCATCGTTTCATAATGCAAATATATGTATCATATATGTATATAACAAAAAAGAGAGCCTTAAAAGCTCTCTTTTTTACTTTTATTTAGAATTGAAATATTGGTTAGTTGACAAATTAACAACTATGGCCCTATTCTCATATTCGTTTATTCTAACTTTCCTCTATGAGAATTTTACTCCTCGTCAGTACCCTTGTATTCGGCAACGAGTTTCTGCTGAACATCACCGGGAACAAGTTCGTAGCTTGCAAACTTTGTGATGAAGCTTGCACGGCCACCGGTAAGGCTTGACAATGCTGTTGAGTAGCTTGACATCTCCTTCAAAGGAGCCTTACATGTCAGTTTCTCATAACCGTTCTCGCTCTGCATGCCGGTAATCATGGCACGGCGTCCCTGCAGGTCGCTCATCACGTCACCCATCTTGTCGCTGGGAACGAATACCTCTACGTCGTAGATAGGCTCAAGAATCTTGGGACCTGCCTCGCGGAAGGCTGCGCTGAATGCATTACGGCCGGCGAGCATGAATGACAACTCGTTGCTGTCCACTGGGTGCATCTTGCCATCATATACTATAACGCGCACATCGCGAGCATAGCATCCGGTCAGAGGACCCTGCTCCATACGCTGCATCACACCCTTAAGGATGGCGGGCATGAAACGTGCATCGATAGAACCGCCTACGATACTGTTGATGAAGACGAGCTTGCCACCCCACTCCAGTTCTACGGTCTCGGTGTTCTTAACGTTGATACGGTACTCCTGGTTGCCAAACTTGTAGACCTCGGGAGCAGGCATGCCCTCGTAATAAGGCTCTACAATCATATGCACCTCACCGAACTGGCCAGCACCGCCAGACTGCTTCTTGTGACGATAGTCGGCACGTGCAGCCTTGGTGATTGTCTCGCGATATGGAATCTTGGGCTCGTCGAACACAAT
>JAFOCV010000062.1 GCA_017381015.1 Bacteroidaceae bacterium
ATTATATATATATAATAAAATTTGGAATGAAGGAAAAGCCCCGCCCGACCTTGACAAAAAATAATTGACTACCTGACTACCGACTACCTTGCACCCCTTTTTTTTATGCCAAATTAATTCGGCAGCAATTTGGCATCAAAGGCATCAATGGCATAAAGAGTTATTTGTTGTATCTTTGCTTTGTCTTTCGAAGGAACACGCGCTCTTTGACATAATGATATATCTTTCGGAGTAATCGAAATAGTCTGAATAATCGGAATAATCGGAATAATCAGAGTAATCAGAATCCTCAGAAAATCCGAGCTTTCATACTACTCCGAAAACCTTGGGGGCTCTGTCTAACCCAGGGTCAGGAACTCGTAATCGAAACCTGGAAAATCCAAAAATGCACCCCTGAATCTTGAAAAACAACCTCCGAGCATCGAAACCCCAATCCAGAATTGAGAATCAATGATTAGCTGCCATAGTCACTATCTTCACTGGGAATGGTCTCCATCTCTTAAAAAAAACGAGAGCGCACCATCCCCCAAAATACTGGTGGTGCGCTTCCATGCCACGGAAAAGAATCTACTGGCTACGGGTGGCCAGCTATTTCTTGGTCTTGCTGGCCTTGCGCAACGTCCAGAGTGCGGCTTCCATTTCTCTCAGCAGGTCGCGCTTTTCCGTGGAGGGAGAGTACACGAAGCCTTCACCCACGATTACTTTCCCAGAGGCGGTGTCTACCTGTACCATGCTGATGAAAGGACCACCAAGTGCACCATTGCGCATCTCCCAAAGGCCACGCACTTCATACACCTCTGCACCATTCAACGTGCGAGTACGGGCAATAACCAATGGTTTGCCGTCTTCGCAGACGGTTACCATCCACTGGTCGGGACGCTCGCCAGGGATATTCCTCTGCATTACGGAGTCTCGCTTGCTCACGAACAGTTCCAAATCGCGTACATCCTCTCCATGCCAATCATAGGTGTATACCACGATGTTCTGGTCCTTCTGATTGGTGTTGGTGCCTCCCCAGAGAAAGTTGTCGGCCTTCTTCGTGGCAATGAGATTTTCTGGCACACGGATGCTCATACCCAGTACCTCGTGCAAGTCGTCATTGACCTTCTTGCTGTATTTTCGGTGGAGTGATTCTATGCGCATCTCTATCTGTGCATCGGCAAGGATGTCTCTGATTCGCTCGCCATTAAGGACAAGGTATTTGCGCAATTGCTCCATAGAGGGAGCCACCACCACCAGTTCGGTTTGAGGCTTTGCGCTGACATTCTTTCTGGTGCCGGTGATGGGAGAGGTGAGTGTGGAATCCAGTTGGATGAACAATTTGGTGTGGAAGGTGGAGAAGCGAGGCTTGTAATCTCTGCTGAATACTCTGGTCAGTCGGAACATATTTTCTGCTTGCATCAATCCGGGCACCTGGCACTCAACGATACCCTTGATGGAGTCTTGCAAGTCGCTGAGCCAAATGTCTTTGTCTACCACCAGGAGCAATTCGCTGGGCAAGCCTTTGGAGGCCACCAGTACTTGTTTCTTTTCCTTTTCTCCCTCTGCCGAGCATGAGATGAACAATGCTGCAAGGGCAATGAACAATAACTTTTGAAGGGTCTTCATATAGCAGTTTGTGTGTGTGTGATTAATCTTTGATATTCAATTGCATATTAGTGCCATGCGCTCTGAATTCCTCGGCATAGCAGCATTTGATGGTGGGCACGCCGGTGGAGTATTTGCCCGAGCGCTCGATGGTGTATTCCAGTTGGAGCACGTACTTGCCATGCGGCAATTCGGGGATGAAGTAATCCGTATGAGTGTCGCGCACCTGCATGTAATAGTTCACACCCTTTTGCCATCCATAGGAAGAGAGCTTGCTACAAGGCTCTGTGGCACCACTTCTGGGCACGCTGAGCACCACGAACTGGTAATCGCGCTTGGCTTCGATGACGAAGGTTTCGGTGACTCTGTCTCCCACGGCAGGAGCGTTGTGGCTGAACGAGCGCCTCAGTACGAAGTCCATGCCATCGGCATCTATGCTATCCATGGGCAGGGAATACTCGGCATAGGCAGCCACCCACATGGGTTGGGCCGAGGAGTTGGTAATGGTCATCTGATGCGAGTACTTGGTGTCCAATGTGTCACGCACTACATTAGGCATGGGAGAAGTACAAGAGTCAATCTTTCCACCCGTCAGTGCAAATACGGCATTGATGCAATCGATAGGGCTCTTCCACCCCTGGGTGCGCTTCTGATTGAGCAACCATAGTTGCATCTTCTTTATCGTGGCACTATCCTCGGGCACTACGGTTTGCCATGCCTCCATCACCTGGGTGTGGATGTGCAATCGTCTGTCTATGCTGGGATAGGCACCGCCACGATATGCCAGGTATGCACCATCCGAATGCTCCAATCTGGAGGCCAGTACCTTCATGGCATCCTTGAGCACCGCTTCCTTCTGAGCGTGCTTTACCAGCAAGGCTATGGCGATGTATTCGCTATCCATAGTGTCCCATTCCTTGGGCAGACGCTTCATCACCTTATTGACCAGTTGGTAGTGCTCCTTGCTGGCCTTGCCATCCTTGACAAGAACGTACAGAGTGCGAAGGTCGCTCAGGCTTGCTTCCCATTCCTTGTCATAGTCTTTTCTGCGTAGTATTTCCTCTTCCAACTGGCATGCCAGATAAGCCTTTATCCGGGAGAGCACCTTCTGAGCCATAGCGTTGGTGGGAGAGAGGCGTGCAAGCAGATAACCCACCTCTCTGGTGAGGTAGGCATTGCCAGCAAGACCATCGTACCACGGCATGCTGCCATCGGGCTTTTGCATGCAATACAGCTTGTTGATGTAAAGTGTGGTATCAGCCTTGCCCAGTTTCTGAGCAGCATAGTATGCCGAAGCATAGGAGAGCACATCGTCGCCTTGTGGCACAACCACCTTGGGCAGAGCATCGATGGCCGTTTGCACGGGCGAGAGCACCTTCTCCACTATCAGAATCTTGTCCATAGCCATCTTGGGGAACATACCCTCCAGGCTTATCCTCATGCTCTTGCCAGGTTCTATGGTCAAGGCCTGAGTCTCTGCCAATCGTATCACCGAGGTGAGCACGGGTACGTCCTTTTGCTCTCCGTCGCTATCTTTGCCAGCAGTAGCCACCACCTTGAACCTCAGGTTGCGGATACCAGCGGGTGTCTGGTACTGGAAGTGGAAGGTGCTGTCATTATTGGCACCAATCCTGAATGATATGGTCTTCTGCATCAGCACTTTTTCCGTCTCGGCATCGCTCACCACTATCTGCATCTTACCCTTTTGCTGGTGTGCGGTGGTATTCGTTAGCGAGGCAGAGAAAGAGAGATTGTCTCCCTCACGAACGAAGCGAGGCAGGTGCAACTTGCTCATCAGTGCCTTCCTTGCCACAATCCTGTCCGTCATAGCTCCCACGTGCATGTCTTTGGTATGTGCAATGCCATTCAGCCTCCATGTGGTAAGGCTCTGAGGCATGGTGAAGGTGATGGTGTATCCCTTCCCGTCCTGGGATTTGAGTTGAGGCATGAAGAAAGCCGTCTCCTGGAAGTCAAAGCGAACGTCCACATTGCTGAAGTCCGTCTCTTCCCCTTCCTCCATCTCGGCGGCATCCATGCTTGCATTTTCATTTGCAGACTTGGCAAGCGCCGCGTCTCTTAACACCATACCGGAGGCAAGAGCATTGGCCTTGGTGTATCCACCCACAAAGCCTCTGAGCCTATGGTCGTACAGGGAACGTAGCTGGAAATACTTCATGTCCAATTGGCTGAAGCTGTAGTTCTTCAGCTTGTAGGTCCATACGTCAAAGTTGTGCCAATGTATATTCCTGTTGCTATCATAGAAATCATTGGCTCTCACCTGGCTATAGGGTATGTAATGCGAGCGGTGTACCGCCAGATTCCAATCATTCGTCTGAAAGGCATCCAGCGAAGCATCGTACATGGTCAGCATCACGTTTGCATCGGCCGGTTGGCCCTTGGCATCCACCACATGGAGTGTCCATTGCTCTGTGGCACCCGGTTGGGTATAGTCGCGGAAGGTCTGCCAGTGCATGTACAATCTGTTGTGAGGCAATCGTTTGCGAAGAACGATTTGCTTGGTATACACCTCGCCACGGCTCACGTACGTAGCCGTCAGACGCATACCATCGGCATAGGTATCTTCGTAGGGGATAGTCATTTGGTACAAACTATCCTTCAGCACCATCATAGTATCCTTGACCACCTGATTGCCGGCAAAGCCCACGAGGAAGATGTGCATGGGTTGATGTCCCTTGTTTCTGAACTCCAACAAGGCAGGCGTATTGCCATCAAACGTGTCTGCCGGGCACTCCACCCAATCCTTTGCCTCTGATGCCACCATGGGAGGCTCGTCAAACAATCTTATCACGCTACTTCCCATCTGTGTTTCGCCATGAGCAGAGAGGATATCCACGTCCACACGGATGGTGGGAGCATACTTGTATTTAGGCAAACGGCTAACGGGTACCTGCATGGCAAAGCGACCCTCCATATCGGTAAAGACAGTGTCCAGTGTCAGTTGCTCGTATCTGGAGTTCTCGTACCTCCACCACCAGCAATACATTCTTTTGGCCGTGCCCGTCACTCTGGCTCCTCGCAATGGTGTGCCATCATAATTCATGGCTCTGCCACCAATGCTCACCATGCTATCCTTGGGAGATGAAGCAGAGTCGGCTGAGAGGGGAAGAATGTTTTTGCGCACCTCCTGCTCGTCCATTTCCACGAAGAACGTGGGTCGCTTGTATTCCTCCACTATGACATTGTGCACATGGCCCTCTATCCAAATGGAATAGCATCCCAAGGAGGCATCGCTGGGGATGAGAAACTCTGTGGCAAGGGTGCCAAATTCGTCGGTAGTGGCAAGGGTGTCTTTGACCAACTCGCCTTCGTTGTTGGTTAGTTTTACCTTGTACTCCTTGTGAGCATTCTTTACCCTTGCCTCCCAGTGCTTTTGCTCATACACGATGGCAGAGAGTTTTATGCTCTGACCAGGGCGATATATGGCTCTGTCGGTGTACATGGCCACACGGGTGGAAAACTTGCTGGGAGGAGCATTATAATTGTAGCGCCCGTAGTGTCTGATTTCGGGCAAACAACTATCAGCACCCAGGCTTATGTGAAAGGTGTTCTTCTCGTGATTACGAGTGACCAGAGCGTCCGGCACAGGCGCACCACTCATGGCATCTACCACGCTGATGCGAGGAGCACCATTGGGCATGTCCACGCTGAAGGCCTGAAGGCGAGAGACCACAAATGCCAACTCGGCTTCCTTGGGCTTCTTGCGCAATTTAGCCTCCGTCTGGCAATTCATCCTGAGCACATATCTGCCAGGTGTGGTGGGAGCCAGCAAAGGATTTTTCTCCACCAATTTGCCCTTTCTGTCATACACGCTCCATGTCAATTGGCTCACGTTGCTGGTGTCCACATGCATGCGTAGCGAATCGCCTGGATAGTACACCTCTGCCATGCTCACCTTCATCCTGGGTGCATGCTTGTATATGGAATCGTTCTTGGCCAGGAGAGACTTCAATTCGGCCTTCATTCTGGCGGGCTTTTCATTGCCTTCGGAGGTATAGAAATCCAGTAGCGCCTCTTCGCTCATGATGGAATCGTTGGCCCACTGATTGGCCGCATACCACACCACGTAGAGCATGTTGCTTCCCCATATCTTTTCGTCCTTTCCACGCTCCACTATGGGCAGGTAGTCCTTCGTCTTGGCATCGTACAGGAGTTTAGGATTGGATAGCGCCTCGATGAAAAGCTCCTTGCTCCTCTTGCGCCATTCTCCCGTAGCGTCCGAGTATGCTCGCATACTGTATAGTTGTGCCAGACAAGCTGTGTAAAGTGCCTTTTGCACCCCCTCCTTGCCCTCTCTGGCCTTTTCCAGAAGAGCCAGATTATATTCTATGCTATCAGGAGAATTCATCTCGCGGAGGAGACATTTCTCCAATATTCCTGCCAGTTCGTCTTCTCTGCCATGTGCCACTGATGGGAGGAACATTGCCATGACCAGAAGTAATACTTTTATCAAATGTTTCATGTCTAAAAATACGTGTTTTTACGTGACAAAGTAACGGAATTACCTTGTAGAAAACAACTATTTGTGTTCAAAAATGCCATAATTTAACAATTTTTAGCATTTCCTTGGATTTATTTACATAACTTTGGGCTTTCAAACGTTAAACACTCAATACATTATACATTATGATGGACGAAATTACAATGAACATACTCACCGCTCTCACCGATGCTTGCGAGGGACATCTGGTGCTGAATCATGCTGGTATCGAGAGCGCTACATCCGATGAAAATCTGAATATCACCGTAAAGATGCAGGATGGCCGCATTCTGGACCCTAATCAAGTCAATGTCAGGGACCTCAATGATGCTATCCAGCACTGGAAAGAGGAACATCCAGGTTTCTTCCAACGTATCATAGGTGCAATGATGTAAGAAGGGGGTATGCGAACGGGTCTTGTATTAGAAGGCGGTGGTATGCGTGGTCTCTTCTCGGCAGGCGTGATGGACGTGATGCTCGAGAACGATGTCCAGGTGGATGGAGTAGTGGGTGTATCGGCAGGCGCTTGTTTCGGATGCAACTATGTCTCTCGCCAAATAGGTCGTGCCCTTCGCTATAATATCAACATGACACACGAGCCACGATACATGGGTTGGCGTCCTCTTCTCTCCGAGGGCAATATCATGGGTGGCGAGTTTGCCTATCATACCCTTCCAGACGAACTGGACCCCTTTGACAAGAAAACCTTTGCAGGAAATCCAACAGAATTTCACGTCGTTTGTACCGACGTATATACAGGAGCACCCATCTACAAGCGACTACAGGCCCCTGTGGATTATGAATTTATGGAGTGGATACGTGCTTCATCGGCATTACCTTTGGTATCCAAGCCCGTTGCCGTAGGTGGCAAGTTGATGCTCGATGGTGGTATGTCCGATAGCATTCCTCTAAAGTACTTTCAGGAGCAGGGCTTCGAGCGCAATATAGTTATCCTTACTCAGCCAAAGGGGTTCAAGAAGAAGCGCACCAAGCTGATGCCACTCTTTAAGACTTTCATGCGCAAGTATCCCGCCATCATTGATGCGATGAACAATCGCCACATCATGTACAACGGCCAATTAGACTATCTTGCTCAGGAGGAAAAAGCAGGTCGCATCATTGTGGTGGCTCCCGAGGACACACTCCCCATCGGACGCACAGAGCAAAACGTGGAAAAGATGAAAGTCGTGTATCAGATGGGCAGAGAAGCAGGACTTCGCCTATTGGAGAAGATTAAGTAATCAGTGCCAGATACAGGGAGCAAAGTATTAGCAATATACCCATAGTTATAATACAGGGAAGACCGTAGATGCCCGATGCAGAAGGCATTTGCGGTCTTCTTGAGTTTTATCCCATTTTGCCAGTGAGATAAGCCTTGGTTCGTTCGTCCACAGGATTGGAAAACAGGGTTTCGGTGTCACTATATTCCACCAATTCTCCGAGATACATGAACATAGACTTTGAGGATATACGCTTGGCTTGTCCCATATTGTGAGTAACGATGAGAATTGTAACCTCTTTTTGCAATTCCAGTAATAGTTCCTCGATATGCTTTGTGGCAATAGGGTCAAGAGCCGATGTAGGTTCATCCATCAGCAATACATCGGGTTTCATGGCCAGTGCACGTGCAATGCAGAGACGTTGTTGCTGACCACCAGAGAGGAATGTGCCCTTCTTGTTGAGCACATCTTTTACTTCGTCCCAGAGTGCCACGCTCTTTAGACAATGCTCTATGGTTGCATCCTTTTCGGCCTTGGATAGTTTGATGCCGTTAAGAGTGAAGCCCGAAAGCACATTGTCATAAATACTCATAGTGGGGAATGGAGCTGGGCGCTGGAACACCATACCCACTCGGCGGCGCACGTCTATGGCTTGCATTGTCAGGATATTCTCGCCATTGAGCAATATTTCTCCATCCACACGAATATTGGGATAAAGGTTGTGCATGAGGTTGACGGCACGCAAAAGTGTTGATTTGCCACATCCCGATGGTCCCATAATAGCCGTGATGGTATTCTTCTCAATTGTTGCCGAAACGTATTTGACGGCCATGGTTTGCTTGGTGTATGACACACACGTCTTCTTGAATTCAAGTATAGGTGTTACTGATTCCATTTCTTTGCAAGATATTTAGCGATGAGATTTAATGTAAGTACGAATAACAGGAGGAACAATGATGCTCCCCATATCAATTCCTGTAGGTTGGGGTCATTGAAAAACTCCCATATAAGCAGGGGAACTGCCGAGATGGGCTTGTCAACGGAAAAACGGATATGCGAGCAACCAAGTGCGGTAAACATCAGCGGAGCTGTCTCGCCGATTACTCGCGAGATGGCCAGCAGGATACCTGTAAAGATGCCACCAAAGGCAGCTGGCAATTGTACTTTGAGCATAACACGTGCCTTATTGCCTCCTAATGCCAAACCAGCCTCTTTCAATGATGCTGGGATAATCTTCAGTGTCTCCTCCGTGGAACGTATGATTAGCGGAAGCATCATGATACATAGCGCCACACTACCCGCAAAGGCAGAATAACCCTTCATGGGTACAACAACCCAGATATAGGTGATGATGCCGATTATCACGGAGGGAGTGCCTTGCAGAAGGTCGGTAAGATAACTCACTATTTGAGCAAAACGACTATTACTATGCTCGGCAAGGAATGTGCCGCACAGGATACCAGCAGGCACCGCAATTACGATGGCCATACCCAGCATTATCATTGTACCCACAATACCATTGGCAATACCTCCAGGGATGCGCTCGCCTGCCTCGATAGCCTTCATGGCCTTATAGGCGGTAGGCGTGGGTTCGGTAAAGAACGACCACGACAATTGGTCATATCCGCGCAATAGAACCTCTCCCAATATGGCAAGCAAGGGGCCAACGCTGAGTGCCGCAAGAATGCAGACAATCCATAGCATCAACTTGTCCCGATATAATCTGTTTTTTATCTTTAATGTAGACATAGTTTAAGATATTCTTGCACGTTTTATCATAATCTTGCCAATCAGATTTATTGTTGCTGTTATCATGAACAACACAAGTCCAATTGCTATAAGTGACGATAACCTCAGGCCATCGGCTTCGCCAAATTGGTTGGCAATGATAGATGCCATTGAATTACCTGTGGAGGTAATGGAATTGGGTATATTGTTGGTATTGCCAATAAGCATCGTTACCGTCATGGTTTCGCCCAGAGCACGTCCGATAGCCAGAACATACGAAGAGAATATTCCAGAACCAGCAACGGGGAAGACTACCTTCTGAATAACCTCGGCACGTGTTGCTCCAAGGCTATACGCACCCTCCTTCAGGTCGTTTGGCACCATCTTGATAAACTCGGCACTCAACGAAGATGCGTATGGAATAATCATTATTGCCAAAACGAGTGAGGCGGTTAAGACACTGGAACCTTGCGGAGAGATGTTGAGCGCGATAATAATGGGGCGCAGAGTGTAGAAACCCCACAAACCATAAATGATGGAGGGTATGCCTGCCAGCAAGTCGGTGACGGTGCTCAGTATGCTAGCCACTCGTGTGCCTTTGAAATACTCTCCCACAAAGAGCGCTACGGGTAGCGAGAAAGGGATACAGAAAATGAGGGCTACCAACGTAGTCATCAGTGTTCCGGTAATGAATGGCAGAGCCCCATATTGCTCCTTGCCTTGGGTGTAGCTCCACTCGGAGGAGGTGAGGAATTTCAGAAATCCGAAATGCTCAAATGCATCGTATGCGTCAGTGACGAGGGCATACACAATACCCCCGCACACTATTGGCATAATCAATGTCGTAGCAAACAATACTATTCTATAGAGTTTGTCGTTCATACAATTTTATCTTACTGAATAATGGCAACACCATTGTATGTTACACCTTTCAAGTTAGCCTTGCTCAGCTCTTTTACTTTTGCAGGTAGAGGTGCATAGTGTACCTCCGATGTGATGCTTTGTGCCTCGTCGGAGAGAAGGTATTCCAGCAATTCAATGGTGGCAATGGCTTGCTCTTTGCTACGATCGGAATAATTCTGTTCCTTATAGATAATCATCCATGTGAAGGTGGAGATGGGATAGGCTCCTGTTGCATCCGAATTGGTGATGGAGCAACGAGTGTCGGTGGGGATTTCACCAGAGGCAGCAGCCGATATACTGGTAGGTGTGGGTTCCACAATCTCTCCACGCTGATTTTGAATCTTTGCGTATGCAATTTTTTGTGCAAAGGCATATTCCGAACCCACATATCCGATGGAGTTTTTGGTCTGCTTGATTACACTTGCAACACCGGGATTGCCTTTGGCTGCTTGTCCGCTAGGGAAGTTGACCGACTTTCCCGCACCGTATTTTTCTTTCCACTGAGGACTCACCTTTGTAAGATAGTCCGTGAATACGAATGTAGTACCCGAACCATCTGAGCGGAATACGGGGATTATTGCTTCGGCAGGAAGCGTCGCTCCTGGATTGAGTGCCATCAGGCGTTCGTCGTTCCACATCTTGATATTGCCTGCAAAGATATCTGCTATCACATCTCCCGAAAGGACGAGCTCCTTCACACCATCGATATTATAGGCTAGCACCACGGCTCCCATGCAAGTGGGGATGTGAATCACGCTCTTCATATCGGCCATCTCCTTGTCGGTGAGATAGGCATCGCTACCAGCAAAGTCAACAATCTTGTCGCGTAGATTACGCACACCACCACCAGAACCGATACCGCCATATGCTACGGCATCGCCATTGATTTTGGCAAACTCTTCGAATATGACATTATAGAAGGGGAGTGGGAATGTGGCACCAGCACCAGATAATTGCTGAGGGGTGCGACTATCATTGTTTGTATTTCCTCCACAAGATATTGCGGCAATGGCGAAAACTAGTGTCATTACTGACGAGAATAACTTTTTCATGTCGTGTCTAATTTATATTGTTTGTTGTTTTTAAAGTCCAAAGTAACAATTAACGTATGCCGCGTATTTATTATGTGCTTCATCAGCCTTGGGCATATTCATACGGAAATTGGGCGCTAGTTTCACGTATTTGCCCAGCTTGAATTGAGCACCGATGATAGCAGCTCTTTCGTCCTTACTGATGTTCCAATCATTGTTTGAATACAGGTCGTCAAAGCGTGCATAGATATCGGTAGATTTGCCCACTTTCATTGAAGCAAAGGCAGAATATCCGTATTGCTCCTTACCATCTGTGTATGAGGCGTTGAACATGTGGTTGTACTCGGCACCGATAGTGAATCTTTCGTTTTTGTATCCGGCAAAGGCAGCTATGTTTGCGGTGTTTTCTTTGCCCTCTTGACCACTTTCGTTGATAGAGCCGTACAATCTAATCTGGAAACCCTTGGTTGGTGTCAACGTTAGACCTAAACCATAATTGAATCCATCGTTCACCTGAATCTTCTTGTAACCCTCGCCATTCACGATGATTGCATCTGCTGATATCCAGTTGGCAAACTTGTAGGAGAGTGACAAACCCAGGTCGGCACTGCTACCGAATTTGTACTGGTCCTGGAAAGACTTCATGATATATCGATAGCCCCAGAATTTCTCTTGAAAGTTGAACTGAGTGGTAGAGATGAGACCGCCATTCAGTGTCATATTGCCTTTCTTCCATGATACCAAGGCATTCTTTACATAAAAGATACGATGGTAATCATCCACCTTTGAGGACTTGCCAATATCTGCCACACCCTTCACGCTCAATCCCTTGCCCAGATTATACTCGTAACCCAGATAGCTGCGCTCCAGCTCGAAGCCACGGTCGTCGTTCGTCTCGCCAAATCCGGTGTGGAGGTTGCCGAATACCTGCACGATGGCCTTGCCCTTAGGTTCTTCAACTTTTGCATCCTGTGCACTTGCAGTGATTCCCATGCAGGGAATTAATACTGCCAAAATCATTTTCTTGTTCATCATTTTTGTTTTGTGTATTTAAAATGGTTTGTAAAAATGTTCCTTTTGTTTTCCGATGCAAAGGTACGGGCATATTGTTTCAAGGATGTTACATAAAGATGAGGCTTTTGTTAAAGGAAATCCATTTGCAGGTGTGGATGCTAAATGTTACATTTTTGTTAAATCTGTTTCTGGGTGGTTGTCATTTCGGGAAAACTCTATAATTTTGCATTGCGAAAAAACATATAAATATATTAGGTATATGACAACTAAACGCATTCTGATTGTAGATGACGAAGAAACACTATGCGAGGTGCTGAAGCTCAATCTTGAAAATGAAGGTTATGACGTAGATATAGCCTTTAGTGCTGAAGAAGCACTGACTTATGACCTAAAAAGTTATTCTCTGATTCTCCTGGACATAATGATGGGAGAGATTAGTGGTATCAAGATGGCAAAGATGCTGAAGGCGGATATTACTACGGCGGAAATACCCATAATATTCTGTACCGCACGAGATACGGAAGACGATATGGTGATGGGGCTAAACCTTGGTGCCGATGATTATATCACGAAACCATACACGGTCCGTAATGTTATTGCCAGAGTTAGAAGCGTACTTCGCCGTAGCAATGGTAAAAAAGATAATGCCCAGATTCACGATAAGCCTAATGTCCTGCAGATAGAAGGCCTTCAATTGGATTTAGAATTCAAACTATGCAGAGTAGATGGAGAGGAGATAAAACTTGCTAGAAAGGAATTTGAACTATTGGCATATCTCATATCTCATAGGGGTAAGATTTGTTCGCGCGAACAGATTCTTAATCGTGTGTGGAGCAACGAGGTTGTGGTTTTGGATAGAACGATAGATGTTAATATCACTCGTCTGCGCTCCAAGATAGGGAAGTATGGCAAATACATTGTGACACGCTCAGGTTTTGGTTATGGTTTCAGTGATTAAACTTTCGTTCCACAAGCGTTTGTTCTTGTTGTTGCTTGCTTTTGCATGGACAATAATTCTGTGTGCTATCGGATATCAGTACATACGCGAAAAGCGATATAAGTCAGATTTCATCAGTGCCCAGTTGCAATTATACAACAAATATTTGCTCAAGACCATTGAGGATGGTCTCTCCTATGAAGATTATATCCTGAAGCACGAACAACCCTTTGCCGATTTGCGCATATCCATCATAGCACCTACAGGAGCGGTGGTTTATGATAATATGATTCCCTTGGATTTGCTGGATAATCACCTCTCTCGTCCCGAAGTTGCCAAAGCCATGAAACATGGCACAGGGTATCACATTGGTAGGCAATCTTCTAGTGACGGAAAGGAGTATTTCTATTCTGCCACAAAAGGTGAGAGAGCAATAGTTCGTACTGCAATTCCATATTCTTCATCTCTCAGAGAATTGTTGGAAGCAGATTGGGATTTTCTTGGCTTTATGATTTCTATAAGCTTAATTATGAGCATCGTTGCTTATTTCACTACACGAAGATTAGGCAAGAATATTGAACGTCTCAATCGTTTCGCCGCTAAGGCCGAGAAGGGCGAATCTTTTGATGAGGATGAGGCTTTCCCGAATGATGAACTAGGCTCTATTTCCAACCATATAGTTAAAATTTATGCTCAGTGGCAACAGACAATCAGAGATAGAGACGCTGCCCACGAAGCAGCATTACGTCAAGAACAGGAAAAGATTCGCATCAAGCGTCAACTGACCAATAATATCAATCACGAACTTAAAACTCCTGTTGCCTCCCTTCAGGTGTGTCTCGAAACGTTGCTCTCGGGAATCACCCTTAGTGATGAAAGACGACAGAGTCTGATTGAAAAGTGCTACACGCATAATGAAAGGCTTCGCAGATTATTGGCTGATGTGTCTCTGATTACTCGAATGGAAGATGGTTGTCAACTAATATCCAGGGAGCCAGTAGTAATAAATGATATATTGAAAGATATTGCAGACGAACTGGATGTCATGTCTGATGATATGAGTTTCTGCCTTCATGTTGATTGCAACGAGCAGGTGGTGGTAGATGGTAATCTGTCATTGATATGTTCTATCTTTCGGAATCTTACGGATAATGCTATCTCCTACTCGGGAGGTAAAAATATCTATATATCTTTGATTAGCAACACAGAGGATATGTGCTGTATTCGTTTTGAGGATGATGGATTAGGAGTGGATGCAGAACAATTGCCAAGGCTCTTTGAAAGATTCTATCGTGTGGATAAAGGACGTTCACGGCAGAAAGGGGGCACTGGTCTCGGATTGGCAATTGTTAAGCATGCAGTACAATTTCATGGAGGTACAATCGTTGTCACTAACCGACCAAATGGGGGATTGCGATTTGATTTCACTCTGAAAAAGTAATTTCTTCGCCAGAATATCTGAGTATCATGGCAACTATGAATACCCATACTGATTACATAGCGATGTACCTTGATAATGCACGACCACCTTTATTCATATTGAGAATGAGTCCCTGAATTCAACAGCAATTCGGGTACTAGTCGTCTTACAAGTAATTGTCACGTGAGTTTTTTTCAAATGTTAAAGTTTGTTAACGCACGTGATTTTTGTACTAAAATGTAGTTGGAGTTTCTAGGATTTTCTCTATCTTTGCCACTGTTCGAGATAATTAACCACCATTATTAACCTGCTGCTACAAGGAAGGAGAGGAAAAAGGCGGCACATGAGAGTTCTTTGATCTTTGACTTTGCTTTCCACCGGTGGGTGACTCCATCGAAGGCCTCCAAAATGACTTTCGACCGGTGGGTGACTCCATCGAAGGCCTCCGAAATGATTTTCGACCGGTGGGCGACTCCATCGAAGGCCTCCAAAATGATTTTCGACCGGTGGGTGACTCCATCGAAGGCCTCCAAAATGATTTTCGACCGGTGGGCGACTCCATCGAAGGCCTCCGAAATGACTTTCGACCGGTGGGTGACTCCATCGAAGGCCTCCGAAATGACTTTCGACCGGTGGGTGACTCCATCGAAGGCCTCCAAAATGACTTTCGACCGGTGGGCGGAGCGCAAAGATATATATTCAACTTTTAAAAAACAGAAATTATGGCTATACAGATTAATCCTTATGGTTTGACAGGTTTGCCTCTTGGCATTTATACTAGTCATCTAACTCAAACCTATTCGTTGATTCAGGCAACTGGTGCCGAGGCATTGCACATTACAGACAAGGCAGCAGAGTTTGGTGTTTCATTGGACTCACTCAATAGTATAGTGAAGCGTGCTACTGCTTATGTGAGTACACAGAAACTTTCTGCTGCCGACAAGGATCGCGACAATGCGCTGGGCGTGCTGATGCAGATAATCAATGCTCACAGGACCAGCGTGATAGCTAACAAAAAGGCTGCTGCCCTTGCTCTGGATGCTATTGTGGCGCCTTACAAGGGTATTCGTGATCACGAAAAGGGTGCAGAAACTCGCGAAGTGGCAGGACTCACTAGTGTGCTCAACACAGAGGAGGCAACGGCTTATTTGACTACTCTGAACCTCACCGAGGAACTGGAGGCATTGGTGCTGAAGAACGCTCAGTTTGAGGTGCTCATGAGTGGTAAGTTGGTAGAAGAGGTGGAGCGCACTCCGCAGACCGACATCGAGACCACCGAGCTGCGCAAGCAACTGGATGCACAGTATGCCGAAATCGTGCAGACGGTCAATGCCTATGCCATCGTGCAGCCCACTGACGAAATCAACGGCTTCATCGCTCAGATGAATGCCCTCATC
>JAFOCV010000063.1 GCA_017381015.1 Bacteroidaceae bacterium
ATTTATATTATATATTCTTATATATAGAGAGAAGACATCCCCCATACGGCTAGTGAGTTACGCGCTTCTGTAATTGTAATCGTAAGCGCTGTGGGGAGCCAAAAGAAAACCGTCCCCCCACCCAGTAAGGCGGAGAGGGACGGCACGTTACTATAAATAGATTAATTAATGAGTTTTATTGCTTTCTGTAGCTTACTTGATCATGCCCACCGAGCGCTTCACAAACTTGGTCAGCGCCTCGCCCGTAAGCATACCATTCTGCAGGAGAGCCAGGTCGATGAGCTGGCTGATGCGCTCGCTGTTGGTGCTCTCCAACAGGTCCTTCACCAGGGGAGAATCCGTATTCACCACCATATTGTACATATCGGGCATCTCACCGTAGAACTGCATACCGGGCTGCAGTCTGGCCATATCCTTCATACGGCGCATGTACTCGCTCTGAGTGATGATGACGGGTAGCTGCTCCTCGCCCATAGCCTGAGTCTGGATGGTGAACTCCACCTTGTCCATCTGGGGCAGGAGCTCCTTGAACTGGCCCTGAAGCTTCTCGGCCTGCTCCTTGTCCAACTGCTGCTTCTCTGTATCGTCCTGCTTGATGAGATTGTCCACGGTGTCGGCATCCACACGGGTGAAGTGAGTCTTCTCCAACTTCTGCTCCAGCATATTGATCAGCGGAGTGTCCAGCTGGCCGTTCATCATCAGCACGCTGTAGCCCTTCTGCTTGGCTGCCTCGATGTATGTGTACTGTGCTTCCTTGTCCTGAGCATACAGGTAGACGATCTGACCGTCCTTGTCCGTCTGACTGCTCTCCACCAGAGTCTTGTATTCCTCCAGAGTGAAGAACTTGCAATCGGTATCCTTCAGCAGGAAGAACTGCTTGGCCTTGTCATAGAACTGCTCCTCGCTGAGCATACCATAATTGATAAAGATACTGATGTCGTCCCACTTCTCCTCAAACTCCTTGCGCTCGTTCTTGAAGATACCGTTCAGACGGTCAGCCACCTTCTTGGTGATGTAGGAAGAGATCTTCTTCACATTGGCATCGCTCTGCAGATAGCTGCGGCTCACGTTCAAGGGGATGTCTGGCGAATCAATCACACCGTGCAGCAGGGTTAGGAACTCGGGCACGATACCCTCCACCTGATCGGTAACGAAGACCTGATTGCAATAGAGCTGAATCTTGTTGCGCTGGATGTCCAACTGGTTCTTGATCTTGGGGAAGTAAAGAATACCAGTCAGATTGAAGGGATAGTCCACATTCAGGTGAATCCAGAAGAGAGGCTCATCGGCCATGGGATACAGCTTGCGGTAGAACTCCTTATAGTCCTCGTCCTTCAGCTCGCTGGGCTTGCGGGTCCAGAGGGGTAGGGTGTCGTTGATGATATTGTCCTCCTTGGTCTCCTGCATCTCCTTCTTCTCCTCGTTCCACTCGCTCTTCTTGCCAAAGGCTATAGACACGGGCAGGAAGTGGCAGTACTTCTTGAGCAAAGACTCCACCTTGTGCTTCTCCAGAAACTCTTCGCAGTCCTCGCTGATGTGCATCACGATGTCTGTACCGCGAGACGCCTTGTCCACCTCTTCCAGAGTAAATTCTGGGCTACCGTCGCACGACCACTTCTGTGCAGGCTCGCCCTCCTTGTAGCTCTTGGTGATGATGTCCACACGGTCGCTCACCATGAAGCTGGAGTAGAAGCCCAAACCAAAGTGACCGATGATCTGTGGAGCATCGTCCTTGTACTTGTCCAGAAAATCGTTGGCACCAGAGAAGGCAATCTGATTGATGTACTTCTCTATCTCCTCGGCAGTCATACCAATACCGTTGTCGCTCACGGTGATGGTCTTGGCATCCTTGTCCACAGACACGCTCACCTTCAGCTCGCCCATCTCGCCCTGGAACTCGCCCTTGCCGGCCAGAGCCTTCAACTTTTGGGTAGCATCTACGGCATTGCTCACTATCTCGCGAAGGAAGATTTCGTGGTCACTATAAAGAAATTTCTTGATGACGGGGAATATGTTTTCGGTTGTTACCCCAATGTTTCCTTGTTTCATATCTTATTTAATTTTTGGTTTAATTCAGTTTATGTAAATTACTGGGTGTCAGATGATAGATTTTATTTTCTGAATAATTTGATTCGCTCATCGTTCATCTATACTCTATTAGTAATTTATCAACGAGATTTCACAAGATTTAACATGATTTATATCCTTGTGGAGTGTGAACTCTTCTCTTTGGATGTTAATCAAATCTTCGCTTGATTAACCACAGATGGACACTGATGCCGGGGCGCCGCTCCTCTGTCATCTTGTTTTCATCAGTAGGCCATCGTGCAAAGCTACGAGTGGCCATCGAGTGAAGATTGTGCTGGTAGCAAAGATAAATCTAGTTGAATCATGTTTCATCAGTTGATAAAATAATCCACGTTCCACGCTCGTCGCTCCTCGCTACAAACTAATCACCCCATCCTTGATATTATTCCCGGTTTCCGAATCGGCATTGGCCAGAAGCATCTCGCAGATAGGGTCTTCGATGATGCGCTGTATGGCACGTCTCAGGGGGCGGGCACCATACTGTACATCGTATCCCTCGGTGGCTATGCGCTCTATCGTCTCGTCAGAGAGATGCAGCGTGTATCCCATCTCGGCTATGCGGCGAAGCAGAGGTTTCAGCTCTATGTCCGTGATGCGGCGTATGTCCTCCTTGCCCAGTTGGTCAAAGTATACCACGTCGTCCAGACGATTCAGGAACTCCGGAGCAAACTGCTTCTTCAGAGCCTTCTCCACTATGCTGCGAGTCTGTTCCTTGCGCTGACTATCGGTAACCGTACTTTGGAAACCTATGCCCGTACCATAGTCCTTGATCTGGCGCGTGCCACAGTTGCTGGTCATGATGATTACTGTGTTGCGGAAGTCGATGGTAGTACCATTGCCATCCGTCAGACGGCCCTCGTCCATCACCTGCAGCAGTATGTTGAACACATCGGGGTGGGCCTTTTCTATCTCGTCCAGCAAGACGATAGAGTAGGGCTTGCGGCGTACACGCTCTGTCAACTGGCCACCCTCTTCATATCCCACATATCCCGGAGGAGCACCCATCATGCGGCTCACCGTGTGCTTCTCGCCATACTCGCTCATGTCAATGCGGATGAGAGAAGCCTCGCTGCCAAACATCTCCAGTGCCAATTGCTTGGTCAGGTATGTCTTGCCCACACCCGTTGGTCCCACGAAGAGGAAGGTGCCTATGGGGCGGTTGGGATCTTTCAGTCCCACACGACTGCGCTGTATGGCACGCGATACCTTGCGTACGGCCTCGGCCTGACCTATCACTGTCTCCAGCAGATTGCTCTCCATCTGGCGCAACTTGCTGTTCTCTTCCTCGCCCATACGATGAGCAGGAATGCCCGTCATGATGCTGACCACCTGTGCCACGGTCTCGGCAGTAACCTCGGTGCTGTTCTCTTCCTGCTGCTCCACCCATGCCTTCTGCAATTGTTCCAACTGCTCGCTCTTGGCCTGAAGCTCATCGCGCAGGTCGGCTGCCGTCTCATAGTTCTGAGCCTTGATGGCCAGATTCTTGCGCTCCTCTATATCGCGCAGCTCATTCTCCAGATTCTCTATCTCCATATTGGCAGGGATATTGAAGATATGAGTGCGAGCACCGCTCTCGTCCATAGCATCAATGGCTTTGTCGGGGAAGGCACGGTCGCTGATATATCGCTGTGTCAATCTGACGCATGCCTCCAGAGCCTCGTCGGTGTACTTCACCTTGTGGTGCTTCTCATAGGCCGGGCGCAATCGGTGCAGTATCTGCAAAGTTTCCTCCAGAGTGGAAGGAGCCACCATGATCTTCTGGAAACGACGGTCCAATGCTCCATCCTTCTCTATGGTCTTGCGAAACTCGTCTATGGTGGTGGCACCAATGCACTGCATCTGTCCGCGAGCCAAGGCAGGTTTCAGCATATTGGCTGCATCCATGCTGCCTTGCGAACCGCCAGCACCTATGATGGTGTGTATCTCGTCTATATATATAATAATGTCGGGGTTGGCCTCCAGTTCGCGCAGCAGATTGCGCACACGCTCCTCAAACTGTCCTCTGAACTTGGTACCAGCCACCAGACTGGCCATATCCAGGGTGAGCACACGCTTGTTCCACAACTGGCATGCCACCTTGCGCTCCACTATTCTCTGGGCCAGTCCCTCCACAATGGCACTCTTTCCCACACCGGGTTCGCCAATGAGGATGGGATTGTTCTTCTTGCGGCGCGACAGTATCTGTGCCACACGCTCCATCTCCTTTTCGCGGCCCACCACAGGATCCAGTTCGCCATTCCTTGCCTTGGCGGTAAGGTCCGTGCAGAAGTTGTCTATCACGGGAGTGCCCGTCTTGGTCTTCTTCTTGGTCAGGGTGGGAGTGTCAGTGATGTCAGCATCATTGCTCATCTGCATCTCGCCACTCTCTTCGGCATCGCCGTCTTCGTCGTCGGTCTGGTTGTAGCCATTCTTTGTGTCGCCATAGATGTTTTCCTTGGTCAGACCATGCAGTTTCAGTAACTGCTGTATGGGACTGCCCTGATCCTTGAGCATAGCCTTGAGCAGGTGCACGGTATCCACCTCCTCGGCATGCTGGGCACGAGCCTCCAGCACACTGAGTCGCATCAGACGAGTGGAGTCTCTGTTCAGTTGCATGTTGGCCTTGTCTGGCACCACACTCACCTTCTTTTCCCTGACTACCTTTTCCAGATGTCTCTTCAGTGGAATCAAATCGGGCTGCACATTGAGCATCATGCGAGTGGCCTGACTCACATTCTGTCTGAGAATGCCCAAAAGAAGGTGCTCAGGAGTGACGTTGTCACACTCAGTGCGTTCTGCCTCCTCTCGTGAGAGGTTGAACACCGAATCCATATCCTTTGAAAATTTATTGTCCATACGTCTTATGTTGTTTCTATGTTTTGGTCATCGTTTTGCCATGTTTTGACAATATTTAGCAATGACCCTCTACAAATAGATATGCAAATATCGTGCCAAACTATGATATTTGCAATATTTCTGCCCAATTCTTTGGTAATTTCTGTGAATATTCATACCTTTGCACTCGCAAATGAGGCCGAGAGCCATTGCAAGTATGCAAAAGGATGGTTCGGTAGCTCAGTTGGATTAGAGCAGCAGCCTTCTAAGCTGCGGGTCAAGGGTTCGAGCCCCTTCCGAATCACAAAGCTTTTATTTGCTGAGAGAGTTCCTTGACGGGAACTCTCTTTTTTTCTGATTATTCTGAATACTCTGATTACTCTGAATACTCCGATTACTCCGAATACTCTGAATACTCTGAATCATCGCTCATCGCTAATCTCTCATCGCTCCTCTTCACCATATTTCCCTCCTTTGGAGGGAAGTGGGGAATCCCCTGTCTCTGGGTGCTTACAATTACGATTACAAAAGTTCTTATCCGATAGTTACCATTGTGGCACCAAAACCGTATTGCTGGAAGGACGCATCCTGATGGCGGCATGTCTTGTAGGAATACTTCAGCTCGGTCAGTATAGCTTTGCGCAACACACCATCGCCATTGCCATGGATGAATACTATGCGACGCCCCTTATCCTTGCGATACTGGTCCATGGTCTGACGAAATATCTTCATCTGATAATCCTTTATATCTGAGGCAGATAGGCTATCTGTACTATCCAATAGAGCGTGCGCGTGCAGATCTATTTCCAGTATCTCGTCCTTGGCTGGTTTGCTATTCTGTGCAGGGCCCGTTGGTGTGGTTTTGGCATGTGCACGCAATGCATTTGCAGCCTCCAGCTCTTCCAGTCGGCGTGAAAGTTTCTGCACCATTTGCTCCAACTTCTCCACTCTCTCCTCCAGGCTCATTACATCCTTCTGTATGGAAATGCCGCTCTGCGAGGGTAGGGTAGTGGTGCGTGTATCTGGTTGTGACTTAGTTGGTTGGCTCGTAGTCTGTGTCTTTGCCTTCTCGTTGGGGATAACCACCAGGTCGCTCTCCAGCATAGGTATTTCAAAGCCATCCTTGTCTTCCACCAAAATGAATCCTCCCTTGCGGAAGCCTGTCACTGTGCCGCCGCCCACTTCTCTCAAGAATCTTACTGTATCTCCTATGTTTATTGTCATACGCAATAGTGTTATGTTTCTATTCGAGTGCAAAGATAGAAATTTACTTCGAAATATGCCCCTTTTCCATGGATAATGGCATGCTGAAAATTTTTTTTTTATTTTTTTTTCTGCCATAAAAAAGTCTGCCACAATTTTTGGCAGAAAGTCTGCCATTTTTACCCGCTTTGGCAGAAAGTCTGCCACGAAAGTCTGTCAAAGCATGTCTTTTTTCGCCATGCGCAAGTCATTTTGAGCATTTAAGCCAAAAACATCGTTCCAAAAAACTTGATTACTCATTATTTATTATTAAATTTGTGTGCGTATTATGCCTGTTACGGGCTTTTCGCATGACCTGGACAATTAAAAATTAACCCATAAATAAATCTCATGAGAAAGTTATTTCTAGCAATCGTTTGCCTAATGCTAGCAGCAGTGGCAAGTGCACAGGAGTTGAAACCATTAAAAATCAAATCGGCTTCAACCTCAAGTCAAAACTCAACCAATGAAGGCGCAGCCAAAGCCATCGATGGAAATTACTCCACCTTCTGGCACAGCGTGTGGAGTGGAGGTGGTACTTCCTTTCCTGTAACCTTCACCATCACCATGGCAGAGGAGCAGATGGTGGACGTGGTTCGCTATGTGCCTCGTCAGGATCAGCCTAATGGCAACTGGGGCAAGGTGGAAGTATCTTACCGCAATACGGAGACAGGCAATAAATACGTTAGTCTGGGAACCTTCGACCTGGGCCAAAGTAGCAGTGCCTATGAATTTGAGATCGGTCAGGTATGTAAATACGTTCGCTTCAGCATCAAGGATGGTTACGGCGGATGGGCTACTGCTTCCGAGATAGAGGCCTTTTCCATTGACTATGCCAAGCGTGATGTATTTAAGCCTTATTTCCAGGACGAACTGTTCACCGAGCTGAAGCCCGAGGTAACATCCAGCGAAGGTATTGAGGATCCCGATCTGAAGGCGCTGGTGGATAATCTGCTAAATACCGAGGATTATGACAAATTCCGCATAGCAGAATATGAGCCTTATCGCCCAGTGAGTTCTTTGCAAAACGAACTGAAGACCAGTGCTCCCTACAACCAGTGGGAGAACCCCACCGGTGTGTACGTGAAGAATGGAGAAAAACTCATCGTTGCCGTCAATGCTCCTGAGGGAGAGAGACTGGGCATTAAGGTAAGAAACTGGGTGGACTCAGAGGCTGGTAGTACATACTCACTACGTTCTGGTCTGAATGTTATTACCGCCAGCACCGAAGGTAATGTGTTCCTGGACTATTACACTGACAATTACAAAACTGCGCCCAACGTGAAGGTTCACTTCATCAATGCCACCGTTCGTGGATACTGGGATCAGCAGACTATGACCAATGCCGACTTTAAGAAAATGCTTGGCAAATTGAAAAGCGACAACAGCATCTTCATTGTACGTAGCGAGCATGCACAGTTGGCTTACCCCGTATCAGCATGGAAACAGTATTGCCCCGAGAACGTCGACTCGCTCATGACTCTATACCAGCAGGTACAGTGGGCAGAGCGTGATATCATGGGATTGGACAAGTACGGACGTCAGACCAAGAACCGTCAGCTCTACTTTGCTTCTACCTATGGTTTCATGGCTGCTACTGGTGTAGGTGCTTATTGCAATGTGAATAGTTTGCAGGCATTGATGACCCCCGACTCAAAGAAGTTTGACTTCTGGGGCGTAGGTCACGAATGGGGACACAACAATCAGATTACTCCTGGTTTCCATTGGAGTGGTTGCGGCGAAACCACCAACAATATCTATGCTTCCTGGGCACAGCTGCATTTCACTGGCAATCGCCATAGCCTTCGCCTGGAGGACGAGGTAACTGGTGTGAACGACTACTCTGGTATGCGTGGCGGTCGTATGCAGACTTATTTCGAGGAAGGTCTGCGCAAGGGTGTTCAGTGGCAGTTGCAGGATGGTCCCGACTATCATGGCGCTAACCCCGACACCAAGACAGTGAAAGGTTACGATTACAATGGTAATTTTACAGGCCAGGTGACAACCACCTCTCGCAACTATGACCACTTTGTCAAGCTAGTTCCCTTCTGGCAGTTGAACCTATGGGGTACATTGGCTGGCAAATGTCCAGATATCATTCCTATGGTTATTGAAGGCATTCGTACCACCCAAAACTATGGTGCTACCTATAATACTAACGGTAAGCAACAGATGAATTGGATGAAGCTGGCTTGTGATAGTTCTAAGCTCAATCTTCTTCCCTTCTTCGAAAAGGCTGGTATGCTCAAGCCCATCAAGGCATATATCGAAGACTATGGTGCTGGATGGAATATGATCAATCAGACAATGATCAATACCCTCAAGAAGCACGTAGAGACACAGGGCTATCCTGCATTTACCGAGGAAATCAATTATATCAATGCTCACAACTTTGATATCTATCGTGATAACAAGAAGCTGAGCGTGCCTTCTACCCTTGGTACTGGTTGTACATACAGCAATGGTAAGGTAAAGGTACAGCACAGCCAGGTGAAGAATGCCGTGGCATACGAAACCTACAATAAGAATGGCGAATTGATCCGCATCACCATGTATGGCTTGGGTTCTGACGACAAACACTCTTTCACTCAGGTACTCTATCCCGCCTCTTCCGAGGAATCAGAGGCAGCTGCTTATATCATGGCCGTTGGTTATGACGGTACTCGTGAGAAGATTTACGAGATGCAGAATCAGACCAAGTCTCTCTCTGCTATCTATTGCACAATCAATAGCAGTGGCAAGGGAAATGCCTTGAGCTGTGGCTCTAATACCACCATCGATACCAAGGGCAAGATCACATGGGCATTGGACCGCGCCAGCTTGTCAAACTCTCTCAACTTTGTATGGTATCTGGAGAAGAGAGATGGCAAGACTTACCTGTACAACCCTCAGAGCGATTCTTATTTTACCGGTACAGCCAATAGCCCTACATCTGCCTTGGCAGACAAGGCTTCTGCACCAGCATGGGAAGTGGCTTGCGTGGACGAGCAGAAGGGTACCTATACCTTCAATATGAATGGCTCTGGTCAGTATCTCAATTCATACTCTTCCACCAAGACCGGTCTCTGGGGTGGTGGTGCTTCTGATGCCAACAATATTTGGGTTGTCAATGAAGTAACTGGCTTTGATATCACCATGCCCAAAACTGGATACTATATGGTCAACTTTCCCCTGGCTGTAGAATTGCCCAATGGCTTGGATGCTTTTGCTGTATCAAAGGTGGAAAAACTCAATTACCAGGGTGCTGATTATGTATATGCTATTCTGGAGAGAATAGATAGCCGTATCATCCCCAGTAATTTCCCCATGATTCTGAGTGCTACTCCTGCCAAGTATCACCTGAATATCGTTGTCAACGACTCTACCAAGTTTGAAACCAGCAACATGCTCAAGGGAACTAACCTGAAGCTCACTGGCATCACCAAGGGTACAGGTCTATATACTCCTTCTGCTACTACCGATGCTGGTTGCACTGCTATGGTCGTGGCTAATGCTACATCTACCAGCATTATCCAGAATCGTTCATATATGCTCACCTCTGACATTAATGACGAGACCCAGATTTATTTTGCCACAGAGGACTTTATGACCGGTGTGAACGATATAGAAGAGAGCAAGGAAGACGGAGTACTGTATGAATTGAACGGAGTGCGTGCTGACAAATTACAGAGTGGCCGCATCTACGTTACTTCTTCTGGTAAGACCATCTTGGTCAAGTAAGTTGACCTGTTACAGGGACACGCTCCCATCTGATTAAGACTTTTCTCTAAGGGAGCGATACTTCAATAAGAAATGTGTCGCTCCCATTTTTTAATAAATAAAAGACAGTCATATGAAAAATTATTACGTAGAGGCTACTATTATTGCTTTAGCCATTGTGGTGTTTGGTTCTTTTATTCAGAACTCATTGAACAGATACACCAACAGGGAGCGTGTGGTAACAGTAAAGGGACTTTCCGAACGTGAAGTACAGGCAGACAAGGTTATATGGCCTTTGATATATAAAGAGATTGGCAATGACCCAGCCGAGATATATCAGCGTATAGCCAAGAAGAATGCCATATTGGTTTCTTTCCTTACCAAGGAAGGACTCACTGAGAAGGACATTACTGTCAATGCTCCGGAAGTGAAGGATAGATTTGCCGACAGCTGGAGCCAGGAGAATATCACCAATCGATACGTGGCCACCAGTGTGATCATTGTGAGTAGCGAGCACGTTGCCCTGGTGCGTAGCATTATGCAACGCCAGGCCGAGTTGATGAAACTGGGCATTGCTCTTATCACCGAGGAGTATGGTAAGAATAATATCCAATACGAATTCACCAAGCTTAATGATATCAAACCAGAGATGGTGGAGGAATCAACAAAGAATGCTCGTGCAACGGCAGAAAAGTTTGCGGCTGATTCTGAGAGCCAGTTGGGTAAGATCCGTAGAGCTACTCAGGGACAGTTCTCTATTCAAAACAGAGATGTTAATACTCCACACATTAAGAACGTGCGTGTGGTTTCCACCGTAGAATATTACATCAATGACTAAAGCCCTTGTTTCGTTCACTCCTGCCGTTATTAAAACGATTTTCATTTAGCATTTAATTTAATCATATAAAATTTAATAACATGAAAAAAGTGTTTATTGCAAGTGCCTTGATGCTTATGTCGGCATTCGTTGCTATGGCTCAGGATTTTCCCACCATCAGCAACGACTCTGTCACTAAGTGGTACTTGATTCAATTTATGAATGGTGGCAATGCATTGACCGCCGAAAATTCAGGTTCGCAGATTACCACCTCGGCTGCTACCGGCAAGGACTCTCAGCTGTGGAAGGTTACCGGTAGTAGTACCCTTGGTTATCGCTTCACCAACAAGAAAGGTTACACTCTCTACGTATCTTCTGCCGAGAAGAATCAGATGGTGCACGCTTCGTCCAATCTGACTGGTGTGAACAGATTTGTCATCAACAAGTCAACGAATAGCGATTACAATTACGCTTACGAAATTCAACCCAAGACCAATACCTCCGTGTCCATGAATCTTTGGGGAGGTCCTTCGGAGAATCGTGGTGTAGGTTTGTGGGATAGGGCAGACAAGAACAATCCCGTAAAATTTGTGGATGTAGAGAGCTTTGCCCAGATGAGTAGGATTTCCATCATTCCTCAACCCAGAAAGATGCAGGTCAAGTCGGGCGAACTGTCTCTCTCTTCACTTAAGACCATTGCATACACCGGTGAGCAGATGAAGGAGCATGCCCAGCGCTTTGCAGCTCAACTGTCCATCTCTACCGGCATCTCCCTGGAGGTTAAAACTGCTGGTGCAGACCCTGCCGAGGGTGAAATATGGTTTGGCTTGGACGAATCTCTTCCAGCCGAAGCTTATCTAATGTCTGTTGGCGCCAACGGAGTGCGTATCAAGGCTTCAGAGTTTGGTGGATGGTTCTATGGCTTGCAAACTCTCATTCAATTGATGCCAAGAGAGTATTTTGCCTCTTCCACTCAGTCTGACAATATTTCTTGGACCATTCCTCACCTGGAGATTGAAGACCGCCCACTTCTAGGTCATCGTGGCTACATGCTTGATATTGCTCGCCATTTCTTCAATAAGGAAGAGGTGAAGAAAGTGCTTGATATCATGGCGCTTTACAAAATGAATCGCTTCCATTGGCATTTGACCGACGACCAGGGTTGGCGCGTGGAGATACCAGAATATCCCAAGCTCACGGAGGTTGGTTCCATTCGTTCAGCATCGTTCTCTAATATTGGTGATGGCCAATCTTTCTATGATGATACAGAATACGGTCGTGGCATGTGGTATAGTCAGGAAGAATTGCGCGAAGTAGTTGCCTATGCCAAAGCACGCAATATCGAGATCATTCCCGAGATAGACCTCCCCGGCCATATGGTGGCAGCTGTTACTTCTTATCCCGAATTCAGTTGTGACTCCACCAAACAGTACGAAGTGCGCGTGGATGGCGGTATCTCGCACGACGTGCTCAATATCGGCGATGACCGAGTGATTGATTTTCTCAAGTGTGTGCTGGACAATATTGCCAACATCTTCCCTTATGACTACATCCACATTGGTGGTGATGAATGCCCCACAGAGCAATGGGCTAACAATGCACAGTGTCTTGCTCGCGTAAAGCAGTTGGGACTCTCTGGAGTTCATCAATTGCAGTCTTGGCTAGTGGAAGAACTTGGCATCTATCTCAAGGAGAAGCATCAGAAGGATATCATCGTATGGGACGAATTGCTCTCCAATTGGAACGACAACAATAAGACCAAACCCGTGATAATGGCATGGAACAGCATAGGCAAGAGTGCCGATGCAGCTAAGCGTGGCATGAAATCTATCATCGTGCCTTACAGCCATTTGTATCTCGACTTTATGCAATCCAATGAGAACAATCGCTTCGTTGATGAACTTTACCATGGCGGATGGGGCATCAATACCCTTGACGAAATCTATAGTCTTAATCCTTTGAGCTCTTTGAGCGGCAAGGAAAGCTATGCTCTGGGTGTTCAAGGCAATATGTGGACAGAAACCACCAATGATATTGACGAGGTAGAGTACCAACTCCTTCCACGTATGTTGGCACTGGCCGAGATTGGTTGGCTTCCTGCGTCTTCCAAGGATTGGTCTTCATTCCTCTCTCGTCTCCAGTCGCACGACGAAATATTTGACCTTCTCGACTATAAGTATGCCAAGCATTTCATCAATCCCACTGAGTACACCGAGAACGAACAAGTCATCAATGAGGCAGAATCTGTTCTTGCTAATAGTTTGCGTGGTGGCGTTGGTTATCCCGAGACAGAGTTGTACGATGCTCTTCGTTCTGCTTTTGATGCTCAGCAAGGAGACGATGTTTCTGCTCTTGCCCAAGCTTTGCAGGCCTACAAGGATGCTCCCATCACTATGCCACAAGAGGGAAAGACCTATCAGATTATCTCTGCTTCTACCTATTACAAGCGCCAGTATGAAGGTTCTACTATGTATCAAAAGGGAGAAGCAGTCCGCTTCCATTATACTCCTCAGACGGAGCCCGAGGAATTGTGGCAATTCGAGAAGACCGACAATGGTTATCTGTTGAAGAACCTGCTCAGTGCCAAATACATTCAGATGCCTTCTTACAACAAGGCCGTCAAGATGGTAGAGAGCAATGCTACTGCTCTTCGCATTGATAAGGCAACCATTGCCACACAGAACTTTAACTACATTCCCGGTGTTGTCACCATCTCTGCCGTAAACGGATACAAGCAAAATATGACAGGTAGCGTCAAGCGCTTGAGTGCAGAAGGCTCTGGCGAAGTATATGCCAAGGACGAGGCTGCCCTTTGCTACAATGGTACATGGAAGATTGTAGAGGTAACAGACTTTAGCAAGCAGTTAGAAGGACTTGTCTATAAGTGCGAGATTATCCTTCTCACCGCAAAGCCTGGTCAGTTGGGACATTATACTCAGGAGGCTTTGGATTTCTTGCAGGAAAGTCTTATCGTTCCTGCTAAGGCTGACTTGGAGCAAGGGATTGTCAATGAAGAAAAGTACAATACCTATCTCAGCGTCTACGAGCAATTCACCCAGATGCCCAAGGTGAGCATATCTCAGTCTCTTCGTGAGGACCGCTATTACCATATATATAATGTGTGGTTTGGCCGCTATGCCAATTACAATTCTTCAAGCAAGAACATAGCCCTCTCAACCAGTAAGAGCACTCAAGACAAGGCTCTCTGGCGTTTCAAGAAGAATGCCGACGGTACTGTCAAGATTTACAACAAGGCATCTGATACCTCTGCTTATCTATCCACCAATGAATCGACCAGCAGGTCAAGATGGGACAGGATTACAATTGGACACTTGAGGAGCGTACCCTTGATGGCAAGAAGGGCATCTGCATCATTGATGGAAGTGGTGTGGCTAGTTGGTACACCAATCCCGATGTCTGGAACTATGTCCTGATGAAACCCTTCTGGGGAGCCTGCACCTGGAGCTTCATAGATAGTGGCGTAGAGGTACCCACTTCCATTGTTGAGGTAGAGCAAACTACTACTAACTCAGAGGATATTTACAATCTTCATGGACAGAAGCTACAAACTCTACCCGAGAAAGGAATAGTAGTCATCGATGGCAAGAAGGTGGTTGTAAAGTAAGCACACCTTCACAATATTAATATATACAGAAAACCAAATGAGCGGTTAGGCATTCTCACGTGTCTAGCCGCTCATTATTTATTTGATCGTCTAATAGCGTTTGCCTAGTCTTAAAAGTATTGGGGTAATGTGGTATTTACACTTCTTCAAGTATAATTATCTCATAGAATCTTCAAAACTACGATTTTGACCTCATTATTGCATTTCTGAAATTTCGAAGTTTAGTTTCTGCCCTCATCCAAGCATTTTCGAAGCTTCGAGATAAGGATTATGACCCCAAAAAGAAAAGTCGCACGAGGAATGAATCCGCATGCGACCTTCTGTTTTGTCATCTGAGGGGGATTGTTATTCTTCCGCCCCCTTAATGAGATTATCTCTTTCTGTTTTAGAATAGTCTGTATGAGAGACGTAGGTTTAGAACAGGGAATACCTTAAGGCCACTGATGGCATCGGCATAGTCACCCACCTTGCCTGGTACATTGTCCACATCCTTGATTAGGTCTGTGCCGTCGTGAGTAACTAGGCTTGGTGTGCCACCCCACATCATCACGCCACAATCAAATGAAACCTTGGCGCGGTCATTGTTCTTCAGTAGGCGGCCGCCATAACCAAAACCTACGTATGGCTTAAACTTATTTACCAGCACTCTTGCCTTGACCATGCTGTTTTTGTCGGGAGTCATGAGGTATTTGTCTCCCTTCTTGTGTACAACTTCGCCCTTATCGTTAAGGATGTCGTGAGAGTATTCGCCCATGTTTACACCCATACGACCATAGTTGGAGAGTTTGTCGCGGAGAGCATCGCCTACTTCGGGGTCTATGAACATGTCGCCATAGATGGGTTCGTCCCAATACTTTTCGCTAACGAAATAATCGTACATATTGTTGTACATATCCACGGCGATGAGCGAGGGCATATCCTCTGTGGTATTGTAGGCATTGGCCACGGTAGACGATCCTAGGTAGAAACCAGCAGTGAAGTGCCAATGGCGATTGCTCTTGAAGGGGAAGACATCCACGAGGAAGGTCCAGTTGTTGAAATTAGGTACTCCCTTCATGTCGATGCTATTGTTCACCTCATTGCCCAGCATGCCTTCAAGAATGCTAGACATTTGCTCAAACTTTGATTGGCTGGTAGCAGGGTCATCACCCACTTGGATGTCAAAGTTGATAGTGGGCTTGAACTTGGGTATAAAGCTAAAGCCAGTACGCAATTGTACCCAATCGGTAACTGGTGTGGCCAATTCAAAACCGATACCGGTAGTACCCAGATTAAGGGCTACGTCCATGTGGTTGAATATTTTATTCTCAGTGATTTGCTTCTCTAGCTGAGCAAAAATAGTAGTTGCCGAGAATAAAAAAGCGAGTGCTAGGACATAACGAATTTTCTTCATAGATGTATATATTAAAATGTAATAATAGTAGGCCTATTGTATAGGCGCTGCAAAGTTACGCAATATTTGTCGAATCTAATAAAAAAGGAATGCAAATGTTTCATTAATCCAGAAAAATGTTGTAATTTTGTGCCCGTAAAATAATTAGGAAGGCTCGATGTTTGTATTCAAAGAAAAGCATAATGACTTCCTCTTGAAAGAGGAAAAGAAATAGAAAGAATGACCATTCTACCCGGTGTAAATCATCGGTTAGAGTGGTTTTTTCTTATTATGCTGTAAGCGAGCCTAGGATGAGTTTTTGAAAAGAAAAAGATAAAATAAAAATACGACGATGAAAAAGCAACTCAAGAAAGTTCTAGTATTGGGAAGTGGCGCCCTAAAGATTGGTCAGGCAGGTGAGTTTGACTATAGTGGTTCACAGGCATTGAAGGCCCTACGCGAGGAGGGTATTCAGTCAGTGCTCATCAACCCCAATGTAGCCACCATTCAGACTAGCGAAGGTATTGCCGACAAGGTATACTTTCAGCCAGTTGATGCACACTTTGTGACAGAAGTTATAAAGAAGGAGCGCCCAGATGGTATCCTCCTTGCTTTTGGTGGTCAGACAGCATTGAACTGCGGTACAGAGCTATATTTGAATGGTACTTTGCAGGAGTATGGCGTAGAGGTGTTGGGTACAAGTGTTGAAGCAATCATGAACACAGAGGACCGCGATTTGTTTGTCAAGGAGTTGAACAAGATAAACATGAAGTCGCCCGTGAGTCAGGCTTGCAACAATATAGAAGATGCCGTAGCTACAGCACGTCGTTTGGGCTATCCCGTTATGATCCGTAGCGCTTACGCTTTGGGTGGTCTTGGTAGCGGTGTTTGTCAGGACGAGAAGACTTTCTTGGAGATTGCCGAGAGTGCATTCACCTTTGCTCCCCAGGTACTTGTGGAGGAAAGTTTGAAGGGCTGGAAGGAAATCGAGTTCGAGGTTATCCGTGATGCCAACGATCGTTGCTTCACCGTTGCTGGTATGGAGAACTTTGATCCCCTCGGTATCCACACAGGTGAAAGTATCGTTGTTGCGCCCACATGTTCTTTGCGTGAAGATCAGGTGGCAATGCTTCAGGATATCGCCGTTAAGTGTGTTCGTCATTTGAACATCGTGGGTGAGTGTAACATCCAGTATGCATTCAATGCCGAAACCAATGATTACCGTATCATCGAAATCAATGCACGTTTGAGCCGCTCTTCTGCTCTTGCTTCTAAGGCTACTGGTTATCCTTTGGCATTCGTAGCAGCTAAGATTGCATTGGGTTATACCCTTGACCAGATTGGTGAGATGGGTACTACCAATAGTGCATACGTTGCACCTCAGTTGGATTACATCATCGCAAAGATTCCTCGTTGGGACTTGACCAAGTTTGCAGGTGTTAGCCGCAAGATTGGTTCCAGCATGAAGTCTGTAGGCGAAATCATGAGTATCGGTCGTACCTTTGAGGAACTAATTCAGAAGGGTCTTCGTATGATTGGCCAGGGCATGCATGGTTTTGTATGCAATGATCATATCAATTTTGAAGATCTTGATGAAGAGTTGGCCAACCCCACCGACCTTCGCATCTTTGCTATTGCTCAGGCACTTGAGGAAGGCTACACCGTTGAGCGCATTGAAGAATTGACCAAGATAGATCCCTGGTTCTTGTCTAAGTTGAAGAACATCGTTGACATGAAGAACCAGCTTCAGACATACAATAGTATTGAGGAGATTCCTACTGAAGAGCTTCGCAAGGCAAAGGTAATGGGCTTCAGCGACTTCCAGATAGCACGTTGTGTGTTTAAGGGCAATGAGACTAAGGGTAATATGGAACGTCAGAACCTTCGCGTTCGTGAATACAGAAAGAAGATGGGCATCCTACCCGCTGTTAAGCGTATTCCCACCGTTGCCAGCGAGCATCCCGATTTGACCAACTATCTGTACATGACATATGCCGTAGAGGGATATGATGTGAATTATTATAAGAACTCTAAGAGCGTCATCGTACTTGGATCTGGTGCATACCGCATCGGTTCTAGTGTAGAGTTTGACTGGTGTTCTGTAAATGCTATTCAGACAGCTCGCAAGTTGGGCTACAAGAGCATCATGATCAACTATAATCCCGAGACCGTATCTACTGACTATGATATGTGTGATCGCTTGTATTTTGATGAGTTGAGCTTCGAGCGCGTACTTGATGTTATCGACTTGGAGAGCCCCAGCGGTGTTATCGTGAGCGTAGGTGGTCAGATTCCCAATAATTTGGCAATGAAGCTCTTCCGCCAGGCGGTACCTGTATTGGGTACCAACCCTGTAAGCATTGACCGTGCAGAGAATCGTGGTAAGTTCAGTGCAATGCTCGACCAGCTTGGTATCGATCAGCCCCGTTGGAGCGCACTTACCAGCATGGACGACGTGAAGAAGTTTATTGACAATGTAGGTTATCCCGTATTGGTTCGTCCTTCTTATGTGCTTTCTGGTGCGGCAATGAATGTTTGTCACAATGATGAAGAGTTGGAGCGCTTCCTGGCAGCTGCTAGCGAGGTGAGCAAGGAATACCCTGTTGTTATCTCCGAGTTCATGACCGAGACCAACGAGATAGAGTTTGATGGTGTGGCACAGAATGGCGAGATAGTAGAGTATGCTATTTCAGAGCATGTAGAGTATGCAGGTGTGCACAGTGGTGATGCAACAATGTGCTTCCCCGCTCAGCAGATTTCTTTCGCTACTACACGTCAGATTAAGCGCATCTCTCGTGCCATTGCCAAGGAATTGAACATCTCAGGACCTTTCAATATCCAGTATTTGGCTAAGGGCAGAGACGTAAAGGTAATCGAGTGTAACTTGCGTGCCAGCCGTTCATTCCCATTCGTAAGTAAGGTATTGAAGCGCAACTTTATCGAGACAGCTACACGTATCATGCTTGATGCTCCTTATCGCAAACCCGATAGCAGTGTATTCGACATTGATACCATCGGTGTAAAGGCAAGCCAGTTCTCTTTCAATCGTCTTGCTCCTGCTGACCCCATACTTGGTGTTGATATGAGTTCTACCGGTGAGGTAGGTTGTCTTGGTGATAGTTTCGAGGAGGCTTTGCTCAATGCTATGATTTCTACTGGTTACAAGATTCCTTCTAAGGACAAGGGCGTAATGCTCTCTAGCGGTGGTACCAAGGAGAAGGCTTCACTTTTGGATGCAGCTCAGGCATTGTGCAAGGCTGGTTATACCATCTATGCTACCGAGGGTACAGCTAAGTTCTTGAACGAGAACAATGCTAAGGCAATACCCGTAGGTTATCCCGACGAAGAGTGTGCTTGTGACAAGCTCAATATCATGGATATGATTGCTCAGCACAAGTTTGATCTTATCGTCAATGTACCTAAGGACCACACCAAGCGCGAGAAGACCAATGGCTATCGTATCCGTCGTGGTGCTATCGACCATAATATTCCTCTGATTACAAATGCTCGTTTGGCAAGTGCCTTCATCGAAGCATTCTGTCGTCTGCCTCTCGAGGATATGCAGATCAAGGCATGGCAGGAATACTAATAGATAATACATTGTTTATATAATAGGAAGGTCCGAGAGTAATACCTCGGACTTTTCTATTCCTATAGAGAGTTATGAGAGAAGGCATATTTCTTATTCTCCTCAATTACCTCCCAAACATACAATCAAACATTTTTAAGCAATGCAAACACAACACAAACGTATAGAATCATTAGACATCCTTCGAGGTTTAGATTTGTTCTTGCTAGTATTCTTCCAACCCGTATTGATGCAAATCTGTTCACGGGTGGATGCTCCATGGCTCAATACCATTGCCACATGGTTTTCACACGCCGAGTGGGAAGGCCTTCATCTCTGGGATATGGTCATGCCCTTGTTCTTGTTCATGGCCGGAGCCTCCATGCCTTTTGCTTTTTCCAAGTATCAGGTGTCAGAAAGCAAGTGGCCCATATATCGCAAGATACTGAAGAGGTTTCTAATCTTGTTTATCCTGGGTATGGTGGTACAGGGCAATCTACTCAGCTTCGATCCACATCAGTTCCGCTTTTATAGCAATACCTTGCAAGCCATAGCTTCGGGTTATCTCATAGCTTCAATTCTGTTGCTTCATTTAGGGTTTCGCTCCCAGGTTATTGCCACCTGTTTGTTGATGTTTATTTATTGGATACCAATGCATTTCTGCGGAGATTATTCGGCCGAAGGCAATTTTGCTGAGATGGTAGACAGAGAGGTACTTGGTCAATGGCGTGATGGCGTGTATTGGGACGAGATAGGTCAGTGGCACTTCGCTCCATGGTATCACTATACCTGGATATGGAGTAGTCTTACTTTTGGAGTCACAGTAATGTTGGGTGTCTTTGCTGGTCAAGTAATCAAGTCGGGAAGCCACATGCGCAAGCTAACGGCTATCCGTCTCTCTGTTGTAGCACTAGTCCTCTTGACATTGGGATATCTGCATAGCATACACACACCAGTCAACAAACATATATGGACCACTAGCATGACACTCATTTCAGGTGGATGGTGCTGGGCACTGATGGCCTTGTTTTATTGGATGATTGACGTTATGAAATGGAATACCCCCTGGCAGTGGCTCAAGATTTATGGCACCAATTCCATTGTGGCATACGTGCTCGGACAGGTGGTTAGTTTCAGAAGCGTGGTACATTCCTTCAGCTATGGACTCCAACCAATTATGGGCGATTGGTACAATGTGTGGCTAGTCTTTGGCAACTACCTCATCCTGTTCTTTATTCTTTTGATTATGTATCGTGCGAAAGTTTTTGTAAAGATTTGATATGAAAAATATTCGTCGTATTCTCATTACTTGTACCGTCCTCATTGTGGCAGTTTTATTTGGGGTGAGCTATTATATGATAGAGTTTTCTCTATCCCATGATCGTAGTAATTGGAAACCAGAGCATACCTGGGATTTTATGTACGAGCACTATCCATGGGCTAATGAATGGTTGGATTCTATTCGTCAAAACAATCTGCTTGCAGATACCTTCGTTCTATCTGAAGATGGTCGAAAATTACATGCATATTATCTTCCATGCCTAACAGATAGTACCTCGGGCACTCGCACCGCGGTGTTGATACATGGTTATAAAAACAATGCCCTGGGTATGTTGCACCTAGGCTATATGTACCATCACGACCTGCATTGCAATATCCTGCTTCCCGATCTTCACGCTCATGGCTTGAGCGAGGGTGAGTATATTCGCATGGGATGGCTAGACCGATTGGATGCGCTTCGCTGGTGTCAGATAGCCGACTATCTTTTTCAGGTTCCCATTGTGGTACATGGAATTTCTATGGGAGCAGCAACCACGATGATGCTTTCTGGCGAAGAAAATCTCCCTCAGAGTATCACCCATTTTGTGGAAGATTGTGGTTATACCAGCGTTTGGGATGAATTTAAGGGCGAATTGAAGGCACAATTCTCTCTGCCCGAATTTCCATTGATGTACACCAGTTCTCTGATGTGTAAGATATTGCAAGGATGGGGATTCTCTGAAGCCAGTTCTCTGAATCAAGTATCTAGGGCCACCAAACCCATGCTTTTCATTCATGGCGATGCTGATAGGTTTGTGCCTTTTGAAATGGTACACTCCTTGTATGAAGCACATCCGGGCGATAAGCAAATATGGTTGCCCGAAGGAGTCACACATGCTCTTTCCTATGATGTATATCCCGAGGAATACACCCAGAGGGTAAAGGCTTTTTTGGAAAAGTAAGAAAGAAAGTCAAGGTCTTTAGAGTCTTGTTTTTGGCTTTAAAGACCTTGAGCATTTATATGGGCGTAAGGGCAGAGGGTAGAAACCAGAAGAGTATCCTCTTTAATCAGCTTTCTTATACCAGGTGGGCAAAGAGGGAGGCTACGATTACAGTGATGATGCCACTGGTGACAATGGAGAGAGAACTCATTGCGCCTTCAGTTTGTCCTATTTCCATGGCTTTGGTGGTGCCGATGACGTGCGAGGCAGAACCAATGGCTATTCCCTTGGCTACGGGGTTTATGATACCGATGAGACGTAGGAATCGCTCTGCAAAGATGTTGCCAATGATGCCTGTGAATACGATTACCATAATGGTGACAGGTACGTTGCCACCTAGTTCTTCTGATACTCCCATACCTATGGCGGTGGTGATGGATTTGGGTAGGAGAGTGACGTATGATGTGTGGTCCAGGTCCAGAATGAGCACCATGGCCAGTATGGATAACATGCTTGAGAGTACACCTGAGATTATGCCTAGGCTTATGGCATGAAAGTTGTTTTTCAGATGCTGAATCTGTTCGTATAGGGGTACTGCCAGACATATGGTGGCCGGGGTGAGGAGATAATTGATGACTTGTGTACCATGAGTGTAGTTGTCGTATGGCGTGTCCGTGAGCCATAGTACCAGTATGGTGAGTATGATGCCTATGAGTAGAGGGTTCATCAATGCCAATTTGGTTTTCTTTTTCAACCATAGTCCTATGGCGTAGGAGCATAGTGTGAGTATTACGCCCAGGTAAACTGTTTCTGCCAGAAATTCGTGTATCATGATGATGTTGTTTGTATTTTAGGGGAGAGAAGAGGATTAGTTTTTGTGCTTGTTTTTGTACCTGATGACAAGTTGTGTTGCCCATCCAGCGCATGCCATTACGATGAAGGTGGTGAGGAAGGTTATGAGTAGATACTGAGGCCATGAGTCACGAATGTCGCCCCAAGTATTCATGAGTCCCACGGCTGGTGGTATGAACATTACTGGCATGGCAATGATGAGTGTGGTGCTCACTTCTTTTATTTGTTTCACCTTGACTATTTTCAGATGCAGAGCCAGGTATAGGAGTATAATGCCGTATATGTTGGCAGGGAAGGGTAGAGGCAGAAGGTGGTGCAGCACTTCACCGGCAAAGGCAAAGGCAATTATTATCAGTAGTTGCATTACGTATCTCATAAATTGTTTTCTATTATATATTAATAATGTGTAGTCGTTTGTTGGTTACTCTTGCGTGAATGCTTGTTTTGGTGTGTTTTGTAGTTATTTTAAAACGTAATTTTACATGAAATATGTTAAAAAGTGTTTTCAAACGTTAAATTTATGCAAAAATATTAAAATTTTCTTATAAAATACTTGTGAGATATGAGAAAATGCTATAAATTTGTATCGATTACAAAAGAAAACAACAAAAAATTATAATAAATAACTAATCTAAATACTAACATTTAACACTTACAATTATGTCAAAGTACGCAGGAACACAGACAGAAAAGAACCTATGGGAAGCATTTGCTGGTGAATCACAGGCTCGTAACAAATATACATATTTTGCTTCTAAGGCAAAGAAGGAAGGTTTTGAGCAGATTGCAGAGATTTTCCAGAAGACTGCTGATAACGAGAAGGAGCACGCTAAGCTTTGGTTCAAGGAGCTAGAGGGTATTGGTGATACAGCTCAGAACTTGTTGGCAGCTGCCGAGGGTGAGAATTACGAGTGGACAGATATGTATGAGGGTTTTGCAAAGACTGCTGAGGCTGAAGGCTTCAAGGCATTGGCTATGAAGTTCCGTTTGGTGGCTGCTATTGAGAAGCGTCACGAGGAGCGCTATCGTGCATTGTTGAAAAATGTAGAATTGCAGGAGGTATTCGCTAAGAGCGACGTTAAGGTTTGGGAGTGCCGCAATTGTGGTCATATCGTAGTTGGTGAGCAAGCTCCTGAGATGTGCCCCACCTGCGCTCATCCCCAGGCTTACTTCGAGATTCACATTGATAACTATTAATCAATAGTCAATACGGACGGGTGGGGATTTTTCTCTACCCGTTTTTTAATGATTCAATAAGCCCCCCTGTTAGGCAGGAAGAGAATAATATAAATAAAATTAATAAAATAATAAGATTACGATTATGAAGAAATATATTTGTGACGTATGTGGTTGGGAGTATGATCCAGAAGTTGGTGTGCCCGAACAGAACATTGCCCCTGGTACAGCATTTGAAGACCTTCCCGAGGATTTCTTCTGCCCCTTGTGTGATGTAGGCACTGACCAGTTCTCTCCCATCGACTAGGTAAGAGATATTTGTCTATAATATTTTTTATATAGAGAGGAGTGTTGCCAATGTGTGTAACGCTCCTCTTTTTTGTGTCTGTGTGTATAAAGGTTAGGCGCAAATTGGTATAAATCTACTCCATGACGAAATATTGGTTTATTATATCCATAGGAATTGGTAGAAATTATGATTGAATACTCTTTATACCCTAAATATTGATATTTTGTCTACCAAAATCTTGGTTTTAGGTGTATTTTTGCTAATATTTTTGTCAAATATGATTGCTAAAGTGAAAAAATATCTACCTTTGTAATGTCAAAACGATAACAATTATAATATAGATACAATAATGGCAGTTAAATTTTACCAACCAGAAAACCAAGTGCCTTTGGAAATGCACAAGGTACGTGTGATTCAGAAGTTGAATCTTTTACCCGTTGATGAGCGTTTGCGATGCATTCAGCAGGCAGGATGTAATACATTCTTGTTGCAGAATAAGGATATATATATGGATATGCTCACTGACTCAGGCGTGAATGCTATGTCCGATCGTCAGACGGCAGCTATGCACACCGCAGACGACTCCTACGCAGGTAGCGAGACATTCAATCGTCTGAAGGCAGCAATGAAGGAAGTTTTTGGTACGGACAATGTATTACCTGCACATCAGGGACGTGCTTGTGAGAATATTCTTGCCGAGCGCTTTGTAAAACCAGGCATGGTGGCCATCATGAACTTCCACTTTACAACCACCAAGGCACATGTGACACGTTGTGGTGGCGAGGTATTGGAACTTGTACACAAGAAGGGTCTCCAGCCCCAGAGCGACGATCCTTTTAAGGGTGACTTTGACCTTCGCGAGCTGAAGAAGACCATCCGTGAATATGGTCCCGAGCGTGTGGCATATGTACGTGTTGAGGCTGGTACCAATCTTATCGGTGGTCAGCCCGTGAGTCTGGAGAATATGCTTGCCGTAGCAGACATCTGTCACGAATTTGGTGTACCCAGTATTTTGGATGCATCATTGCTTCAGGATAATATCTACTTCATGAAGACACGTGAAGCTCAGTGCAAGTATATGACTCCCAAGGAGATTTACCACCTCTTGGCTAACAAGATGGACATTATCTATTTCTCTGCACGCAAGTTGAGCTTTGCACGCGGTGGTGCCATCATCAGCCACAATACAGAGTTAATCAAGAGCATGATGGAGTATATCCCCTTGTACGAAGGTTTCTTGACTTATGGTGGTATCGATGTGCGCTCTATCGAGGCAATGGCCGAGGGATTGTACGAGTCGTTGGATATGGATTATCTGAGCCATGGTCCAGAGTTTATCAACTATTTGGTCAACGAATTGGATGCCTACGGAGTGCCCATGATTAAGCCCTCAGGTGGTCTGGGTGCACACATCGATTGTCAGTCATTCGTGCCCGATATGCCACACGACCAGTACCCAGCTGCAGCCGTAGCTGCAGCCCTTTACATTGCAGGTGGTATTCGTGGTATGGAGCGTGGTACCTTGTCAGAACAGCGCGAGCCCGATGGTACAGAGCGCTTCTCCGAGTTGGAACTGATGCGCTTGGCCGTGCCCCGTCGTGTGTACACCTTGTCGCAAATCAAGTACGTTGCCGACCGTGTGAAGTGGTTGTGGGACAACCGCGAATTGATTGGAGGTCTCAAGTGGGTGGAGGAGCCCAATGTATTGCGCTTCTTCTTCGGCAGACTGAAGGAAATAGGTCATTGGCAGGAAGAGCTTGTTGCTAAGTTCAAGGAAGACTTTGGTGATAGCTTGTAATCTGCAAGAGCAATTTTTACTTACCACTTTTTCTACTTTACCTTAATTCTGATGCGAGAGGCTGGTTTTGTTGCTAGCCTCTCGTTTTTTTTCGTGAAATGGGAAGAGGATGGGAGAGGGTGATCTAAGAGGAGGAGAGATGAGCAAAGGAACAGGGGTTTAAGTTTTAGGTTTCATGTTTTAAGTACTGATTTCAGATGTCAGTTATGAATAATTCAATAGAACTCTCTGTACTTCCCTTGCTCTACCAGCATTTACTTGCTTCTTTCTTGCTTGAGGATGGATTGCAACTGTTCCACTATCTCTGGGTGCTGAGGAGCAATGTTTATCTCTTCGAAGGACTGCTCCATGTTGTAGAGTTGAGGTTCGGGATTGTTGCCGGTTTCTATGTTGGTCAGTTGCATGTACGAATTACCATTGCTAGGCTCTATGTACTTCCAGTTAAGAGTGCGAACAGAGAGCACATTCCATAGGTTTTGTTCGATGACATATGGGCATCCCACATTGTCTTCGCCCACGAGCGACGACCAGTGTCCACGGCTATCGGGGCATGCCCCCTTGGGGAGAGTGGCATTGAGCAATTGAGCAAAGGATTGGAATAGGTCTATTTGAGACACCAGAGCTTCGGATGTCTGTTCCTTCCTTATATTCTCTGGCCATGTGACGATGAAGGGTACGCGTGTGCCGCCTTCGAACGAACTATATTTATTGCCACGCAGAGGTCCAGATGGTTTGTGGTTGCCTAGAAGCTCTACGGCCTGGTCGGCATAGCCATCGTCCACCACGGGACCATTGTCGCTGGTGAGCAGTATGATGGTGTTCTTGTCAATACCCAGTTTCTTCAGAGTGGAAAGTATCTGTCCCACGGTCCAATCGAACTGTACTATAGCATCGCCGCGGTGTCCCATCTTGGTCTTGCCGCGGAAACGAGGGTGAGGGAATCTTGGCACATGAATATCATTGGTGCAGAGGTACATGAAGAAAGGTTCCTGATGGTGTTCCTTGATAAAATCCAGAGCGTGCGATGTGATGCTATCGGCTATGTTCTCGTCCTTCCACAAGGCTTCACCGCCACCCTTCATGAAACCTATTCTGGAGATACCATTCACGATGGATTGGTCGTGTCCATGGTTGGGGCTCGGCTTTAGGTTGTAAAGCATCTCAGGATTGCTATGACCTGTGGGTTCGCCAGGGAAGTTCTGCTTGTAGCTCACCTCGATGGGAGCCGACTTGTCATGATTGGCCACGGCACCATTCTCAATGAAGACACAAGGTACGCGGTCCCCCGTAGCAGCCATGATGTAGTGATAATCGAAACCAATGTCCTGTAAGCCACAAGGCAGGGGAGCATTCCAGTCCTGCTCACCTGTGATGTCGCCCAAGCCTAGGTGCCACTTGCCAATGGCGGCGGTGGCATAACCTGCATTTTTAAACATATCAGCCATGGTGTACTGCTCGGGGCGAATAATCATCTTGGCGTTGCCATCTGCTATGCGAGTGTCTTGTCGGCGCCAGGCGTACTGACCCGTGAGCAGAGCATAGCGAGAGGGAGTACTGGTGGCGGCTGCCGCATGCGAATTGGTAAACCTAATACCTTGCTTGCACAACTTGTCCACATTGGGTGTCTTCACATCCTTAGCACCATAGCAACTGAGGTCCCCATATCCCAGGTCGTCCGCCATAATGATGATGACGTTGGGCTTTTCTTGGCTCTTATTATCATGAGATTTCGCATGAGCATTGGTGGTGTATATGGAGGGTGAAAGCAGTGTTGCGGTGCAAAGAAAGGTATTCAGTTTTTTCATGTCTAAAATATATATAGAATGTGTTGAAACTAGGTTTTTCAATGCAAAGATAGTTAAAATAGACGTTAACACCAAGAACTATTGGAGAGAAATAAGCATTCTATATTTTGATATACGAGGTCTTATTCGTATCTTTGCACGGAGAATACAAAAATACATCAATAAATAGTGGCTAAGAAGAATAAGATAAAGGAGAATTGGACCCTTCTGCCAGGGTGTACCCCCACGGAGATGGACCTCCGTATAATGGAGATACAAAGCAGAGGAAAGTTGTGTCCCACACGCGACTTGATAAAGACCGTCGAGCAGATAGAAGGTATCCGCCGAGCAGGAGCACTGAACACGGCCGTGTTGGACCATGTGGCCGAGAGCATCAGAGAGGGCATGAGTACGGAACAAATAAATCAAATTGTGCATGACTTTACCATCAAGCATGGAGGCATACCAGCCCCTCTGAACTATGAGGGATTCCCCAAGTCTTGTTGCACTAGCATAAACGAAGTTGTCTGCCACGGCATACCTTCGGAAGATGTGATTCTGGAAGAAGGCGACATCATCAACGTAGATTGTACTACCATACTGAACGGCTACTATGCCGATGCTAGTCGTATGTTTGTCATAGGTAAGACCACACCCCAAAAGCAGCGTCTTGTGGACGTGGCATGGGAGTGCTTGAAGGTGGGAGAGAAAGTATGTTCTGAGCCATACGTCTTTGTGGGCGATGTGGGCAATGCCATACAGAAGCATGCACATGCTAATGGCTTCAGTGTGGTACGCGACTTGTGTGGACATGGCGTGGGATGCCACTTCCACGAAGAGCCCGAAGTGGAGCACTACGGTCACAAGGGTACGGGTATGCTCCTGGTACCAGGAATGACATTCACTATAGAACCAATGATTAACATGGGCACTTGGCGAGTGTTCATTGATGACGAAGACCCCTACGGATGGGAAGTCATCTCTGACGATGAATTGCCCAGCGCACAATGGGAGCACACCTATCTCATGACAGAGAACGGAGTGGAGATACTGACACATTGATACAATATCGATAATTAGACATACAAAGAACAGGATATGATAATACTGGGAATTGAATCATCTTGCGACGATACTAGTGCAGCGGTCATCAAAGATGGCGTGCTATTGTCCAACGTAACAGCATCGCAAGCCGTGCACGAAGCCTACGGAGGTGTTGTGCCCGAATTGGCCAGCCGTGCACATCAGCAAAATATAGTACCCGTGGTAGACCATGCCCTAAAGAAAGCTGGTGTTGAGCGCGAAGAATTATCAGCCATAGCCTTTACCAGAGGACCAGGGTTGATGGGTTCCTTGCTCGTAGGAGTGAGCTTTGCCAAGGGTTTGGCTGCCAGCTTGAACATCCCCATGATAGAGGTTAATCATCTGCAAGGCCATGTGTTGGCACACTTCGTGCGCGAAGAGGGTGATGAGCACAAGGCACCACCATTCCCCTTCCTGTGCCTGCTGGTGAGCGGAGGCAATAGCCAGATTATCCTCGTGAGAGCATACAACGATATGGAAATCATTGGCAAGACTATAGACGATGCGGCAGGTGAAGCCATAGATAAGTGTTCTAAGGTGATGGGGATGGGTTATCCTGGTGGTCCCATAGTGGACCGACTGGCACGTCAGGGCAATCCGAAGGCTTTCCAATTTGCTCGCCCACAGATAGCCGACTATGACTACTCCTTCTCTGGCTTGAAGACATCATTCCTCTATAACTTAAGAGATTGGGTGGCATCAGATGTCGATTTCATCGAGAAAAACAAGGCAGATCTCTGTGCCTCACTAGAATACACCATCGTGGATATATTGATGAAGAAGTTGCGCAAGGCAGCTAAAGACCTCAAGATAAAGCACGTGGCGGTGGCAGGAGGTGTGAGTGCCAATACAGGATTGAGAGAAGCCTTCCAGGAACACGCAAAAAAGTACGGATGGACCGTTTACATACCCAAGTTCGGATATACCACCGATAATGCTGCTATGATAGCCATGGTAGGATGCTTCAAGTTTCAGGACCGCGATTTCTGCTCAATGGACAAACCGGCATATTCCCGAGTGGATATATAAGATATAAGAAAGGCGAAAACAAGGGATAGCACGCCAGCCGGAATGCAAGAAAAGAATAATTCAGCACCCCAAAACAGGATATATCGGTCAAGTACAAATATATATGGTTCTTTTTTCAGGAATTATTTGCATTATTCGCAAAAAAGCTATACCTTTGTGCCCTGTTTGGAAGATGTTATTGGAAAGTAACAAAAGAAAGGAAGATTAGAAATGTCTAAGATTTGTCAAATTACCGGTAAAAGAGCCATGGTTGGTAACAACGTGTCTCACTCAAAGCGTCGCACAAAGCGCACATTTGATGTGAACTTGTTCCACAAGAAGTTCTACTATGTTGAAGAGGATATGTGGATTAGCTTGCGTATCAGCGCCAGCGGTCTTCGTTACATTAACAAGGTAGGCCTTGATGCAGCATTGAAGAACGCAGTGGCTAAGGGTTATTGTGATTGGAAAAACATTTGTGTAATCGGTTAATTTCAGGAGGAACTAAAAGATGGCAAAGAAAGCTAAAGGCAATCGCGTCCAGGTTATTCTGGAATGCACCGAGATGAAGGAGAGTGGTTTGCCCGGTACATCACGTTACGTGACTACAAAGAACCGCAAGAACACTCCCGAGCGTATGGAACTCAAGAAGTACAACCCCATTCTTAAGAGAATGACTGTACATAAGGAGATTAAGTAATTAACCCCCAATCACTTAGATTAAGTTATGGCAAAGAAAACAGTGGCTACTCTGCAGACAGGTAAGACAGATGGCCGTTCATACACTAAGGTAATCAAGATGGTTAAGAATGCATCTGGTACCTATTCTTTTGATGAGCGTATGGTTCCCAACGAGGCCGTAAAGGATTTCTTCAAGAACTAATCCCTTGCTCCTTGTACTTTACCAATAAAGAATTAATCCCCAGTCTTCCATAGGCTGGGGATTTTTGATCAATACTCCATATTTTAAACATCGATAATATCTATAGCATCTAAACATTAATAATATATAATAGTATTAGAAACTTAACAAAGACATTGCTTTTCTCCTCGGTCATCGCACTTGTATCTTGTGGTGGAAGCGTTAAGCAGGAGGAAGGTTTCAACTACATTGACGAGCGCTTTGCTGACATTCAGATGTTGCGCTACAATGTGGAGGGTTTTGACGAATTGTCTCTTCAGCAGAAGACCTTTATCTATCACCTACAGGAGGCAGCATTGTGGGGACGCGACATCTTGTTTGACCAAAATGGCCGTTACAATTTGGAATTGCGCCGCATGATGGAGAAATTGTACCAGGAGTATCAAGGCGACCGCGAGAGCACAGACTTCAAGGCATTTGAAACATACCTCAAGCGCCTATGGTTCAGTAGTGGTATGCATCATCACTATGGTAGCGAGAAGTTTGTGCCTGAATTCAGTAAGGAATGGTTTGCCGCAGAAACTGGTTGCTCTGAGGAGATTCTGAACGTATTGTTCAATCCTGAAGTTATGCCCAAGCGCGTAAATCAGGCCCAAGGCGAAGATTTGGTACTTACCAGTGCCAGCAACTATTACCAAGGAGTTACCCAGGCAGAAGCCGAAGCATATTATGCTCGTGTCAAGGCGGAAGGTGATCAGCAGCACCCAGTGATGCATGGTATGAATTCAACCTTGGTGAAGAGTGCCGATGGCGTGATATACGAAGATAGATGGACCACTAATGGCAAGTATGGCAAATCATTGACCAAGGTGGTGGAGAATCTTAAGCTTGCACGCCCCTTTGCCGAGGATGCTAAGCAGCAGGAGGTTATTGATCTCTTGGTGTCTTATTACGAAACTGGCGACTTGCACACCTTCGATCAATATACCATTGCATGGGTGGAGAACACCGATCCTTTGGTGGACTTCGTGAATGGTTTTACCGAGTCTTATGGCGACCCTCTTGGCATGAAGGCTTCGTGGGAGAGCATTGTTAACTTCAAGGACTTGGCAGCAACAAAGCGTGCTGAGCAATTGAGTGCCAATGCACAATGGTTTGAGGTAAATTCGCCAGTAGCTCCCGAGTTTAAGAAAGAAGAAGTAAAGGGCGTATCTGCCAAAGTTATACGTGCGGCTATCCTTGGTGGCGACCTTTATCCCTCCACTGCTATCGGTATCAACTTGCCCAATAGCAATTGGGTGAGAGCAGAACATGGTAGCAAGTCTGTTACTATTGCCAATCTTACTCAGGCTTACGCCGAGAGCTCTAAGGGTAATGGTATGCTCAAGGAATTTGTCTACGGTGCAGAAGAGGAAGAGCTAGTGAAGCAGTATGGAGCATTCACTGACGACCTTCACACCGACTTGCACGAGTGCCTGGGTCATGGTAGTGGTAAGTTGTTGCCCGGTGTAGACCCCGAAGCTTTGAAGGCTTATGGTAGCACCATCGAGGAGGCGCGTGCTGACCTGTTTGCACTATATTACATAGCTGACGATAAGATGGTTGAGCTAGGTCTTCTTCCCAATGCTGATGCATACAAGGCATGCTACATTGGTCAGATGCAAAATGGTTTGCTCACTCAGATTGTTCGTATTAAGTTGGGCGACCAGATTGAAGAAGCTCACATGCGCAATCGTGCTCTTATTGCCTACTGGGCATTGGAGAACGGTAAGGGCAGAGCTGCTGATGGCAAGGACGTGATGGAGATGGTAAATCGTGATGGCAAGACATATGTACGTATCAATGATTATGCCGCATTGCGCACTCTCTTTGGTGAATTGCTTGCAGAGATTCAGCGTATCAAGTCCACCGGTGACTTTGAGGCTGCTCGCGATTTGGTAGAGACCTATGCCGTGAAGATTGATTACGATTTGCACAAGGAGGTTCTTGATCGCTATGCTAATTTGGATATAGCACCTTATAAGGGCTTTATTAATCCTGTATATACTGCTCACAAGGATACCGATGGTAATATTACCGATGTAACCGTTTCTTATACCGAGGGTTATGCCGAGCAGATGCTTCGCTACTCAAAGGACTATAGCTTGGAATAATGTAAAATAGTGATACATATAAATAAGGATATGGGCTAGCTACCGATGTGTGGTTAGCCTATATTTTTTTGTCAAATTCATGCAAAAAAACTACCCTGCATAATATACGTCTTGTTACGCAATTATGCAGGGCAGTATGATGTATTATAAAAAAACTAATTGGCGAAGGGGATTATATTATTCCTCGCACAACTCGGTTAGAATGCCATAAGTGCTCTTAGGGTGAAGGAATGCAATCTTCAAGCCATCAGCACCATTACGGGGAGCCTTGTCGATAGCACGAATGCCCTTCTCGTCGCACAAAGCAAGAGCTTCGCTAACGCCATCCTCTACCTTGAAAGCAATGTGGTGAATGCCACGACCACCATTGTCCAGGAACTTCTGGATAGTGCTTTCGGGGCAAGTGGGCTCAAGAAGCTCAATCTTAACCTCGCCAACCTTCAAGAAAGCGGTCTTTACCTTCTGGTCTTCTACAACTTCTTCCTTGTAAAACTCCAAACCTAGTACATCGGTGTAGTAGGGTAGTACCTCTGCGATGTTCTGGACAGCTATGCCCAAATGTTCAATCTTAGAAATTTTCATATTACTCAATAGATTTTAAAGTAACGATTATTTATTAATGTGATTATTTTCGGGGAAGGCGATAAGGGGAGTAAAGCCCACTGCCTCTTCTGGTGTCATTCTAGCGTAAGCCATGATGATAACGGTGTCGCCCACTTGTACCTTGCGTGCTGCAGCTCCATTAAGGCACACGCATCCGCTACCTCTTTCGCCAGAGATGGTGTAGGTGTCAAATCTCTCTCCATTGTTGTTGTCCACAATGAATACTCTTTCTCCAGGAATAATTCCCACGGCATCCATCAAGTCTTGGTCGATGGTGATGCTACCCATGTAATTGAGATTTGCCTCAGTTACTTGTACGCAATGCAACTTGCTCTTAAGAACTTCTATTGTCATTTGTATCTAATATGATCAATCAATCTAATTGGGGTTTTGCCACAATATACTGTTATGCATCCCACCACACTATTGGCATCGCTCCAATCGTTGATGCTTGCCAATGTGTCGCCATCCACAATGCTATAATATTCTACCTCAAGACCAGGGATATTGTTGATTTGGTCAATTACCCATTGCTCTGTTTCTGCTATGCCAAGGCTTAGCTTTTTGCTTTCGCAAAGAATACGATAGATGTTGGGAGCTATGGCTTTCTCGTCTTCTGCCAGGAGAGTGTTTCGGCTACTCATTGCAAGGCCGTCATCTTCTCGTATTACAGGGCATGGCACGATGTTTACTCTGAAACCCAGGTCGTCCACCATACGGCGGATGACGGCTATCTGCTGATAGTCTTTTTCTCCAAAGTAAGCATAGTCGGGGTCAGTCATCTCAAAGAGTTTGCTCACTATCTGGCAAACACCGTTGAAGTGTCCGGGGCGCTTGGCACCCTCCATTACGCTATCGGTGGGAGGATATGAGAAATGACGTGTGTCGGGCTCGGGATATACTTCGCTCACACTGGGTGCGAATACTATCTGAGCTCCACACTCTTGCAGAATGTTACAATCGCTTTCAAATGTACGTGGGTATCTTTCTAAATCCTTTGGGTCGTTGAATTGAGTGGGATTCAGGAATATGCTCACAACGGTAATGTCGTTCTCTGCCACGCTGCGCTTTACCAATGATGCATGACCATCGTGAAGGGCGCCCATGGTGGGAACCAAGCCAATGACTTTTCCTTTTGCACGTTCGGCTTGTAGAACCTCCTTAAGTTGTGCTATAGTTTGTATTACTTGCATTCTAATTGTTGTGAATAAAACCTTAGTTCTTAAAATTCACGCAAATTTAACATAATTCTATCAACATAAAGAAAGATTTGCTCTAAAAATACGTTAAAAAGTGTAAAATTACACTAAACGCAGTGTTTCGAGTGGGTGAAATTCAGCATTTTTTTGTACCTTTGTACGCGAATATATTGTATACTGCAAGATGGAGAAAGCAAAAAAGGTATTATTTTTGACTCAGGAGATTGAACCATATGTTAACGAAACTCCACTGAGTACTATCAGTAGAAACTTGATTCCTGCGGTTCAGGAAACGGGTAGAGAGGTGCGCACTTTCACACCCAAGTGGGGACAGATAAACGAGCGCAGAAATCAGTTGCATGAGGTAATTCGTCTCTCAGGTATGAACTTGATTATCGATGACACCGACCATCAGTTGATTATCAAGGTAGCCAGTATCAATTCTGCACGTATACAGGTTTATTTCATCGACAATGACGACTTTATGAAGAATCGTCTGATGTTGGTGGACGATAAGGGCAAGTTGTACAAGGACAATGTGGAGAGAGTGATGTTCTTTGCACGTGGCTCTTTGGAGACGGTAAAGAAGCTTCGTTGGGTTCCCTCGGTGATACATTGTCAGGGTGTGATGTCTTCTTTGGCACCATTCCTCTTGAAGTTGGCATATTACGATGAACCAAGTTATCGTGAGAGTAAGATTGTGTATACTCCTACCACCGACTTGCCCGATGCACCATTACCCAAGAACTTTAATGGCATCCTGGCTTATCGCGAAGCCAGTCATGAGGCACTCATCACTCTTGGCGAATTGTCCACACTTGATGACTTGAACCGCATAGGCATGTTCATGAGCGATGGCGTGATTCTGAACGAGCCCAATGAGCGCTACGAGCGTATGGCCAAGGAAATGGGTAAGCCCGTTGCCGTTTTGGACATGGACAATATTACCCTTGCGGCCACTGAGATGTATGACCGCCTATGGGATGAGGTAGTGAGAAATCGTCCCAAGGAAGATGACGACGACGAAGGTTATTTGTTTTAATAATTCAAATTGATGAATAAATTCAATATCTATATAAAGGGTGTAGCTTCTTTGTTGATTTCAGCAACACTACTTCTTGTTTCATGTACAGAGCACACAGGTAGTCTTGGTATTCCACCTGCCAATGAGTCGCTTGAAACAAGTGTAGCCATCTATGATGTATATTCCAGTTCTATGAAGTTGGACACCATCAAGGCACGCTCTATAGCATCATATCTGGGTTCTATCTACGACCCCGAAACCAATGGTAAGATTACGGGCAACTTTGCCACCCAATTTGCTATCATGGAGGATTTGAAATACTTCCCTCCTGCCGACTCCATTACATCAAGAGATGCCGAAGGCAATCCCTGTTGTGATAGCGTATTGTTGCAACTCAATTTTGATACCTACTTTGGCGATGTTAATACTCCCTTGAAGATAGCCATCTATCCCCTGGATGCAAATAATCCTTTGTGTGAAGACTCGGTGTATTACATAAACACTGATTTGAAGAAGTATATTCGCCCAGGATACGAGAATAAGCCCATTGCCACCAAGGTATTTACCGCATGGGATAGAATCCATGGCTCAGACCCATCCGTGACCACAGAGGGTAGTTATCCCAGCATACGTATTCCTATGCCTTTGTCCGAGGGTAATAGTATTATGAGCAAGTATTTTGAGTATGTTGAAGATAATAAGGGTTTGTCTCCCGATAAGCATGTCAACCATAACTTTGACGACTCTTACCACTTTATCCGCAATGTGATGCCCGGTTATTATGCCGAGATTATCAATGGCGAAGGAGTGATGGTGAGAGTATTCGTAGACGCTTTGTACTTGATATACAATGCTCGAGTGTTCAATGACAGTATTGTAGAGGATGTCCCCTCGTACACCGTATTTGCTGGTACACCCGAGGTGGTGCAGAGTTGCCAGTTCTCTCAATCAGATGTCAACGAATTGTTGCAAGACGAATCCTGCACATGGCTTAAGACTCCTGCTGGTGTTTGCACAGAGATATCTCTCCCCATCGATGATATTTTCTCCACCGATCACGTCAATGATAGTATTAGTCGTATCGAGCTGAAGATGAGCCGATACAATAAGACTCAGACAGGAGAGCACTTTGGTATCCCCAGGAAGCTATTGATGGTGCGCAAGAGCGAGGTGAACCGATTCTTCACCAATAATAAGACTCCCGATGGATACACCTCTTATCTGGCATCGTTCGAGCCTGCATATAATACATATTCCTTCTCCAATATCGGTCAGATGGCAATGTTTATGTACAAGGAGCGCCTGAATGCCGTGAACGATTACATCAAGAACGTATTGAAGATAGAAAACCCCACCGAAGCTCAGATAGCAGAGGAGACCCACGAGTGGACAAAGAGAAATCCCGATTGGAACAAGTGCTGCCTGGTACCCGTGGAAACTACCGTTGACCCCTCAACGGAGACCGTGACCAGCGTTTCGCACGAACTATCTCTCACCAGTGCAAAGCTGGTGAAGGGTACCAAGGACAATCCTATCAAGATACAAGTATATTACACACGTGTAGCATCCACTCCCACTAATGACTAACGAATGGTATGCCGAGTTGAGAGAGCTGGCATTGCTCGTCTCCGATGATACCAACCTGGCATATATTAAATTAGGAAGAATCTATAAAAGAATACTTGACGAGGCAACCGCCGACACGGGTGTTCTCCTTGTGGGTAACTTTGCTAAGACGGATTACCTCCTGAAGGAGCATTCTGCTAGTTCTCAACTTAGGCGTATGGTCAATGACATGCGCTTGAGGCTCAAGAATACTGATAAAGAACAGAGTTTGGAAGTCTTTAAGCAAGATTTTCAGGCTCTGTGCTTGTTTGTAGAGCTTATAACTAAGATTCCTACCCCAAAAGACCTACTTTCATTCTTTCCAACAGAGATTTCATGTCGGGAGAGCATTTCCCAACTTTTGGGAGAGTATTTCAGAGTCTTGGTTAATAGAGTTGACGATACCTATATATATTGTACCGGCGAAACAACAATAGAGGAACTAAATGTCCTTTATGTCAAGGACGAGAAGCACCATTCTTCAGACTTCTCCTATCTCCGAGAAATAGTCAATGAGGGAGACGTGCTCAATATCATTCGTCCCCAACTATGTGCCGATAATGTGGTGGTGCCCGAATTGATTGTCTTCGATCCTGATTACCTGGTGGACGTTTCCACCATAGTGTCCTGCATGGATTCCTATGCCAAATCTCCCATAGTGGGATTGCTCAGGCGTATAGAACCATCCACGTCTTCCGAAGCCATTCTGATGGGTAATATGGCTGGTGAATTGCTTGATAGTGTGCTATATACTCATTCAGAAAACTCATCAGATAATCAAATATCAGAGCAAGGCTATAGAACATCTGCCGTAAATTTCTTTCGTAAAAACATACTGGGTATCCTTAGTGTAAATCTCAGTAAATTATTTCATCAGCAAGCCTGGCTTCAATATGTAAATATACACCAAGCCATCACGCAGACTTTGTCATCGCTCATTAGTAGATACGATTCGAGCAAGGTGGTGGTTGAACCAACATTCTTCTCCGAGATGCTAGGCATTCAGGGACGTATGGATATGTTGCAGACGGATATGCGAGTGCTTGTAGAGCAAAAGTCGGGCAAGGGAGCCTATGCCTATGGTCATACCGATATGGATGTACCCAGGCACAAGGAGGAGCACTACATGCAAGTGCTTCTTTACATGGCTATCATCAGGTACAACTATAGGCATATCTATGATGAAAACAATCACGAGCTCCATGCCTTTCTCCTGTATTCCAAATACAAGCGCCCATTGCTGGGACTTGGCTTTGCACCCGAGTTACTCAGAGAGGCATTCAAGTTGCGCAATTTGTACGTTGCTCAGGAGCGCAACATCTGTCATCATGGTGTATCATTTCTCTTTGATAAGACACCAGAAGAGGTCAATTTGAATCAAATAGATGGAACGCTTTGGACACAATACGTACGTCCTAGAATAGCGACTATATTGGCTACGATACAACAAAGCTCCTCCTTGGAGAAAGCCTACTTCAATAGGTTTTACCAATTTGTGGCCAACGAGCATCGCCTCTCAAAGATAGGTAATCAGACGAAGGAAAATTCGGGCTTTGCCAGCGCTTGGCATTCCTCGCTGGATGAGAAACGTCAATCGGGTAGCATAATCACTGATTTGCAGATAAATATTCCTTCTGATGCTGATACTCAGAAGTTTACACACGTTTCTTTGACTTATCAAGGAGAATGTGGCAACTTCCGTCAGGGAGATGTCATCGTGCTTTATTCCTATCCAATAGACGAGGTACCCGATCTCCGCCAGTCAATGGTGCATAGAGCAACGATAGAGAAGATTTCCAGTAGTAGTATTCTGCTCAAATTGCGCAATGCACAAACCGATCGCAGTTCATTCTTCTCTTCTTCTGCAACTATATGTTGGTGCATCGAGCACGACTTTATAGAGAGTTCGTATAGCGGACTTTACCGAGGCTTGTATGCCTTCCTCTCTGCTCCTCAGAGTCACAAGGAATTGTTTCTCGCTCAGCGTCCTCCTATAGTTAAAAGTAGAGAGGTTAGGGGGCAATATGGCTCTTTCCAGGGCTTGCAACAAAGGATAAAGAATGCCTCCGAACTTTTCCTTCTGGTGGGTCCTCCAGGTACGGGTAAGACATCATACGGCATGCTCAATACCTTGCAGGAAGAATTAATGGAAGAGGGTTCTCGCATATTGATTGTGTCATATACCAACAGGGCAGTAGATGAGATTTGTAGCAAGCTACATCCGCAGATAGATTTTCTGAGACTTGGAGGCGAATATACATCCTCGTCAGAGTATGCCAATAATCTGTTTTCCACCCATATAGCCACTTGCAGGAGTGCTGAAGAATTGAAGCAACTCTTCCTCTCCACCCGAGTGATTGTGGGTACGGTGGCCTCCATCACCTCGCATCTGTCGTTGGTGGGAATGAAGCCCTTCTCGCTATGTATCATAGATGAGGCCAGTCAGATACTGGAGCCCTATCTCCTTCCCATGATTAGCCTTCGTCTTCAGAATGGCATGCCTTGCATAGGCAAGTTTGTCATGATTGGCGACCACAAGCAATTGCCAGCCGTTGTTCAGCAACGTCCGTCTGAATCCGTTGTTTCTGATTCCTTGCTTCGTGATATCTCTCTGCTCGATTGTCGTGACTCCTTGTTCGAGCGCATGCTTCGTCTTTATCGCAATGACGAGAATGTGTGTTTCATGCTCACTCGCCAGGGACGTATGCACCATGAGATAGCAGATTTCCCCAACAAGCACTTCTATCAAGGACAATTACAAGTTGTGCCCCTGCATCACCAACTCACTCCCTCCACGGAGCCACGAGTTAGGTTTGTGCACGTCTCTCCCTATGCCAATGGTCTTTCGGACAATGTAAATGTGGCCGAGGCAGAGCTTGTGGTGGATTACCTTATTAATATATGGGAGGCAAACAAGGCAGATTTTCATCCCGACGAAACGGTGGGAGTAATAGTACCTTATCGCAATCAGATATCAGCCATTCTCTCCATCTTGGCCGGTAGATTAGAGGTGGATGAGCACCCATTGTTGCACATCACTATTGATACCGTAGAGCGCTTTCAGGGAAGTCAGCGTAAGTACATCATTTACTCCTTCACCGTACAACGGGAGTATCAATTGCGCTTTCTCACGGAGACAAACTTTATAGAGGACGGACAACTTATAGACAGAAAACTCAATGTAGCCATGACTCGTGCTCAGGAGTATCTCATCATGATAGGAAATAGGGCAGTGCTGTGCAAAAATCCACTCTATGACCAATTGATTCAAGCCTATTTGTGTGAGTAATAATACCTTCTCGCACAGGCTCTACACCTCCAAGCCATCATTTTCTGGTATATGAAAGGCTTTTTTTGATGTCTTTTGCCACATTTTTTTGGAATTTAAGCAATATTTTATACCTTTGTCATAAAATTGACTAAAAATGCTTAAATTTATTTCCTTGGGAAGTAGCAGTAGTGGTAACTGTTATTATCTGGGCACTAACAACGCACAGATACTGATTGATGCTGGTGTCAGTGTACGCACGCTGAAGACCAGTCTCAAGGAAAAGGGTATTATGCTCACCGATATCGATGCTGTCTTCATTACCCATGACCATGCCGACCACATCAAGGCAGTAGGCCACTTAGCCAACGATTTTTCTCTCCCCATCTATGCCACCGAGGAGGTGCTTCTAGGTATCAACAAGAACTATTGCGTCACCTCCAAGCTCACACCAGAGAGCATGCACTTTATCCATAAGTCGCAAACCATCGAGATAGCAGACATGCGCATTACGGCATTTTCCGTGCCTCACGATAGTAGTGATTGCGTGGGTTTCAGAGTTGAGACGGATAGCGAGATATTCCTTCTCATTACCGATATAGGTCATGCCACCGAAATCATTCAGGAGGAAGTATCTCAGGCACATTTCATCGTCCTGGAGTCCAATCATGACGTAGATATGCTGATGATGGGGCCCTATCCCGCTCACCTGAAAGGCAGAATACGTAGCGGACGCGGTCATATCTCCAATACAGATAGTGCAAGACTAATTGCCGAATATGCCTCTCCGTCACTAAAGAGAGTGTGGCTATGTCATCTCAGCGAGGAGAATAATCATCCCGAATTGGCTCGTAAAACACACGAAACAGTTCTTCGCGAATATGGACTTATTGCCGGTGTAGACTTCAAATTAGAGGTGCTCCGACGCAAACAACCCAGCGAAATGTACTATTTAGAGGCATAAAACAGAAAAAAACGGGAAAAAGTTTGGTCATTCCATATAAAAGTCATACCTTTGCACTCGCAAACGAGAAAACAATGCGTCCTTAGCTCAGTTGGTAGAGCAATTGACTCTTAATCAATGGGTCCAGGGTTCGAGCCCCTGAGGGCGTACTTGCAAAGAGGATGACTTCACATAAATGAGGTCATCTTTTTTTGTGGATATACTTCAGATTCTCTCACAGGGAGTGTTCGTACTACCCGAAAAGAGATAATATTAAGATGAGACAAGCTCTCCCCATCTATACACTTGCGGAGGAGCATTCATAAGACGAGTAGAATAAAATAAAATAGATATGTTTAGAAGTAAAAATTGTGGTGAGCTCAGACTTGCTAATGTAGGAGAGTCTGTAGTTCTCTCTGGATGGGTTCAGAGTGTGCACAACTTGGGTGCGCTTACATTCGTTGACCTACGTGATCGCTATGGCATTACCCAGTTGGCATTCAATGAGGATTGTGCCGATGAACTAAAGAACAAGGCAGGCAAATTGGGTCGTGAGTACGTGGTGCAAGCCAAGGGTACAGTAGCCGAACGATACTCAAAGAACAAGAACTTGCCCACCGGCGAGATAGAAATCATGGTGGACGAATTGAATATCCTCAACGAATCCATCACACCTCCCTTTACCATTGAGGAGCAGAGTGATGGTGGTGATGATATCCGCATGAAGTATCGCTATCTCGACTTGCGTCGTCCCAATGTGCGCAAGAATCTGGAGCTACGTCATAAGTTTGCCTTCGAGGTGCGCAGATACCTTGATCAGCAGGGCTTCCTCGAGATAGAAACTCCCATTCTTGTTAATTCCACTCCCGAGGGTGCACGTGACTTCGTGGTGCCTTCTCGTATGAACCCAGGTCAGTTCTATGCCTTGCCTCAGAGCCCTCAGACCTTGAAGCAGTTGCTCATGGTGGCAGGTATGGATCGCTACTTCCAGATAGTAAAGTGTTTCCGTGATGAAGACTTGCGTGCCGACCGTCAACCCGAGTTTACACAGATTGATTGTGAGATGTCATTCGTTGAGCAGGAAGACGTATTGCAGGTTTTCGAAGGCATGAGCCGTCACCTCTTCAAGGAGCTCAAGGGGATTGATATCCCCGCTTTGCCTCGCATGACATGGGCACACGCCATGAAATACTATGGTAGCGACAAGCCCGATACTCGTTTCGAGATGACCTTCGTCGAGTTGAAGAATCTTCAGCCAGACAATGCTTCTTCAGAAATCGTGGAGAGCATCTTCCCCGAAGGCTTTGCCGTATTCGATTCAGCACAATACGTTGGTGCCATCTGTTGCCCCGGTCAGGCAGTATTGACCAGAAAGCAATTGGATCAGATTACCGACTTTGTAAAACGCCCACAGATTGGTGCCAAGGGTATGGTATACGCACGTGTAGAGGCTGATGGTAGTGTGAAGAGCAGCGTGGACAAGTTCTACACTCAGGATACACTTCAGGTTCTCAAGGAGAAGATGAACGCTCAGGTGGGCGACCTGATTCTTATCCTTTCTGGCGACGATGCAATGCGTGTGAGAAAGCAGCTATGCGAACTACGTCTGGAGATGGGTCAGCGTATGGGTCTTCGTCCAAAAGACAAGTATTCTTGCCTATGGGTGGTGGACTTCCCCATGTATGAGTGGAGCGACGAGGAACAGCGCCTCATGGCCATGCATCATCCCTTCACCTCGCCCAAGCCCGAGGATGTACCCCTATTGGATACCGACCCTGCCAAGGTGAGAGCCAATGCCTACGATATGGTTATCAATGGTGTGGAAGTAGGTGGTGGTAGCATTCGTATTCACGATGCCAACCTCCAGCAGAAGATATTCGAGATACTAGGCTTCACTCCCGAACAGGCACAGGAGAAGTTTGGCTTCCTGATGAATGCCTTCAAGTATGGTGCACCTCCTCATGGTGGTTTGGCTTATGGTCTTGACCGCTTCGTTAGCCTCTTTGCCGAGCTGGATAGCATTCGTGACGTTATCGCCTTCCCCAAGAACAATAGTGGTCGTGATGTCATGCTGGACGCACCTGGTGTTATCGACCAGAAGCAGTTGGATGAGCTCAATCTGGCAATCAACATTACCGAGTAATTCCCTGTAGGAATAGTCTTTATAAAATGCTCCCCATCTTGTATCTCAGCAAGATGGGGAGTATGTTTTGCTAGAGGATTACAGATCCTGATTCAACCATTCAAAGCGTTTGTCCAACCACGTTTTCAGTTCTTGCACCTCGTTTTCGTAGGAGCCCATTATTGTGTTATTGGGCCATGTGTGTTCGTACAATGTATTCCACTTATAGTTGTTTTCTATAATAGAATACTTTAGATACTGGGCATTGGCATTTATTTCATTAAACAAATCATTGCGTTTAGAATAGAAGTAGTCAAATCTCTCTCTGACCTTTTGCTCAAAATTAGGGTCTTGGAATAAGCGTCTAAACCACGACACGTTTCTTATCCAATAACCTGCAGTATTTGCACACTCTGCATTGTAATTGATATTGCCAAAAGCTATGTCAAAGTCCCATAGAGGTCCCATTTTCAACTTGCCTTCTCTGCTTAGATTCATGTAACAACTGGTAAAAAAGTTTGCATCACAATTCTTTCCAATTTCATTTATCAGATACCAATCCACAAACGAGTTGACATCAATATATTTGGCATAACCATTTTCCTTGTCTTTGAAGTTGTCGCAGAAGAGTACAGAGTCAACTGTTGCCAGATATCTCACTACGTAATTATAAGCTTCGCTATTTATCTTTACTTCAGGGTCTTTGATGTTGATAGGATAACCGATATGAGCCACCTTGAATGTAATATCCTCTGCCTCAGCCTTTGAGTCTATCTCCAATAAGAAGCCGTCATCACCTACATTCACACGATTTTTAGAAATCTTCAGTTGCTCTCCTAGTTGATAAGTTCCATTATACACGCCGTTAAGAACTACGTCCACGAAATGAGTTCTGTTAGTGTACTCCAGATTGCTCATTCTTCCTAGATCGAAAGCCGTTTCGTTGCGCAACGAGGTCTTGTCCGTGTAATTGGCTAGAAGCACCCATTCCTTGTCAGCAGGTTCTCCCAATAGTGACACCTTTTCGTCAAACTTAATCTTGTATGGCTTCTTTGGGAATGTCCATGTAGAGTTACCTCTACCCTTAATCTTCATAGTGCTTTCAAAGATATCACCAGCACCTCTGGTTTCTATATCTTCCACTATTTTGATGCTACCCTTGACGTAATCGTCCTTGGATGTGATAGCCACACCATTCTCTGTATTGATATACAGGATTGGTAATCCAGTAAAACTCTTTACTCTTAATACATACTTTATAGTATTTTCTCCATTTGTTAAGATAAGGTTTGTTGGACGAGAGCAATCGATAGGCGTGATACCGCTAAGTATCTTTTTACCATCTACTATGATTTCTCCAGTATTTGTATTAAAGTTTGGTATCAGCGTTTTATGTTCCATGATATGAGGAATATGGCATTCGATGACGCTATCTCCCAGTATGTTACATTTTATGTCTGATATCAATACGCGATTGTTGTTCTTTGCTAAGAAACTAAATTCGCTCAATCTCATCTGTTTCTCGTTTGTATGAATGTCCTCTACGTCATTGTTACATGACGTCAAGAAAGAGAAACTAAGTAATAAATAAAAGATTTTTCTAATCATATTGTTTTGATTTTAAATATTTTATGTATCAATTCTGTGTCTTTGAGTCATTGAATGGTATTATGTACACTTTTTCACCGCCTTGTTCGTTAAGTCCTCGTTCCACGAAAACGTCTTTGTTGACATTTATCAGGAAACTCTTAAGCATTTGGCCAGCAAACAATATTTTAGCATAGGTGCTATCTTTGTCAGAATAGCGCTCAAAATTATAATCTGTAGCTAGGACTGTGTTATTGTTTGCATTGGTTTTTCCCTTCTGCGCTTCCAAAATTTTATTTCTCGCATCCAGGGCAGTCTTGCTGCTATCTAGCATTGTCTCTATACGCTTGTCATAACCATCTTTGTTAAAGTCGTCCGATACTCGTTTCAATTCCCATAACTCATATATCGTAATCAATATACGTTTGGTCAGAAAGGATGGTTTGAGTAATAAGGTTTTCAAATCTCGTTGTTTGGTTTCTAAAGAGATGCTCTTGTCCTTAAAATGCATTAGAGCAGTATCTATTTCATAGTTGTAGTTGCGTAGATTCAGGTACAGATTGTGCATCACTTCGTACTTCTTTCCATTGCCATAAAAAGCCTCTAGATGCATGTTCTCCATAGGTATCTTTAGCTTCACTAGATGCTCCTCCGAAGGATAACCTTCAAAACTAATATCTTCCAGTTTTGTTTTGATGGTATAGGTAATAACTAGATTTCTATACAAATGTCTCACCAGATCTAGCAACAAATTGCGTTGCGTGTCCTGAGAAATCTTTTGTGTATTGTCAGATGTATTTTTCTGGGAAAGGTATGTAAAGAATGAAAACAACAATGCAATAACGGCTATTAGGATGTTGAAACCATCCCACCAAAATTCAAACGTAGTGTTTTGCGCAGTAGCTCTAGTGAATTCCTGAATATTAGTCAAGTGATCATAGTTAACCAAGTTGGAATCCACCACCACCGCATTTGCTAGTAATATAATTTTGTCCATTATTTTATTATTAAGTTCACCGCAAAAGTATGAATAATTTTTTAATAATAAAAGAAACTTAGTTTAAAATAGCCATTTTGCTACATTCCACTGTCATCTGCATTCTCATGGTCCTTATCAAAGTTATATCTATAATGTCGTATGATACAACACCCTCTTTGTTGACTTGTAATCCCAGTGCAATGTATGTTGCATTTCTTGTTCTTAGGTTTTATGCACGAAGGGAGTGTAAGGTTTTGGATGTAATTGTTTTTCTC
>JAFOCV010000064.1 GCA_017381015.1 Bacteroidaceae bacterium
GCTTTCGCATCGACTAAACAGGTTGTTTATACTGTCAGCTTAAATTTTCGTTGAGTGATTAGAGATTAGCGATTAGCGATAATTGAAATCTCTATAGAAATAAACAGATTCGCTCAACGTTAATCTCTCAACGCTAATCGTAAGAACTTAGTTCAATATTGTCACCATATTCAGGTGGTTATAGTGTCGGGGTTCCACCTCTTCCCATTCCGAACAGAGAAGTTAAGCCCGTCCGCGCCGATGGTACTGCACACCCGTGGGAGAGTAGGTAGCCGCCGTTTTTTATTAGAAGAGAGAAGACCTTGTAAGTAATATGCTTGCAAGGTCTTTTTGGATTTGGAGAGGATGCTAGAGGACAATAGAGGATGCAAGAGGAGGTATAAGTACACAAGAGGAATATAATAGGATGCAATTGGATACAATAAGATACATGAGATAATGCTCTGAGATTATTGGAGAGACAAGGATGATGTGGGATGCAATAGGACACTATAATCGTTTTTTAGATTATTGAAGAGTATAGCATATTCTAGCATATTTTTGGGATATTCTAGGATGTTCTAGATGCTCTAAGATATGCTAGGAAGTTCTAGGGTATGTTGTCTGGTAGTAGGTTCTTCTTTATAGGCTTAGGATGTAGGCATGTACTAGCATATTACGTTGTGATTTTAGACATCTTATTTTTGATATGATTTTCGTCTTTTTGAGATATATGTATGAAGGTATTTTAGTTTGCGTGAAAGTGTATAATTCCTATTTTATAAGGGCTGAATTGATTCCTGATGATTGAAATTGAATCATCTATTGGTAACTTTCTTTTAGCAATGGTAAAATTAAATTATTAAATTTGCTTTTGCGCTCACTTATTCGTACCTTTGTTGCGCGAAAATTAAATCATATATTATAATGGCAAAAGAATTGGATTTCCTTACCAAAAGAAGTGAGGATTACTCTAAATGGTACAACGAATTGGTAGTAAAGGCTGACCTTGCAGAGCAGAGCGATGTTCGTGGTTGTATGGTGATTAAGCCTTATGGTTATGCTATTTGGGAAAAGATGCAGCGTGTTCTTGACGATATGTTCAAGGAAACAGGTGTACAAAATGCTTATTTCCCTTTGCTTATCCCCAAGAGTTTTCTTTCAAGAGAAGCAGAGCATGTGGAAGGTTTTGCTAAGGAGTGTGCCGTGGTGACACACTATCGTTTGAAGACCAATGAAACACATGATGGTGTTGTGGTTGACCCTTCTGCTAAGTTGGAGGAAGAGTTGATTATTCGTCCTACTTCAGAGACAATCATTTGGAATACTTTTAAGAATTGGATACATTCATATCGCGACCTCCCCTTGTTGGTCAACCAGTGGTGTAATGTAATGAGATGGGAGATGCGTACCCGTTTGTTCCTTCGTACAGCAGAGTTCCTATGGCAGGAAGGCCACACTGCACATGCTACACGTGAGGAAGCAGAGGAGCGTGCAAAGCAGATGCTAAAGATTTATGCTACATTTGCAGAGAACTACATGGCTGTGCCTGTTGTTCAGGGTGTAAAGAGTGAGACCGAGCGCTTTGCAGGTGCACTAGACACCTATACTATTGAGGCAATGATGCAAGATGGCAAGGCTCTACAAAGCGGTACTAGCCATTTCCTGGGTCAGAACTTTGGTAAGGCTTTTGATGTACAGTTCTTAAATAAGGAGAACAAGCCCGAACACGCGTGGGCTACCAGTTGGGGTGTGAGCACACGTTTGATGGGTGCTTTGATTATGACTCACTCTGATGATAATGGTCTTGTTCTTCCTCCCGCTTTGGCTCCTATCCAGGTAGTGATTATTCCTATCGGTAAGCCAGCACAAATGGAACAGTTGGATGCTAAGGCAACAGAGATTATGAACAAACTGAAGGCAATGGGTGTAAGCGTGAAGTATGACAATGCTGACAACAAGCGCCCAGGCTTTAAGTTTGCCGACTACGAGCTGAAGGGTGTACCCGTTCGTCTTGTATTGGGTGCTCGTGATTTGGAACAAGGCTTGATAGAGGTAATGCGTCGCGATACTCTTGAGAAGGAAAACAAACCCGTAGAGGGCATCGAGGAATACGTAAAGAATTTGCTTGACGAGATTCAGCAGAACATCTTCAAGAAGGCAAAGGACGCAAGAGATGCACGCATTTATGAGTGCGATAACTATGAAGAGTTCAAGGAGCGTGTCAAGGATGGTGGTTTCTTCCTTTGCCATTGGGATGGTACAGCCGAGACAGAGGCTAAAATTAAGGAAGAGACTCAGGCAACAATCAGATGTGTACCATTTGGCGTGGAGCAGACACCAGGTGTAGATATGGTGAGTGGCAAGCCCTCTGTAGCTAGAGTATTGATAGCACGTTCTTATTAATTTTTATATAGTAGCAACAGGGGCAATGAAAATGACTGTAGCTACTATCAAATATAATTTAAATGAAACCAAGCAACGAAGGCGGATTGTGGACAATAACACTATTTGCTGCTAACGAGATACCATCTGTGGTGGTGACCTTCGTAGCCTTGATAATATTCCTGCAAAGGGGCGAAGGGGTGGCCATGTCCACCCTTTTCGCTTCTTTGTTGCTATTGCCGTGGGTAGGCCAACCGCTAATGCGCAAGTGGTTGCCGGGCATAGCAGGAGGCAGGGGATGGTTGCACGTAGTAGAAATTGTGCTATGTGTGATTTTGGCCACTTTTGCCTTAACGATGACTAGAGGGCGATGGTGGACAATAGGAATGCTGATGTCCATCAGTGTGCTCAGTGCCTGGCACGATTTGTTGGCCAATAGGTACTATATGCGTCGAACCCAAATGGCTCAAGAAAGATACCATAGTATTTTGCGCACCTTGGCATCACAAGCCAGCACAGTTTTCACCTATGGATTGATGATAATGGCCGTAGGAGCCCTTCAGATATATTTTCGTCAGAGGTCGACCACTTATTCATGGTCATTAGGAGTGTATGTGCTCAGTGGAGCATACCTGCTACTTACTCTGCTCAACATGCTTTTATTAAGAACACCACAAAACGAGCGAACACATCTGCCACATCAATGGCCTTGGCAACAAACCAGTTGGAAACGAGATACTCTCGTGCTAATGTTGATGCTATTGCCCCAGGGATTGATGTTTTTCAGTAGAACAATTTTCTTGTTGGACAGACCTCAGTATGGAGGATTGGGATGTACTCTTCAGTATGTAGGTTTTGCGCAAGGCACGATAGGTGTGATAGCATTTCTCTTTGGTGTTACCATCGGAAGATTTATGCAAAATCAATGGGGCGAGGAAAGATTAAATTGGCCCTTGAAGATAGCTTTGGGGCTCTCGCCCACGGTTTATCTGCTCATGACATGGCACAGACCAGAGAATCTGTTTATGTTGTCAACGTATACTTTCCTGGCCCAATCATTGTTTGGCCTAGGCCTAAATAGTTGTCGCCAATACATAGAAAGGATATCAGGTGTCAGATATCAGAATGCGGTAAACCCTTTGTATATCCCCATTATCAGCATGTGCATCATGATACCTATGGTGGCTAGTGGTTTCTTGTTGCAGGCACTGACTTATGAGCAATTCTTTTGCCTCGATGCCTTATGCGCACCAATTACATGGATATTGATTTGGATAATAACAAAAAATAGATGAACAACAATAAGAAAGGTAGTCCTTGGGCATGGGTTCCTTCGCTATATTTTGCAGAAGCCATCCCCAATGCCGTAATCATAGGTATGCTCCCAATTCTGTATGAGAATATGGGACTTTCCAATACCGAATTAGCATTCTATACCTCGTGGCTTTCTCTTCCATGGGCCATCAAACCATTATGGAGCCCCTTAGTGGATAGTTTGAAGACCAAACGCTGGTGGATTCTTGTCATGCAATTCCTCGTTGGCTTGTCACTAGCCTCCGTTGCTTTGACTCTGCAAACGGATATGTGGCTCAAACTCACTTTAGCCTTTTTCTGGTTGATGGCATTTACCAGCGCCACACATGACATTGCAGCCGATGGCTTCTATATCCTCGGTTTGAGCGAGAAAGACCAAGACTTTTTCGTTGGCTGGCGTTCCACCTTTTATAAAGTAGGTAATATCTTCTGCCAGAGTGTACTTATCTCTTTGGTGGGAGTGCTGGATAAGTATTATCCCACTACAGTCTCCTGGACAATAACTCTTGGACTCCTTGGCGCACTGATGATAGCCCTTATGGCATGGCACAAGGCTATTTTGCCCATGGAGAAAGTAAAAACTTTGCCCAGCATGGAACAATTGCAGGAAGTCGGAGCACAAGTATCTAAGACATTGACCGAAAAGTTAAGACTAGTGTTCAATTCCTTTGGCGAGACTTTGCGGGTGTTCTTCTCCAAGAAGGGAGTTGTGCCCGCACTCTTTTTCATGCTACTTTTCAGATTTCCCGAGGCACAATTGGGTATCATCAGCAAGCCCTTCATGCTTGATAGTATGGAAAATGGTGGCTTGGCAATGACAAAGACCGTGATTGGAATGACATCAGGTATTGGATTATTTTCTCTATTGTTGGGAGGCATTGTGGCCAGTTGGTTGATTAGCAAGTACGGCATTCGCAAGTGCTGGTGGTCTATGATTGCCGCCATCTCATTGCCAGATGCAGTATACATATATATGGCTATGGCTCAGCCCACCAACTTCCTGGTTATCAATTCTTGTGTGGCGTTGGAGCAGTTTGGTTATGGACTAGGTTTTACCGCCTATACTCTATTTCTGGTGCATTTCTCCAAGGGTGAACGAAGCACCAGTGTATTCAGTATCTGTACCGGTTTGCAAGCTCTGGGCATGATACTCCCCGGTATGATAGCTGGTTATTTGGCCGATTCGTGGGGCTATGCCACCTTCTTCTGGTGGGTGATGCTCTGTTGCCTGGTTACGGTGGTGGTGAGTGCGTTGGTTAGACCAAAGGAATAAGAATGGATATATCCGAGTGTGTTCATTTTATAAAAATATAACAGACAGATGCATATTCTTCTAGATATTGGCAATACCAGAATGAAGACCTCCATCGCAGATGCAGACGGTATCAGACCTCTTGATGCATGGGAAGAGTATATAGACAAGGCCGACAATGTGCTGGTGAGCAATGTGGCAGGACAAGATGCATTGCCTGGCATTTTGCTAGGTAATCCCAAGTGTAAGGTGCTCACCAGAGATTCCGACGAGGCGCGTGCTTGGCTCAAGCAGATACCCTTGGGAATGGGTGCCGACCGTGTGGCTGCCGATATTGGAGCCAGAAGTATTTATGCCGACCGCCCACTATTGGTGATTGATGCAGGCACATGTATCACCTTCGATGTGATAGATACAGATGGCACTATTCTTGGAGGAGCCATTTCTCCAGGCATACACTTGCGCCTGAAGGCGATGCACGAACACACAGCAGCCTTGCCCCTTCTTGGTATAGATGGCGAGCATCCTGTGATGGGATATAATACGGAGACAGCTATGCGCAGTGGTGCCATTAATGGAGTTCGTTGGGAGATAGAGGGATATATCCGTCACATCCTTGCTCTCCGTCCTCAGTTGCATGTGTTCTTTACAGGTGGAGATTCTACCCAGTTTCCGTTCGACCTTCAGCAGATTATCACAGTTGACCCACTGCTGGTGCAGAGAGGATTGCTGGCAGCATTTGCTTGCAAGGAACTATGCCAATAGTACAATTCTCCGGAAATGATAATACAGCCTGTGTTAAAAAGCCGCTTTTACGCTTCATTCATTAGAGAGTAAAAAAGTATCACCCCTATTCCCTTTCTGTTAGATATGAAAGGAATTAGGGGTGAAGCTATTTTTCGCAACATCATCCTAGTTTACATAATCTCTATCCAATTGTAGTTCCTGCCTGTATTAATAGTTTCTCTTCTGGCAGAATAGAATAGGGGAGAGGTCATCGTGTCTATGCCAGCGATGTGAATGTCAGTCACTCCCAATTGCCCCAACAACCATTGGTTGGCCTTCCATAGGTCGATGTGCCATTTGTTGATGCCCGTTTGTACGTTGGGCATTTGGCATGAAATCTCCTGCATGGGGAAACCAGCCTCAAGGAATTGCTGATATACTTCGTCTCCCACCTCAAACGATTCCATAGAAATACCAGGTCCGATAATGGCAGAAAGGTCCTTTCCGTCCGACCCCATAGCATGGATAGTTTTTTCTACTATACGTTTCACCGTGCCCTTCCATCCAGCATGTATGGCAGCGATGGAGCGCAATTTATTGTCGTAGAGAAGCACAGGAATGCAATCGGCCGTCTTTACAGCTAGGCAAAGACCAGGCACGTCTGTATATACGGCATCGGTGTCATCTGGCCTGCAACCATGGGTAACGTAGCATACGTTGTCCGAATGAGTTTGCTTGGGCAATGCCAATGGATTTATGGGAAGGTAACAGCGTTCTTCGTTCAATTCTTCTCCTTTGCCCGTTGAACCAGCCATTACCCATATGCGGGTTTTGTATTTGAGCATAGTTGGTTGTTTGCAGTATAGGCAAGCACTATTGTTCGCTGCCCTCCTTGATGTTCTTTATTCCTCCAGTATGCTGGAAGAATGTTACGCTGGTTGTTGCCTTCTTGTCGAAGAGAATGTTGGAGAGTATTTCCTCGTATCCAAACTGAGCAATGGGGTATTCAAATTCCACGAAGGTCTTTTCTGCGTTGTACACCTTTGTCTTTGTACGTGCAGGCACATTGTAGCGCACGGCAGTGAGCATCTTGCCCTTCTGCGCAGCTATCTTGACATCTTCTGAGGGCTCTGGCAAGTCGCCCATCTTTTCTATGCTGATATAATATGGTGCGCCCGACATGTCGTCCGAATCCACCATACCGGACCATTTTGAGAAGCGGAAGGCAACAAACTTTTCCGTTGTAGCATTGGGTACGATATCTTTTACGTAAGTCACCTCGGAGACCTCCTTTGTTCCTACAAACAGACTGGTGAGAGTTTTTATCTGTTCTTCCAATCCGTCCAACATTAATTTCAGTTGCTGACCGTCCTTGGGGGTATTGTCGGCCTCGCCTCGCAACAGCGCATCTCTGCTCTCGCGTATGTCGTATATCTCCTGTGCCACCAGCTCCGCCATCTTTGCGTCAGAGCCAGCCTGAAGCATATCTCTGTTCATGTATTTTTGCACATCATCATAGGTCACGGCCTTGGTCAGGACACGTGGTCTGGGTGTTTCCGGCAAGAACGTCTCCTCCACCTTGGCATTAATGCCCAGGAGTATTCCGTCTTTTGTCATACTTACCATTGGTGCTATGGTATTGCCCTTCAGCTTGATGGAATATGCCTTTTTGTTATCGGGTACGGAGAAGGGAATTATCTTGATGTCTTTTACGCACCATGTAGTGGATGCCTGTATGGGGGTATCCACTATTCTGAGGAATTTATAGGCGTATTCGTGATATTTGCCGGGAGTCACCACTGTTCTTTCTGTGGTAATGACTATGCGGAATGCAGTGCGTGGCAGGAAGTAATTTACACCCTCAAGAGTGGACCCTGGAACGAACTTGCTAACCTGTGTTTGAGCCAGTGCATACGAACTAAATAAAATACCTGCTGATATCAGGATGGCATGCCTCAAGATGCTAAAAACTTTCATATGATTATATTTGGTAATGTCTATTTTGCATAAAATCGTAACAAAGATACAAAATTTCTGAAAACTACGATACTACACGCACGCTTGTTTAGATTTTTTTATTACCTTTGCCTATGAAAGTTTTAAACACTCCTACTCATTATGTCTAAAATAAAGGTTCTAGACAAGGTTTTTGCACCATCAATTCCTGCCAGCGAGATTAAGCAACGTGTGGCTGAGGTGGCCGCACAGATTAATCGCGATTACGAGGGCGAGAGTCCCCTTTTTCTGGTTGTGCTTAACGGTGCCTTTGTTTTTGCGGCCGATTTGATGCGCGAGATAACTCTCCCTGCCGAGGTCTCCTTCGTAAAGCTGGCTTCTTATAGTGGCGTAGCTTCCACTGGCACCGTGCGCGAGGTTATCGGATTGAATACAGACATAACCAATCACCATATTATCATCGTGGAGGATATAGTAGAGAGTGGATTGACCATGATACACATGGTGGAAACTTTGAAAAAGCAGAATCCTAGGAGCATTGAGATATGCAGCTTGCTTGTAAAGCCGGACAGACTGAAGGTGGACTTGGATATCAAGTATGTGGCCATGAATATCCCCAATGACTTCATTCTGGGTTATGGACTTGATTACAACGAGCAGGGACGTGGCTTGAAGGATATATACACATTGGTTTCAGAAGAATAAACAACAAAAAATACTTAAATAACATGAAGAATATTATTATTTTCGGTGCACCTGGTTCTGGCAAGGGCACTTATAGCGATGAGATTGTAGCAAAGTACAATATGGGTCACATCAGTACTGGTGACGTACTGCGTGCTCAGATTAAGGCTGGTACAGAATTGGGCAAGACAGCTCAGAGTTATATTGATAATGGTCAGTTGCTCCCCGACGAGTTGATGATTGATATCCTGGCAGATGCTTACGACCAGTTCCCCGCTGGCAAGGGTGTCATCTTCGACGGTTTCCCCCGCACCATCCCTCAGGCAGAGGCTCTCAAGAAGATGCTGGCCGAGCGTGGCCATGATATGGGCATGATGATCGAGTTGGTGGTTGGTGAGGACGTATTGATGCAGCGCCTATTGCATCGTGCCGAGGTTCAGGGACGTGCCGATGATAACGAGGAGACCATCAAGAAGCGCTTTGCTGTGTATCACTCACAGACTGCTCCTCTATCAGAGTGGTTCGCTGCTGAGGGCATTCGCAATACTTTCGTGTGGGAAGAATTAGGTAGCAAGGAAGGTATGCTTGAGGCTATCTTCAAAACTATTGATGAAAAGGCATAAGGAATAATGGAGAGCAATTTTGTAGACTACGTAAAAATCATTTGTCGCTCAGGTAAGGGCGGACGAGGCTCCATGCACATGCACCGAGCTAAATATGCCCCCAATGGCGGTCCCGATGGTGGCAATGGCGGACGTGGAGGTCATGTCATCCTTAGGGGAAATCACAACTATTGGACCCTCTTGCACTTGAGATATGATCGTCATATCTTTGCCACACACGGAGAAAATGGTGGTAAGTGCAAGTCTACAGGTGCCAATGGCCAGGATAGATACATAGACGTACCATGCGGTACTGTGGTCTACAATGCAGAAACAGGCGAATACATCTGCGATATCAAGGAAGACGGACAGGAAATCATTCTGCTCAAGGGCGGACGTGGCGGTCTGGGCAACTGGAACTTTGCCACATCCACCAATCAGGCTCCCCGTTATGCTCAACCAGGCGAACCCATGCAGGAGATGACCGTGATTATGGAATTGAAACTCCTGGCCGACGTAGGTTTGGTTGGCTTCCCCAATGCGGGCAAGAGCACCCTCCTCTCCAGTCTTTCCAGTGCAAAGCCCAAGATAGCGGATTATCCGTTTACCACAATGGAACCATCCTTGGGTATTGTACCTTATCGCAATGGTCAGTCCTTCGTGATGGCAGACATCCCCGGTATTATCGAGGGTGCCAGCGAGGGTCGCGGTTTAGGTCTCAGATTCCTGCGCCATATCGAGCGTAACTCTCTACTTCTCTTCATGGTACCAGGTGATACCGACGATATCAAGAAAGAGTACGAGATTTTGCTCAACGAGGTAGCTACCTTCAACCCCGAGTTGATGGACAAACAGCGCGTGCTGGCCATCACCAAGAGTGATTTGCTTGATGACGAACTCCAGCAGATGCTCTCCGAGGACCTCCCCACGGACCTCCCCGTTGTCTTCATCTCAGCCGTAGCTCAAAAGGGCATCACCGAGCTTAAAGACCTCCTGTGGTCAGCTCTCAATGCCGAGAGCAACAAGATTGCTGCTATTACTCACGAGGAAAGCATCGTACATCGCAATAAAGATATTGCCACTCTTCAGTACGAGATGCAAGACGAGGGTGAAGACGATGAAATCGAATTCCTCGACGAAGACGAATACGAAATTGAGGATTACGACGAAGAAGAGTGGGATTAATCCACCCTCCATTTCGCCATGCTTTCATAAGTATATTCTTACAATTCCTAATATCAAAACAGATTCTCCGTTACTCCACAGAGTGGCGGAGATTTTTTATGTTATCACACAGAAATGTTATAACAACAGGATGGCACACGATTTAACACGATATACCTTATTGTTGCATTTTTCACACGATAACCACTCGTAGCTTTGCACGATGGCTTTCAAAATTTAAAAGTATATGTCCTCGCTCTCATCGGCATGGGATGGGCAGTGATTCCTTTCTGGCGGCAGACGCTGGAAACCATGACCCTGCCCGGCTTTTTGCTGCTGCTTTCCGGCGGCATCGCCTACACCGTCGGTTCCGTCCTCTACGGTCTCGGTAAGAAACGCAAATGGATGCACTCCACCTTCCATATCTTCGTGGTCCTTGGCGCCCTGCTGCAGTACCTGGCAGTGCTACTGTACGCCGTATAACAAAAACAAACCCCGCAGTCATCAGACTGCGGGGCTCTTTTACTGATCAGACCTTACCTACCGAAATCTTTGTTTTCGTCCGGAACGCATCCAGGATGGCATCCAGGTTTTCTTCGTGGGTAAAGCGGAAAGCCTTCTCCTTGCCGTCATAGCGGACCACAAGGTAGCACAGGGTTCCGTACATCTTTCCCTCAAAGAAGCCCTTGCTGACAGCCAGGCGCTTGTAGACGCGCTCAATGGCGGACAGGGGGATGTAGGCCATCCGGCTGCAGGCAAAGTATTCTACATACAGCGCCTCATCACCCAGACCGAAGTCCTCATATTCGGCACAGCATTTTCTGTCGGCACGGAGGATCTCCGGCGGCAGTGTATGTTCAGACAGGGCTTTGGGCGGAATATACATAGAACATTTTCCTTTCGGTTAAATCAGATTACTTGGAAGCCTTGGCGCCCTTGGGAGCCTTGACCATGTACAGGAC
>JAFOCV010000065.1 GCA_017381015.1 Bacteroidaceae bacterium
GGACAGTTTGCTGGCGCAATGCTTTTGTAACTGACTCTCCCCCTGAGACAGGTGGGAGTACCCCGAAGGGGGGAGGGGGTGGATAAAACCAGTGGAGAGCGGAATGGTTAAAGGTTAGTGATTGAAGTTAAATCCCCCCCTCCGTCGCTACGCTCCTTACCCAGCGTTAAACTGGAGAGTTTAACCCTCTTCGCCCACCTGCTCAGGGGGACAGTTGCTGGCGCAGTGTTTACGTTACCGACTCTATCCCTAACTTAGAGCGACTAAAAGTACAGATATCATATACAAGTAGAGCAGTGGGGGATTCCTCACTGCTCTGTTCTTAAATAACAATAATGATATTAATCAATGACTATGCGCTGGTTTCGGGAGTGCTTCCACTTTCGGTAGTCTCTGGTGTGTCTGGAGTCTCTGGCTCGGTGGGGGCTTCCTTCTTGTTTTCGCTGCGTGTGGCACGAGATTTGAAGTTGGCCTTTTGGTGAGCGATGATGGTGTTGATGTGACGGATAAATTGGGCGTAGCGCTCTTCGTTGTATATCATGTACAGGGCGTTGATGCTGCTTGTCAGGTTGTTATAGGCCTCTTCGGCAGCTTGGCGGCTAGTTGTACTCCATCCCTTTTTGTATTTGGCGCGATTGCTTATTTGGCTTTTTTGTGTGAGTTTGTATTCTTGCAGGGCAGTTCTCAGTGCTTCTATCCATGGCTGTAGGTCGAGCGTTTGAAATGTCTGTTCGCCCTGTTTTTCCATTTCGTTCAGTATGCGGTCTATGTTGGTGTGCCTGCTGGCGATGGACTTGTTGTAGAATCCGCCAAACTTGTCTATGATGTGCTGCACGGGTTCTGCCATCGTGCGCTTTTCCTCGCTGGGGTACAGTATCAGGCTCTGCACCATCAATACCATGCCGCTGTATAGTTTCTTTATCTGGTTGTCTATCTCCTTCATTACGGCAGTTTCCTCGCTACTGCGCCTTTGTCTCAAAGCACAACTGTATTCGTCCATGGCCGTCTGAAAGTCGTTTACCACTTTGGCTTCCATCTCGCCTGTGAGTAATTTGTTTATTTGCCCGTTCACCTCGAGAAAGAATCCGAACTCTTCCATATTTCTGAATCTATCCATGGCAAATGCTTCTATCTTCATCATGTGTGTTTCCTCCATTTTTTATTGTCTGTCAAAGGTGTTTTTAGTCCAAAATATGGTGTAAAGGTATTATTTTTTTGAAAGAATGATGCTTCTAGACGTAAAAAACAGTTGAAAAGACCCTCTTCTAGTCCTTCTATAAATGATTTACAACCCCAAAAAGGTGTTTTTAAGGCCAAAAATTTAGTTTTATACCCGTCCGCGCCAACCGAAGATAGGATATTCATGAATATCTATATTTCGGTCGCGCCCGAACATAGAATATTTGCAAATATTTATATTTCGGTTGTACCCGAAACAATGATATTTATAAATATGCAATATTCGTTTCTAACCGAAAGTATAATATTTGTAAATATGCATATTTCGTTTACGCCCGAAGGTATGATATTCATGAATATCGTTGTTTCGGGTGACAAGTTTGGTTATTTTTTCTTTGTAGAAGGGCTGAAGTGTGGTTCGGACAGTTGTTTTCGGGTTAAAGAAGTGTTGAAGTGTGGTTCGGACAGTTCTTTTTGGGTTTAAGAAGTGCTGAAATGTGGTTCGGATAAGTGTTTTCGGGTTTAAGAAGTGTTGAAATGTGGTTCGGATAAGTGTTTTTGGGCTTAAGAAGAGGTAAAAATGGCTATTGATAGTTCTCCGCTATTTTGTGAGCTAGTGCTCGGTCGGGTTTTCCATTAGCAGTGAGTGGAAGTTGTGGTACATGCACGACATGTCGGGGCAACCAATAGCGAGCGGTGGATATGTGAGTGGGGGGAGTGAGAGAATCAATGTCCAGAGCATCGGTGCAGAGATAGACGAGCGCTTGTCCCAGGCGAGCATCGGTGCGATAGGTTACTACCACATTGTCTATGCCCAATGAGTGAAGCCAATGCTCCACTTCCTCTATCTGAATCTTGATGCCGCCGGAACAAACAGTATTGTCGCGACGGCCGATGATTTGGAATTTGTTATCTTCGATGAAGCGCACAATATCGTTGGTGACCAACGTGTCTGTACAAAGCGCAGGAGCATGTATGATGAGACAATCGTTGGCATCCTGTTCCAGCGTGATGCCGGGGAGAGGAGAGTAATAGTCTTCAGATATAGGGCGCAAGGCAATATGGCTAAGTGTCTCGGTCATACCATAACTGCTCCAGATATTGATGGGCAGTTGGCGCAACTCCGCTTCCAATGTATCAGGTATTGCACCACCACCAATGATGAGGTGCTTGATGCGAAGCAAACGCTCACGCTCAAGAGGAACTTGCAATGAATTGTAGACCTGCAAGGGAACCATGGCAGCAAGGTCAATGCTCTTGACTTCGTCTGATAAGAGTGCGAGCGGATGACCGCTGGGTTCAACCTCGATGAGATGAAGATTTCTTTCCAGGGCACGCACCACCATCATCTTGCCAGCGATAAAGTCCAGAGGCATGCATAATAGGGCATTACCCCCAGTCTCGATGCCTAGGAAGTCGCACGTCATTCGAGCACTGGCACGCATGCGCGACTTCTCCACCAGTATCCGCTTTGGAGTACCAGTACTGCCACTCGTGTGCACCTCGAGTGTAGGTAGTTCGTTGTTCCACTCGGAAAGAAAGTCCTCCAGCGTCATACCTCCTCCACCAATGCACGCCACATCTTGGAACCACGTAGCTCCATGTCCATTTCTATGTTGTCCGTGTAAAGCAAACCAGTGCCCAATCCCTGTGGCATGGTAATTTTAGGACCGTAAACGCGAGCTGCCAACAGTGCCACGTTGCGCAAACCAATGTTGCTTTCCAAGGCACTGGTCATCCAAGAGGATATGCCACGCTTTTGGGCTTCGCTCACCCATTCGATAGAGCCCGTGATACCTCCGTGCAGGGTAGGTTTGATGACGATGTATTGCGGACGGATGGTGTCCAGCATAAGACGTTTCTCTTCCAACGAGTTCACACCGATGAGTTCTTCGTCAAGAGCAATGCCAACAAACTTTTCTCCACGTCCTCTTGCCTCCTCTTGCAATTGGCACAGGTGCGCCATTTCCTTCCATTGATAAGGCGCAATGGGTTGCTCTATGGAGTGAATATCATATTGAGCCAACTGGGCAATCTTCTCTTCTGCCTCCTTGGGCTGCCAGGCACCATTGGCATCCACACGCAACTCCAGCGTATCGCTACTGAAGCGTGAGCGCACGGTGCTGATGAGGCGCAATTCCTCTTTCCAGTCGATGGCACCAATCTTCAACTTGATGCAACGGAAGCCCTGGCGCAGTTTCTCCTTTACCTGAGCCAACATCTCGTCGTATGAAGCCATCCACACCAGTCCGTTCATAGGTATACCCACTTCGGAATGAGCAAAGGGAGTATCATACAGGAGAGGGTTCTGCTGATAGTCGTACATGGCCGACTCGAGAGCAAAGAGTAGGGCAGGGTAGGGGCGCAACGTCTCTGTGTAATTGTCGCTCTGCAGGGCCTGCTCTATCAGTCTTGCCACATCAGACATACGGGTGTAAGCATCACGGTCGGCACTGAGGTCGGGCAATGGAGCACACTCGCCAAGACCTATGCGTCTGCCCTCTTCATCTCGTATGGTGATGATGATGGCATCGTGGGTAAGATATTCTCCACGGCTGGTGCGTGCAGGTTTGCGAAAGTGCAGAGTGCGGTGAGATAAGGAAATGTTCATAATAGTAACCCCTCCCCCTCATCCCCTCTCTGGTGAGGGGAGTATAATGTTTAGGAGGGTGTTTATTAAAATTATTGATTAGCGGATGTAACTACTCCCCTCGCTTGTAGAGGGGCTGGGGGAGAGTCTGTTTTATGGAATATATGTGTCGCCCCATTCAGGTTTGCGTTTTTCCAGGAAGGCCTTGCCACCCTCCTGAGCCTCGTCGCAGAAATAATAAAGCATGGTGGCATCGCCAGCCAATTCCTGTATGCCAGCCTGTCCGTCCAACTCGGCATTCAAGCCACGCTTGATCATGCGCAAGGCAATGGGCGAATGCTGCATCATCTGCTCTGCCCATTCGATGGTGGTATCTTCCAATTGGTCGTGAGGCACTACCTTGTTGACAAGCCCCATATCCAGTGCTTCCTGAGCGGTGTATAGTTTGCAGAGGAACCATATCTCGCGAGCCTTCTTCTGACCAACCACACGAGCCAGATAGCTGGAACCGAAACCGGCATCGAAGCTACCCACCTTGGGACCGGTTTGTCCAAACTTGGCATTCTCTGCAGCAATGGTGAGGTCGCACACCACGTGCAAGACATGACCACCACCAACAGCAAAACCATTGACCATGGCAATCACAGGCTTGGGGATGGAGCGAATCTGCTTCTGCACGTCAAGCACAGAAAGATGAGGCACGCCGTCTTCGCCAATGTATCCACCACGACCCTTTACGTTCATGTCGCCACCGGCACAGAAGGCATTGGTGCGCATCCATTCCTCCTCTGTCTGTCCCTCCTTGCGAGGAGAATCCGCACCAGTAAGGATGACTACTCTGACCGTGCTCGACTCGCGACAATAGCGCATGGCATCGCTCAGTTCCCATGTGGTCAGGGGAGTGAAGGCATTTCTTACGTGTGGACGATTGATGGTGATACGTGCTATACCATTCCATTCATCAAGGAGAATCTCTCGATACTCCTTTACAGATTTCCATTGTCTCATATTATTTCCAGTATGCTAGTTTCTTGTGAGTTGATAAATTCTTTCAGATTCTCCTTGCCCTGCATGTATCGGATGCCGTGCAAGTTGGCCACATGCTTGGCCGAGAGAGTGTGCTTGCCAGTGATGGCCTCTATGCTGAGAGGAGTTTCACTGGGTAGGGGTAGGGTGTTGAAAATGCTTCCGCCGCCGTCATTGAAGAGCAGTATGTGCAGATTGGATGGGAGTGCCTTTTGCCAAAGAGCATTCTGATCGTAAAAGAATGCAAGGTCGCCAATGACAACGAATACGGGTTGGCTGGTCATTACCATAGCATATCCCACGGCGGTGGAGAGGGTGCCTTCGATACCATTGATGCCACGATTGCAAAGGGTGCTCTCGCAGGGCTGATTGCTAGCCAACTGTGCCAGACGAACAGACGAACTATTTGCCAGCACAAGGGCAGCATGGTCGGGTAATAGTTGGTATAGATTGTTGAGAATATCTATGCGACCATCCTCTGCCTTCTGCTCCTTTTGGGGCAGTTCAAGTGGGTAGATTTCAGTAGTTGCGTAGGTATAAAATACATCAAGGAAGGTATCGATGCTAGCCTGGATGGCCATAGTTTGCTGACAAAACAAGTCGGCGATTGTACCATCCTCGCTTACGTGCCAGTGCTCCTTGAGATGGCGCTGACGCAGGTATTGCTTCAGTTCCTTGTTGATAATATGTCCGCCCAAGGTAATCACGTGGTCAATGCCCTCCAACTTTGTCCAATCAATGGTAGAAGCATTGCAATAGAGATTGAGAGGGAGATTGCTCAGATTCTCGGCAACGATATTGAATTTGCTGGCAATGCGCTCAAGTTTTTGCTTGGAAGGCGTTCTGTGTTCAGACAATTGGCCAATGACGATAAGCGTGTTTCTTCCATGGAAAGGCTCGATAGCATACTTGTATTCTTGTTTGCTCGTGTCCAGAACCTCAAAGTTGGCATAACGTATGATTCTTGCCTGGGGAAGGGAGGTGGCCCTGAAATCGTAAATGGGTTCCTCCAGGGGAATGTTGATATGCACAGGTCCTTGAGGCATCCTTTTGTAAGCAGTGATGCAAACCTCGTTGAGCAAACGATTGGCATGCCATAGATTGTCGGAGGGAAGATTGACAGACATCTTCACCATCTGCCCAAGAGCATCGGGTTGAGGCATGGTTTGTCCGTCCATCTGATTTATCCAGGCAGCAGGACGGTCGGCAGAGATGAACACCAGAGGAATGTGCTGATAGTAAGCCTCGCAAGCAGCAGGGTACAGATTGGCAAGAGCCGAACCACTGGTGACCACTACGGCCGTGGGCAGATTGGTGGCCAATGCTATACCGATGGCCATGAAACCAGCGCTGCGCTCATCGGTGGCGGTGTATGTGTAGAAATCCTCTATCTGGCAGATGCTATGCACTATGCCTGCATTGCGACTACCAGGGCAAAGCACATAATTGAGCACTCCTTGCTCGCGGAGTACGGCCAGGGTTTCCAGTATGATGTTGTTAGAGCTGAGCATGCTGTTGTCTTTTCCTTTTTCTTAGAAATTATATGGTTACAGACTCATTAATGCACTTGTCAGGTGAATGCTTCGCGCAGGGTTTCCAACTTCTTCTTTACCTCTTCCTTCTCTTCGTAGAAGTTACTGTTTCGGGTAAGACCACCGCCTGCAAAGAATAAAGCTTTGCCAGAGGGACGTATCTGGGCACAACGAATGTTGACATAGATGTTGGTTTCGGCGCGAAGGTTGAGAGGGCCGAGGAAACCGCCATAGTACATACGTTTGTTGCGCTCGAAGAGTCGGATATAATTCCATGCCTCCATCTTGGGCAATCCGCACAAGGCAGGTGTTGGATGAAGCAAATTAAGTATGTGCAGGGGCGATGTGGCCTTGGGGAGATGGAAAGTATAGTCGGTGCGCAAGTGGAAGAGATGACCAGCCTTTGAGGTGTATGGTCCCTGACGAGTGATGCGAGCTCCAAGACTTTGCAACTGGCCCTCGATATAGTCAGAAACCACCCTTTGCTCATGAACATTCTTGTCGCTCCATTCGCCACTCTCCCATGTTCTGGTACCAGCCAATGCCATCGTGTGCCACTTCATTCCATAACCCTCAAGAAGGAGTTCGGGCGTGCAACCAAACCATCTGCCACCCTTGCGAGTGTATACCAGATACACCATCGAGTTGGGGAACTGCTCAGAGGCGCGAATGAACACCTCGTCTTCATGGTCGGCACCCTCCCAATCTTTCAATTGCGAGAAGGAGAGAACCAGTTTCTGATAATTCTCTCTGTCCAATTGGTACTTGAATGTGCGGAATGCTACCTCGTATCCTTCGTGCTCGTCGATGGAAGCATCCCTGTCTTCCACCACGATGGAAGACAAGACTATGCGCTTCTTTTTCTTGTTCAGAGCCTCCACTTCAAGATTGATGAGCTTCCATCCGCTTACGGCTATGTCGGGCTTGATGAGCAGAGTGGGCATCTTGCTCGTCTCCACAAAGGGGGCAAAGATAAAACCGGAAGGCTCATTGTTGGCACCATAATGGTTGGTGGCTTCTTGATAGTTTTTCAAATCCAAAACCTGAGCCTCACCATCGGTTTGTAGTACCAGATGAGGCTCCTTCTCGCCAGGAAATCTGTATAGGGCAAATTCCAAACCGCTATCGAGCAGTTTTCTTACACTTTTTTGGTTCACCTACGATGCTTTATATATTAAAAAGGTATTATTAAGGTCTTAACTCAGTACAAAATTATACAAAAAAAATAAAATTATCTCCTCGAAGGCAGTTTTTCAACCTTTATTGCTCGGTTTTTCTCGCAAAATGAAAGAATAATGCCTCATTTTCTTGTCAAAACGTTCTGTTATTTACTTTTTGCCACAAAAATGCACTTTCAAAGAGTGGGAAATGCTCTTTAGCCAAAAGAATCCTATTTTCCAGGCATCGGAAGCCCTTTCACGCATCAGAATACCACTTCCGAGCAATAGAAAATACCTTCCCGCAACGGGAGGCTCTTAGCCATTTTATTGCAGAATATTAAAAAAGACTGACAAAATGCGCACTATATGTTTTATTTTTCATAACTTTGTCCACCAAATAATAAAAACAATCAACATATGAGCGACAAATTGTATATTTTTGACACCACTTTGCGAGATGGCGAACAGGTTCCTGGGTGCCAGCTCAATACCGTCGAGAAGATTCAGGTTGCCCGTCAGTTGGAGTCTCTTGGCGTAGATGTAATCGAGGCAGGTTTCCCTGTTTCAAGCCCTGGCGACTTCAATTCTGTAATTGAAATCAGTAAGGCTGTGACATGGCCCACCATCTGTGCCTTGACACGTGCCGTAGAAAAAGATATTGATGTAGCAGCCGAAGCATTGAAGTATGCCAAGCGAGGACGTATTCATACAGGTATAGGTACCAGCCCTTCTCATATCAAGTATAAATTCAACAGTACTCCCGAAGAAATCATCGAGCGCGCCGTAGCAGCCGTGAAATATGCAAAGCGCTATGTGGAGGACGTGGAGTTCTATGCAGAAGATGCCGGACGTACCGACAATGAATACTTGGCACGTGTAATCGAAGCCGTGTGTAAGGCTGGTGCTACGGTGTGTAACATCCCCGATACCACTGGTTTCCGTACTCCCTATGAATATGGTGAGAAAATCAAGTTCTTGTATGAGAACGTAGATGCCTTTGCCGCAGGTAAGAGTATCCTTTCCACCCATTGCCACAACGACTTGGGTATGGCCACCGCCAATACCGTGGCAGGTGTGTTGAATGGTGCTCGTCAGGTGGAAGTAACCATCAATGGTATTGGTGAGCGTGCTGGTAATACCAGTTTGGAAGAGGTGGCAATGATTTTCAAGACTCACCCCGACCTTGGTATTCAAACCAATATCAATACCACCAAGATATATCCCACCAGTCGCATGATCAGTAGCTTGATGAACATGCCCGTTCAGCCCAACAAGGCCATTGTGGGTAAGAATGCCTTTGCACACAGCAGCGGTATTCACCAGGATGGTGTATTGAAAAATGTAAGCACCTATGAAATCATGGATCCCAAGGAAGTGGGTATTGATGACAATGCTATCGTACTAACCGCTCGTAGTGGTCGTGCCGCCCTTCGCCATCGTCTGAGTGTGAATGGTGTGGAACTGGATGGCGAGAAGTTGGATAACATTTATCAGGAGTTCCTCAAACTTGCCGATAAGAAGAAGGAGGTGACCGACGATGATATCCTGGTTTTGGCAGGTGCCGATCGTTCTGCATCTCACAACATCAAGTTGGATTACCTGCAGGTTACAACTGGTAAGGGAGTGAGAAGTGTGGCAAGCGTAGGTTTGCTCATCGCCAACGAATCTTTCGAGTCAGCTGCAACGGGTAATGGTCCTGTAGATGCCGCTATTCGTGCCGTAAAGAACATCATCAAGCGCGAAATGGTGCTTAAGGAGTTCACCATTCAGGCTATCAGTAAGGGTTCGGATGATATGGGTAAGGTGCACATGCAGGTAGAGCACGATGGACGTGTCTACTACGGCTTCGGCGCCAACACAGATATCGTAACCGCATCAGTAGAAGCATATATTGACTGTATTAATAAGTTCAAATAGGAGACCCACCCTAACCCTCCCTGCGAGGGAGGGGACGTAGGTGTGGTGTCTATATCATAGTGTCAGTGTGAATGTAGAAGGATCTTCATTTAAAACGGCATCTCCAGATTGGTATGAATTGCTGAAAGTATACGCTCGCAAAAATAGGAATAATCCAACTATAGCGGAAAAGGTGTTGTGGCAGCATTTGCGCAACAAGGCTTTAGGAGTAAAATTTTTGCGCCAGCACATCATTGGAGATTATATTGTGGATTTTGTTTCACCAGAATCAATGTTGATTATAGAGGTTGATGGAGCATATCATTCGGAACGCGAACAACAATATAACGATGAGGTAAGAGCTAATGTTTTAAAAAGAATAGGATTTTGCTTTTTGAGATTTTCTAATGAGGAAGTTTTGCATAATACACAGGATACATTAAATAAAATAAAACAACATATAGATATGAACACAAAGGAACTTAATAAGAGTGTAGGCGCAGTGTCTCCCTCCCTCGCAGGGAGGGATGGGGTGGGTCTTACCCTCTTCGATAAAATTTGGGATGCTCACGTAGTGCAAAACGTGGAGGATGGCCCAACACAATTGTACATTGACCGTTTGTATTGCCACGAGGTAACTACACCTCAGGCTTTCGATACATTGAGAGATAAGAATATCAGAGTGTTCCGTCCCGAACAGGTGGTGGCTATGCCCGACCATAATACTCCTAGCGACCAGCAGGAACGTATCGACGACCCCATCGGACGCAAGCAGGTGGAAACTCTTGCCAAGAACTGTGCAGAGTTTGGTATTCGCCACTTTGCCATGGGTACCAAAGACAATGGTATCATTCATGTGGTAGGTCCTGAGAAGGCTTTGTCTCTTCCCGGAATGACCATCGTTTGTGGCGACTCGCATACATCCACCCATGGTGCTGTAGGTGCTATTGCTATGGGTATTGGCACTAGCGAGGTGGCTCAGGTTTTGGCTTCGCAAACTATTCTTCAAAGCAAGCCCAAGACCATGCGTATTAATATTGAAGGAACTTTACCCGAGGGTACCACCGCCAAAGATGTAGCTCTATACATTATGGCACAGATGACCACATCTGGCGCAACTGGTTATGCCGTGGAATATGCCGGTTCTACTGTTCGCAATATGAGTATGGAGGGTCGCTTGACACTTTCCAACCTTTCTATCGAGATGGGTAGTCGTGCTGGCTTGATAGCTCCCGACGAGACAACTTTTGCTTACCTCAAGGATAGAGAATATGCTCCTAAGGGAGAGGCTTGGGATGAGGCTGTTGCCAAGTGGAAGCAACTTTACTCTGATGAGAATGCAGTCTTTGACAAGGAGGTAACATATCGTGCTGAGGACATTGTACCTCGTATCACCTATGGTACCAATCCTGGTGCAGGTATTGCCATAGACGAGTGCATACCCACTTTGGAGGAGATAGATGAGGCTGATCGTGGTCAGTTCCTCTCAATGTTGGAGTATATGCAATTCCAACCTGGTCAGAAGTTGGAAGGCACTCCTGTTGACTATTGCTTCTTGGGAGCATGTACCAACGGACGTATCGAGGATTTCCGTGCTTTTGCCTCTGTGGTGAAAGGCAAGAAGAAGGCCGACAATGTAGTAGCATGGCTTGTGCCCGGTTCTTGGTTGGTGCGTCAGCAGATTATCGACGAGGGAATAGACAAGATTTTGGAAGAAGCAGGCTTTGAATTGCGCTTGCCTAGTTGTTCATCTTGTTTGGCTATGAATCCCGACAAGGTTCCTACTGGTAAGTTGTCAATCTCAACCAGCAACCGTAATTTCGTTGGACGTCAAGGTCCTGGTGCACGCACCATCCTGGCAAGCCCCTTGGTAGTAGCAGCTTCGGCTATTACTGGTGTAGTAACTGACCCTCGTAAATTGTAAGAACTATGGCAAAGCAGAAATTTGATATTATTCAGTCAACCTGTATCCCCATTCAGATTGACAATTGCAATACCGATTTGATTATCCCTGCTAGATATTTGGCTAGCACTACACGCGATCCTCAGTTTTTTGGTGATGCATTCATGCACGACCTTCGTTTTGATGCAGAGGGCAATCCTGTGGCTGACTTCGTAATGAATAAGCCTGAATACAGCGAGCAACCCAAGCAGGGCATTCACGAGATTATCATTGGTGGTCAGAACTGGGGTTCTGGTTCTAGTCGTGAGCATGCTGCATGGGCAATAGCTGGTTATGGTGTACGTGTGGTCATCAGTAGTTCGTTTGCTGATATTCATCGCAACAATCTGCTCAATTGTTTTGTGTTGCCAGTGATTGTTAGCAAGGAATTCCAACAGGAACTCTTCGAAACCGTCAATGCAAATCCTCAGGCAGAGGTAAGGGTTGACGTACCCAATCAGACAGTAATCAATATGAGCACGGGTAATAGCGAGTCGTTCGAAATTAATGGCTACAAGAAGTATTGCTTGATGAATGCCTTCGACGATATAGATTTCTTGCTGGAGAATAAGGGCAAGATAGAAGAGTGGGAAAGGAGGTAAGAATGGTTGAAATAATGGACACCACTCTCCGTGATGGCGAACAGACAAGTGGTGTCTCCTTCATGCCTCACGAGAAGTTGATGATAGCTCGTGCTCTGCTTGAGAAGGTAGGAGTTGACCGCATTGAGGTGGCTTCAGCTCGTGTGAGCGAAGGCGAGAAGCAAGCGGTGGCTAGCATTTGCAAATGGGCAGAAAGAGCGGGCAAAATTGACCGCATTGAAGTGCTTGGTTTTTGCGATGGCAAGACATCAGTGGATTGGTTGTGTAGCACAGGTTGCCGCCATCTGAATCTTTTGTGCAAGGGTTCACGCAGACATTGCGAAGGTCAGTTGCGCAAAACCGTTGATGAGCACATCAAGGATATTCGCGATGTAGTTGCCTATGCTACTGAGCGTGGTGTCAATGTCAACGTCTATCTCGAGGACTGGTCGAATGGTATTAAGGATTCGGCTGATTATGTCTTCGCCCTGATGGATGGCTTGCAGAATAGTCCTATCGAGCGTTTTATGTTGCCCGATACCTTGGGTGTGCTTAACCCGATGCAGGTGAGCCTTTATGTTAGTCAGATGGTTGCTCGCTATCCTGAAGCACATTTCGACTTTCATGCCCATAACGATTATGACTTGGCGGTGGCCAATGTTTTTGCTGCGGCTACGGCTGGATGTAAGGGTATTCACACGGCCGTAAATGGTTTGGGCGAACGTGCAGGTAATGCACCTTTGGCGAGCGTGCAAGCAGTACTTTCTGACCAGGCAAGTTTTGAAACCAATATTAATGAAGAACAGTTGGGAGAGATATCCCGTCTGGTGGAGACATGTTCGGGCATAATAGTGCCACCCAACAAACCCATCGTGGGCGAGAATGTCTTCACTCAGGTGGCAGGTGTGCATGCCGATGGCGACAACAAGGCAGGTCTTTACATGAATGACCTTTTGCCAGAACGCTTTGCCCGTAAGCGAGAGTATGCTCTTGGTAAGACGTCAGGTAAGGCAAACATACTGAAGAACCTGGAGGAACTAGGTCTCGAACTCAGTAGCGAGGAAACTAAATTGGTTACTGAACGCATAATTGAACTGGGCGACAAGAAGGAAATCGTTACTCAGGAAGATTTGCCATTCATTGTATCGGATGTGGTAAGACACGCATCTGCCGATGAGGATGTTCGCCTTCTCTCCTACGTGGTAACTACGGCTTACGGCTTAAAGCCAATGGCAAGCCTTCGCCTTGAACTACATGGAAAGACCTACGAGGAACAAGCTACGGGCGATGGTCAGTTTGATGCTTTCGTGAGAGCGATAAGACATATCTATAGAGAAAAACTGGGTAGAGAATTCCCCTGGTTGGTCAACTATACCGTTGGTATTCCTCCAGGTGGACGTACCGATGCCTTGGTACAGACGGTTATCACATGGGATTGGCAAGACAGAGTGTTGCGCACTCGTGGCTTGGATGCCGACCAGATGGGAGCCGCTATCAAGGCAGTAATAAAGATGTTAAATTTGATTGAAAAAGATTACTAGAAATATGAAACTAAAGATTGCAGTACTTCCGGGCGATGGTATTGGCCCTGAAATTATGGAACAAGGCGTAGCTGTATGTAGTGCCGTGGCTGAGAAGTTTGGTCATGAGGTGAGCTATGAAACAGCCCTTTGTGGTGCTCATGCTATTGACGAGGTGGGCGACCCTTTCCCTGAAGAAACTTTCCAGGTATGTGAGCAAGCCGATGCGGTGCTTTTTGCTAGCGTAGGTGATCCAAAGTTTGATAATGATCCAACTGCTAAGGTACGCCCCGAGCAGGGTCTTTTGGCTATGCGCAAGAAGTTGGGCCTTTATGCAAATATTCGCCCCGTCGAGACTTTTGATTGTTTGATACACAAGTCTCCCTTGAAGGACGAGATAGTACGTGGAGCCGACTTTATCTGTATTCGTGAACTGACAGGTGGTATGTATTTTGGTAAGAAGCAAGAACCCACAATCAATGCTGATGGTGTGGAGGAAGCTTTGGATACCAATTATTATACACGTCCAGAGGTGGAGCGCATCCTACATGTAGCATATCAGTATGCACGTCAGCGTCGCAATCACCTTACCGTTGTGGACAAGGCCAATGTGCTTGCCTCTAGTCGTTTGTGGCGCAAGGTGGCTCAGGAGATAGCTCCTCAGTATCCCGATGTGGAAACCGACTATATGTATGTGGACAATGCTGCTATGCGCATGATTCAGGACCCCAAGTTCTTTGATGTGATGGTGACAGAGAATACCTTTGGTGATATCCTTACCGACGAAGGTTCTGTGATTACCGGTTCTATGGGTCTTTTGCCAAGTGCAAGTACAGGTACCAGCACTCCTGTATTTGAGCCCATTCATGGTTCTTGGCCACAGGGCAAGGGCTTGAACATTGCTAATCCTTTGGCACAGATTCTTTCTGTGGCAATGCTATACGAATACTTCAATCTAAAGGAAGAGGGTGCTCTTATCCGCGAGGCGGTAAATGCAAGTTTGGCAGCTAATGTGCGCACACCAGAGATTCAGGTGGAAGGTGCTCCCAAGTATGGCACACGTGAAGTAGGTCAATGGATTGTTGACTACATCGCGAAGAAATAATAAGGCAGAAAAGAAGTAAAGTCGTTCATATGTTGTTTTCCCCTTGTCGTAAAAGCTTTTGGCAAAGACGGCAAGGGGATTTTTTGTTTTCAATCCTAGTACCCCTGCTGCTCGCCAAGGTTCTTGGTCTAGCTGGGAAAATGATATTTGGCAAAAATGGCCATATTCAGCCATCGGAGGTGTCTGGCGGAGTAAAAATGGCCATATTCAGCCATCGGAGGTGTCTGGCGGAGTAAAAATGGCCATATTCAGCCATCGGAGGTGTCTGGCGGAGTAAAAATGGTCATATTCAGCCATCGGAGGCGTCTGGCGGAGTGAAAATGGTCATATTCAGCCATCGGAGGCGTCTGGCGGAGTGAAAATGGCCATATTCAGCCATCGGAGGTGTCTGGCGGAGTGAAAATGGTCATATTTGGTCCATCGGAGGTGTCTGACGGAGTGAAAATGGTCATATTCGGTCCATTGGAGATGTCTGAAACGGTGAAGATGAGAGTTTTTTTCAATAAAGTTTAATCCATTAACACAATAATCATTATGGCTGTTAAGTATTACAGTATCTCGGGTAATTGGAAGAGTTTGGTACCGTTGCTTCCCTTGATGAGGATTGTGCGGCTGCAGATGGGGGAGTGGGAGAGATGTTCCTTGACCTGCTCTACATTCTCGAAGACGATGTGCGGAGTTGTGAGAGCATCACGATTGGTGCTGGCAAAGTTGGTGCCCACGAGCCATATCTCGTCCAAAGGAAGAGTGCAAAGAATGTCTATGATGCGTTGATGCTCCTGAAGGCTTTCGTTGCCCAGTTCTCTCATCTCACCAAGGATAGCCATTTTCTTGTTGGCTTCCATCAGACGGAAATTCTCCAGAGCTGCCGCCATGCTTGTGGGGTTGGCATTATAGGCATCAACAATGAGTTGGTTGCGCTCGGTTTTTCTGAATTCACTACGGTTGTTGCGAGGGATATAATTCTCTAAGGCATGATTGATATCGGTGGGTGATACATCGAAGTGAAGTCCTACGCTGATGGCAGAAAGTACGTTGGGCAGATTGTATGCACCGATGAGGTTTGTCTGCACGTCATACCAGATGTTCTCCGTTTCGCAATACCACGATACACAAAGCATAGGGCTGCAACTCAGCACTTTGCCCTTGACATAAGGCACAACCTTGATGTTGTGTTTCTTGGCCATTTCGGAGAGGTTTTCGTCAGTAGTATTGAGGAAGGCAAAACAGTTGCGAGAGGCAAGGTCGTTGTATAATTCGCCCTTCGTCTTCTTGACACCCTCAAAAGAACCAAAGCCCTCCAAGTGGGCACGACCAACGTTGGTGATAAGTCCACAATCGGCCTTTACCATCTGGCATAGGAAAGCTATCTCGCCAGGGTGATTTGCACCAGTTTCCACCACGGCTATCTCGTGCTCCTTGCGAAGGCGAAGCAGAGTTCTGGGTACGCCAATGTGATTATTGAGATTACCTTCAGTGAACAGGGTATTGTACTTCTCTGATAATACGGCCGAGAGCAATTCCTTGGTGGTAGTTTTACCATTGGTACCCGTAATCTGTATCACGGGGATATTGCATTGCTGACGATGATGAGCGGCAAGGTTTTGCATGGAGGTTAGCACATCGTCTACGAGGATATATCTCTCATCTCCTGCTGGCACGATGTCAGCTCTATCCACCACCGCCATAGCGCATCCTTTCTCCAATGCCATGGGGGCATAAACATTGCCATCAAAGTTCTCTCCCTTGAGCGCAAAAAAGATACTGCCTTCTGGACAATTACGACTATCTGTTGTAACCTCTGGATGTGCCAAAAATGCACGATATAGTACTTCTGTCTGATTCATTGTTTTTGCTAAATGGACTTTACAAATGCAAAGTTATAAAAAAAGTTAAAATTAATTCTATCGTTTCTTTGTTTTTCCCTCGCTTCTTCGTACCTTTGAAACGCGTAATGAAATATAAGGCCATAAAAAATGAGAGAAAATCTCATGTTTTTGACCTTGTTTTGCAAAAAAAAGTATTTGGCAACGACGAAAAAGAAATGATGAAGAATAATCCCAAAACTGTCAACATAAAGGGCAGACTTGTCTCATTGGATGAGCCTCAGGTGATGGGCATATTGAACATCACTCCCGATTCTTTTTTTGCCGATAGTCGTTGTCAGGAGGAAGAGGAGATTTTGCTAAGAATACGTCAGATACGTAGCGAGGGTGCCTATATTATTGACCTTGGTGCCTATAGCTCACGTCCTGGTGCAGCAGATATCTCTCTTCAGGAAGAACTCCGTCGCCTATTGCCCGCCGTTCGTCTGGTGCGCCAGGAATGGCCCGAGGCAATTATCAGTGTAGATACTTTCCGCTCGGAGGTTGCTCGCCAAGCCGTGGCTATGGGAGCTGATATTGTAAACGACATATCGGGTGGTGACATGGATGGTGAGATGTTTGCTACCATAGCAGAATTGGGCGTACCTTATGTGTTGATGCACATGCAGGGAACACCACAGAATGGGTTCAAGTCTCATTACGATACGGACGTGATGTGCGAGGTGTTCAGAAGCCTGGGCGAAAAGGTGGAGGAGATGCACAAGATGGGTATAGCAGATATCATCATCGATCCTGGTTTTGGTTTTGGCAAGACATTGCAGGAGAATTATACCATGATGTCGCGTCTGAAGGAATTCCATCTTCTGGAATGTCCTCTGTTGGTGGGGATCAGTCGCAAGAGTATGATTTATCGCGTACTGGAAACCACACCCGAGCACTCGCTCAATGGTACCACCGTACTCAATACCATAGCACTGATGAATGGTGCCAATATCCTCAGAGTACACGATGTAAAGGAAGCCGTAGAAGCTATTAAAATCTATAGACAATGCTCGATTTCGGATTAAAGGACTTGATAGACATATTCCTTGTAGCAATAGTATTGTTCTTGGCCTACAAGTTGATGAAGAAGTCACGCTCGGTGAACATCTTCTATGGAGTACTTGTCTTCATTAGTCTCTGGATTCTGATTAGCAAGGTACTGGAGATGAAATTGCTGGGTGGTATCCTTGACCAATTGGTAAGCGTGGGCGGTATTGCCATCATCATACTTTTCCAGGAAGAGATACGTCATTTCTTCTATACTTTGGGAACCCATGAAAGGGTAAGCAAACTGTTGCGCTTCTTCAAGCCCAAGGAAGCTACTAACCTCGACGAGGATTATCGTTACGACAGGGATACAATTATGCCCATTCTTATGGCCTGTCTTAACATGAGCAAACAGAAGACTGGTGCTCTGATAGTGATGCAAAACGACCTTCCGCTGGGAGATTTCATCAGAACTGGTGAACGCATCGAAGCTAAGATTTCCCAGCGATTGATAGAAAATATATTTTTCAAGAATTCGCCTCTGCATGATGGTGCAATGATAATATCCAGCGGACAAGTTACTGCCGCCGCGTGCATCTTGCCCATCAGTCATGATTTGGATATTCCCAAGGAGTTTGGTCTCCGACATCGTGCAGCACGTGGAATAAGCAAGGAAACTGATGCTTTGGCCATAGTGGTGAGTGAGGAAACGGGTGGTATTACAGCCTCGTACAATAATGAATATATGCCTCATGTAGATGCTGAGCATCTGGAGAGAATCCTGATGAGGGGAAAGTTTTGAAAACTGAAAACGGAAAACTGAAAACGGAAAGGTGAAATCTGAAAGCGGAAATCGGAAAACTAAAATCGGAAAATGCAAATCTGATTGCTCGGACAGTTCTGATTACTCTGGAAACCCCAAATATCACCTCAATTGAATAGAAAGTTATAAACAATTTAAAAATATCTACGAATATGTCACAGTTAATGCAACAAATCATTGCTCGTGCTCAACAGAACAAGCAACGTATCGTATTGCCTGAGAGTTTGGAAGAGCGTACATTGACCGCAGCCGACATGTCTTTGCGTGATGGCTTAGCAGAAATCATTCTTATTGGTAATCCTGATGAAATCTTTGCGCTTGGCGAGAAGTTGGGTTTGACCAATCTGGACAAGGCTATCATCATCGATCCCGCTACCAGCGAGAAGACCGAGGAGTATGCCCAGCTTTTGTTTGAATTGCGTAAGAACAAGGGTCTTACTATCGAGAAGGCTCGTCAGTTAGTACTTGATCCCTTGTATTTCGGTTGTTTGATTATCAAGAGTGGCGATGCTGATGGTCAGATTTCTGGTGCTCTCAGCACTACTGGCGACACTCTGCGTCCAGCTCTTCAGATTATCAAGTGTGCACCTGGTATCAGTTGCGTGAGCGGTGCTATGCTTATGATTACCGACAAGCCCGAGTATGGCGAGAATGGTGTATTGGTGATTGGCGACGTAGCCGTTACCCCCGTGCCCGATGCCAGCCAGTTGGCTCAGATTGCTGTATGTACAGCTCAGACAGCTAAGAGCGTAGCAGGTTTTGCTGATCCCCGTGTGGCTATGCTTAGCTTCAGCACCAAGGGCAGTGCAAAGCATGAGGTGGTAGACAAGGTTATCGAAGCTACACGTTTGGCTCACGAGCTAGATCCCGAATTGAAAGTTGATGGCGAGTTGCAGGCAGATGCAGCCCTAGTGCCCTCAGTAGGCGAGAAGAAGTGCCCTGGTAGCCCCATTGCAGGTCATGCCAATGTACTTATCGCTCCCTCTCTCGAGGTTGGTAATATCGGTTACAAGCTCGTTCAGCGTCTGGCTGGTGCTGATGCTATTGGCCCCATCCTTCAGGGTATTGCACGTCCTGTCAACGACTTGTCTCGTGGTTGCTCAGTGGATGATATCTACAAGATGGTAGCCATAACCGCTTGCCAGGCAATGGATGCAAAGTAATATTCTTTTGATGAAGAAAAAAGACGAATAATATTTTAAAATAGGAAAAAACAGAATTATGAAGATTCTTGTATTGAACTGCGGAAGTTCATCTATCAAGTACGCTCTTTATAACATGGACGACCAGAGCGTAATTACAAGTGGAGGTATCGAGAAGATTGGTTTGCCTGATAGCTGTATCATCGTTAAGCTTAATGGTGAGAAATACAAGATGGAGCGCCCCATCGAAGAGCATACCGCTGGTGTACAGTGGATATTTGAGGTGCTTACTACTGGCGACTATGCAGTATTGAATAGCCTTGAAGAGTTGGACGCTGTGGGTCATCGTATGGTACACGGTGGTGAGAAGTTCAATAAGTCAGTTATCCTCACTCCCGAGGTAATGGAAGCATTTACTGCTTGCAATGACTTGGCTCCTCTGCACAATCCTGCCAACATCAAAGGTGTAAATGCCGTTAGCGCCCTATTGCCCAATATTACTCAGGTGGGTGTATTTGATACAGCCTTCCATCAGACAATGCCCGATTATGCTTATATGTACGCTCTTCCCTACGAGTTGTACGAGAAGTATGGCGTTCGTCGTTATGGCTTCCATGGTACCAGCCATCGCTACGTTTCAAAGCGTGTGTGCGACTTCCTTGGTTGCGGTGTAGAGGGCAAGAAGATCATTACCTGCCACATTGGTAATGGTGCTTCTATTGCAGCTGTCAAGGACGGCAAGTGCGTAGACACTAGCATGGGTCTTACTCCCCTTGAGGGCTTGGTAATGGGTACTCGTAGCGGTGACGTAGATGCAGGTGCAGTGACCTTCATTATGGACAAGCTAGGTTTGGATAGCAAGGGCGTGTCTGACTTGTTGAACAAGAAGTCTGGTCTTGCAGGTATCAGCTGTCTCTCTAGCGACTATCGCGATGTAGTAGCTGCTATTGCTGAGGGTAATGACAAGTGCCGCCTGGCTAAGGATATGTACATGTATCGCATCAAGAAGTACATTGGTCAGTATGCTGCTGCTATGGGTGGTGTGGATATCATCCTCTTCACTGGTGGTGCTGGTGAGAATCAGTGGGAAGTTCGCGAGCTGACACTTGAAGGTCTGGAGTTCATGGGTGTTAAGATGGATCACGAGAAGAATCGTGCATGCCGTGCTACAGAGGCAGTTCTTTCAGCCGACGATTCAAAGGTAACCGTATGTTGCATACCCACCGATGAGGAGTTGATGATTGCTCTCGACACTCAAGCTCTTTGCTAATCTAATATAACCAAACGGAACCGATTTCTGAGGCTGGGCATCTTTCCTCCTCAATTCGGTTCCGCTTGTTTTTTCTACTAAAGAAAAGTAATTTTCATCACCTAATAATATTGTTCAACCATGAATTACATTATCGAAAACGAATATCTTCAGGTTACTATCGCCTCTCTGGGTGCCGAGGTAATCAGTGTTGTTGACAAGGAGACAGGCAAGCAACTATGGTGGGATGCCAACCCCGAGTATTGGGCAGGATATTCTCCCATTCTCTTCCCCGCCTGTGGTGGTTTGTGGAATGGTGAATACAAGTATCATGGCAAGACCTACAAGATGGTCAAGCACGGTTTTGTGCGCATGATGGAGTTTACTCCCGTGGGCGAGGCTCAGTACGGCAGTATGAGTTTTAGTGTGCAGGAGACAGAGGAAACCCTCCAGCAATATCCTTTTGCCTTCAATCTGACTATTACCTATACTCTTGATGGCAAGACTCTCCGTTGCAATGCCAGTGTGTCCAACCCCTCCGATACCGAGGTGCTGCATTATCAGATAGGTGGTCATCCAGCTATCATGCTGCCTGACTTTGAAAAGGGTGCCGAGGTGGTAGGTTACATGCGCCCCGAACCTCAGGATGGTATCAGCGTGGTACGTGCCAGCGAGCAGGGTTGCTTTGGCGGCGAGCGCTATCTGGTGCCTCAGACCGAGGAAGGTCTTATCCCTATCTGCGTAGATACCTTCCACAACGAGGCTCTTATCTTTGATAAGTATCAGGTTAAGGCTATGACCTTGCTACGCACTGATAAAGAGACAGAAATCTGTCGCATCACCCACGGCGCACCCGTATTGCTGGTATGGCAGATGACCGACCTTCTGTGCCCTTACGTATGTGTGGAACCATGGTATGGTATGCCTGACCGTATTGGGTATAGTGTGGAGCTGGACATCCGTCCTTACTCTCAGCATGCTATGCCTGGTCAGGTGTCTGTGCACAACCTGTGGGATATCCAGTTTTGCTAATGTCTTTCGCTGAATAGCTAGATGTAGGTGGTGGGCAGTATCTTCCGAGTAATCTGAATATTCTGAGTATTCTGAGTAATCCGAGTATTCTGAGCAGTCCGAAAATTCCGAGTAATCCGAACAATCGGAATCGGACAATCAACCGGCTCTGATGATACTGCTCATCTGCTCATCCGCTTTTATTCAACTATGATTACGTTCCTTGTATGTTTGGTCGCCTTGGTGATAGCATATTTCACTTACGGCAGGTATTTGGAGAAGGTATGCGAGATTGATGCCAATAATCCCGTTCCTTCCAAGACACATTACGATGGTGTGGATTATCTTCCTCTGCCAAGATGGAAAATATTCCTCATCCAGTTGCTCAATATAGCTGGCCTAGGTCCCATCTTTGGAGCTCTTTTAGGTGCAGCTTACGGCCCCGTGGCTTTTCTTTGGATAACCTTTGGAGGTATCTTTATTGGAGCTATGCATGATTTTGTGGCAGGTGTTATTTCTCTGAAGATGTCGGGACTCAGCTTGCCAGAAATCATAGGTAAATACCTGGGCAATGGTACACGTTCCTTTATGCGTGTGGCCACTCTCCTGCTGATGGTGCTGGTGGGTGCCGTCTTCATGTCGCAACCGGCCGAATTGATTGCTGCCAATATATCAATTCCTGCGCTGGAAACACCCATGTCAGAGCTCATGAGTTGGGAGGTCTTCCTTGTTCTCATGCTCATTTTACTCTATTATGTTTTGGCTACTGTTATGCCCATAGACAAGATAATAGGTCGTTTTTACCCTATCTTTGGCATGGCTGTCCTGCTGATGGCTGTTGCCATTTTCTTTGCCTTGATACTGAATACAGATAAATACATCATACCCGAACTCACCTCGTTGCGCAACTATAATGCCAATGCGGACAAGTTTCCCATCGTGCCCATGCTGTTCATTACCATTGCATGCGGAGCCATATCCGGTTTTCATTCCACCCAGTCGCCCGTGATGGCGCGCTGTATGACCAATGAGAAGCAGAGCCGTTCCATCTTCTACGGTGCTATGATTACGGAGAGTATCATAGCTCTCATCTGGGCAGCTATAGCCATGGCGTTTTGGGGTGGAGCGCAGGGATTAAACGAAGCTATTGCTCAATACGGAGGTAGTGCAGCACGAATGGTAAACATTATCTCTGCCGAGACATTGGGCAAGTACATTTCACCCTTTGTTGTGGTGGGCGTGGTGGCTTGTGCTATCACCTCGGGCGATACAGCCTTTCGTTCGGCTCGCCTGATAGCCGCAGATATGTTTGGTATTTCTCAGGCGGGACTGCTCAAGCGCGTGCTGGTGTCTTTGCCCTTGTTTATGATAGGTATGCTCATCATCTTTGCTTTGCCATTCCAGACTATCTGGAGCTACTTTGCATGGATGAATCAGTCTCTGGCGGCCATCACCCTATGGTGCATTGCCGTATATCTTCGCAAGCACGGTAAACCTCTGCTTATAGGTCTTCTGCCAGCCGTGTTCATGACCTATGTCTGCTCTTCCTACGTATTCGTATCCCCCATGTTGATGGGTATAGAAAATCGTATTCTGGCTTACCTGCTGGGCGGAATACTGACTCTGTTGATTACCGCATTGGCATATCGTAAGATAAAGTAATCTGACCTTTCGTAAATCACTGAAATGGTATAGCACAATGCGAGAGTATCTTTTATTTTGATAACCTGAAATATATACATACTATGACAAAAATTAGACAATTGATGATGGCGGCCATGGGCCTCTTGCCAGTGGCAGGAGGTACGGCGATGGCGCAAGGACAGTCGCAGAGAGAGGCTAGTTCTGAGTGCAGTAGGCCCAATATCATCTTCATCATGTGCGACGATATGGGTTATGGTGACCTTGGTTGCTATGGTCAGCAACGCATCGAAACTCCCAATCTTGACCGTATGGCCAGTCAGGGTATGCGTTTCACTCAGGCATATGCAGGTAGCCCCGTCAGTGCTCCATCGCGAGCATCGTTTATGACAGGTCAGCACACTGGTCACACCCACGTGCGTGGTAACAGAGAGTACTGGCGCTCTTCCTCCAGAGCCAACATGTATGGCAATAATGCCGACTATGCCCTCATAGGTCAGGAACCATATTTGATGAACCATAAAATCATCCCCGAGGTGATGAAGGAGGCTGGATATAATACAGGTATGTTTGGCAAGTGGGCTGGTGGTTATTATAATACCGATTACCCCAATACCTATCTGCTTGATGCCAAGGGCAATTCGGATACCTCCAAGAGCGGACGAAGCAGTAGCGCTTCCCTGCCCAACAAGCGAGGCATTGATTGCTATTATGGTTATATATGCCAGTTCCAGGCGCATACGTATTATCCCAATTTTCTGAATCGCTATGACCCCGAGAAGTATGGCGATGAGCACGTGGTAGTGGATGTACTGGAGGAGAATATCAAGCACAAGGCCGTCTCTACGGGTGACCGCGATTTTGAGAATCGTAGTCAATACACTAGCGACCTCATACACCAGTATGCTCTGGAGTGGATAGACCGACAGGCAGAGAAGGATGCTCCCTTCCTGGGTATCTTTACCTATACGCTCCCTCATGCCGAATTGTGGCAACCGCAGGACTCGCTCGTGGCCAAGTATAAGGAGAAGTTTAAAGGCCAGGATGGTGGCACCTGGGGCGGAGAATTTGCTTCATGGTACTATCGTGCTCCCAACAGACGTGCACAATTTGCCGCTATGATTAGCCGCCTGGATGCTCAGGTGGGCGAAATCTTTGAGAAACTGGAAGAGAAGGGCATTGCCGACAATACTCTGGTCATCTTTACCTCAGATAATGGTCCTCATACCGAGGGTGGTGCCGACCCCACATGGTTCAATAGCAATGGAGGTTTGCAGGGTACCAAGCGTCAGACTCACGAGGGTGGTGTGCGAGTGCCTTTCATAGCAAAGGGGCCTGGAGTGCCTGCAGGTGTGGTGAACGACCATCAGTTGGCATTCTACGATATTATGCCCACCCTGCTCGATTATGCCGGACAAGACGGAAGTGCATATAGTTTGAAGTCAAGTACTGACGAGCATTGCTATGACGGAATCTCCTTCTATAATACTCTCGTTGGCAATGATGCCGAACAGGAGAAGCACGAATTCCTCTACTGGGAGTTTCATGAAACCAATCAGGTGGCTTTGCGTATGGGCAACTGGAAATTGGTGGCAAAGAGTGGTGTTCCTGCTCTGTACGACCTCTCCCAAGACCCTCATGAGGACAACAATATTGCAGCACAGAACCCCAAGGTACTGCGTCAGATGCTGGAGATTATTCATCAGCAGCACACAACTAGCAGCTTGTTTAATGTGACCATGCCAGAGGTACCAGAGGATGATGGCTCGGAGGTGGTTACAACCGTACAGACAGACAAGCTATATACCCTGGAATGCCAGCCCAATGACGGACACTCCGCTCGTTTCATTTCTGACAATGCCGGGTCGCTTAACGGACAAACGGCCAAGGGTACCAAGTTCCGCTTCGAAGCAGCTCCAGCTGGTGGCTATTACATCAAAAGTACGGTTTCTGGTAAGTATATCAATGCCAATGATGCCAAGACCGACATCAGTTTTGACAACGAACCCAAATCTTCGTGGACGCTTGGCCAACTCAGTAAGAACGATGCCTATGTGTACTTTACTATTGGTGGCAACAAGTATCTGAACAATCATCAGGGTGGTGCAGATAATATGCGTCTGCCTACACATAATCCTATAGCTCAGAACAACAAGTGCTCCCTGTGGACCCTGCGTCAATACGCTGACCAGGAGGAAACGGGCATCACCTCCGCCTCTTCTGAGCAGGGAAGTAGGGATGGCAAGTACTTGCAAGACCAGGAAATCGTCATCATCAAGGACAATCAGAGATATAATCTCAAGGGACAGAGACTTAAATAGGTCATTCCTGGGCAGTGGTTTTGAGAAAAAAACCTATGAAATCGAGGATTTTTGAATGTTTATGTATATCTGATAGCGCGCCAGCTTGCCACATAGGTAGCTTGGCGCTTGCTATGTGGGGTATTACCACACCTCCACTACTCACCCCTTAACGCTACAATTCCTAATCATTGCTGTAGCGTTACATTCTGACATTCGCAGACTGCTAATGTCCCGTTGTAGCGTTACATCCTGACATTCGCAGACTGTTAGAGTCCCGTTGTAGCGTTACATTCTGACATTCGCAGTCTGCTAGAGTCCCGTTGTAGCGTTACATTCAGACATTCGCAGTCTGCTAGAGTCCCGTTGTAGCGTTACATTCAGACATTCGCAGTCTGTTAGAGTCCCGTTGTAGCGTTACATTCAGACATTCGCAGACTGCTAGAGTCCCGTTGTAGCGTTACATTCTGACATTCGCAGACTGCTAAGGTCCCGTTGTAGCGTTACAACGGCTACTTTATGGTCGTGCGATATTGCCTAATAAAAGGTGCATTTTCCAGAGCATATCTTATTTGTTTGAAAATTAACCCAACTTTAACTCTTTAAATTTTGTTTTCTTGCTACATAATCGTTTAGTTTAGTTTGATGTTAGTTTTGTGTCCTACAATGGAAATTAGAATACCGAACAACACACCCCAGTTTTGAATATCAGCAACTTAATTCATTTAGGTGTTATAAAAACATGCTGAAAATTTTTGAAAAATAATTTTTAGGGTGAAACTTGGATTAATTCCCTCATTCCTACATACATAAACGAAAAGTAGGAGGAAACGGTTTCGTTTACCTCCTACTAGATTATCTAAACTAGCCAACCAAGCTATGCTCTACTTCAGAATCTCCTCTGCACGGCGCAGTGCTTCGTCAATATTGTTGCAGAAGTTCTTGCTTGGCAGCACCTTATGGAACTTGGCCTTCAACAGTTGCTTCTGCACCTTGGGAGTGATACCAGCCAGTATTACCTCAGTACCATTCTCGTGGTTCATCTCAATCAAAGTGGTCAGATTGTGGATACCCGTAGAGTCAATGAAGGGCACGCGACGCATACGGATGATTTGTACCTTGGGGCGGCTGCCACCCTTGAGCGATGATTCCAACTCCTCAAACTTGTTGGCTATACCAAAGAAATATGGACCATTGATTTCATACACGGCACATCCTTCAGGTATGCTGAGGCATTCCTCGCTCTCCTCGCTGGGGTGAATCTCTTCCTCGATTACGGAGATTTCCGTCGTTTCCATAACACGCTTGATGAAGAGGGCACACGCTATGATGAGACCAATCTCGATGGCAATCGTGAGGTCAAAGATGACGGTAAGGAAGAAGGTTACCAATAGTACGGTGACATCGCTCTTGGGGTTCTTCATAAGACCCTTGAAGGTGCGCCATCCGCTCATGTTGTAGCTCACCACCAGCAATACGCCAGCCAGAGTGGCCATGGGGATATACTTGGCATAGGGCATGAGAACCAGCAGGATAAGTACCAGTACTATTGCATGGATGATACCTGCAATGGGGGTGCGGCCGCCATTGTTGATGTTGGTCATAGTACGTGCAATAGCTCCAGTGGCGGGTATACCACCAAAGATGGGGGTAACCAGATTGGCAATACCCTGAGCCACCAGCTCGGTATTCGAGTCGTGACGGTCACCAATCACACCATCGGCTACGGCTGCACTCAGAAGGCTCTCGATGGCACCCAAAATGGCAATGGTGAAGGCAATGGGCAGCAGTTGCTGAATAGTAGCGAAGGTGAAGCTGGGAATGACCATCTCGGGCAATTTGGCCTGTATATCAAAGCGGTCACCGATAGTGTCAATGCCGCCAATGCCATATACATTCTTCAGAAGCAGTACCACCAGAGTACCAAGCAGAATACCATACAGTGAACCAGGTATCTTATTGAGCACAGGAATGCGGCGTACCGCCATAGGAGAGAAAATAATCACCAGCAGCGAGAACATAGCCACCAGGAAGTTCCATACGTTGAACGTGCTGATGTTCTCGGCATAGCACACCCACTTGCCAATGAAATCGCCTGGAGTCTTCAGAGGAATTGCGATGGATTCGCCGTTTTCTGCAATAGCCTGCTGTGTGAGACCTAGTACATCACCTATCTGTGTGGTGAAGATGGTAACGGCAATACCTGCGGTGAAACCGATGATAATGGGGTAGGGGATGAACTTGATTACAGCACCCAGCTTGAATAATCCCAAAGCTATAAGAATAATACCTGCCATCATGGTGGCTATGAGAAGACCCTGAAGACCATAGTCGGGGTTGCTGACAATACCGTAGATGATGACAATGAAGGCACCGGTAGGACCACCTATCTGCACCTTGCTGCCACCCAGAGCCGAGATGATGAAGCCGGCTACGATGGCTGTGATAATACCCTTCTCAGGAGTGACACCACTGGCAATACCAAATGCAATGGCCAGAGGAAGGGCCACAATACCAACGATGATACCCGCCATGAGGTCCTTCATGAAACTTTCTTTGTTGTAGCCTCTTAACGAATCAAAGAGACGAGGCTTTAAGCCCAAACTTTTCATACCTTTTTTGCGTGTTTCTGCGCCCATAGAGGTCTTTCTCCAGGGCAATTACTTAATATATTCTTCTAAAATCGGGTGCAAAGGTACGATTATTTCACGGGTCAGTTTTAATTTTGGTTAATTTTTGTTAACTTTGCCGCGAAAAAATTAATATAAATCAATTAAAATCAGTTAAACTAAACAAAAATCATTTATGTTTGAAGGACAACCTAAAGGTCTTTGGGCACTAGCCCTTGCCAACACAGGTGAGCGTTTCGGCTACTACACAATGTTGGCGGTGTTTACTTTGTTTCTGCAAGCCAATTTCGGTTTTGACGAGAAGTTGACCAGTACCATCTTCTCCACATTCCTTGGCCTAGTGTATTTCCTACCTTTGGTGGGCGGTATTTTGGCAGACAAGTTTGGTTATCACAAGATGGTGACCATCGGTATATTTATTATGTTTGCTGGTTATGTGCTTCTTTCTTTGCCTTTGGGCAAGGATAGCGTGGCTCTTATCGCTATGGCTGCAGCTTTGGTATCTATCAGCTTGGGTACAGGCTTGTTCAAGGGTAACTTGCAAGTAATGGTGGGTGACCTTTATAATGACCCCAAGTATGCTCAGAAGCGCGACTCTGGTTTCCAGCTCTTCTACATGGCTATCAACGTAGGTGCTATGTTTGCTCCCACTGCAGCTATCAAGTTGATGAACTGGGCACAGACTTCGATGGGTGCTAGCGAGGCTGATTCTTATCACTACGCTTTTGCTGTGGCTTGTGCTTCCTTGATTTTCTCTATTGCTATCTACTATGCGGGTATGTTCACCTTCCGTCATGTGATTGGTACTAAGAAAAACACCGATAAAAAGGGCGAAAATGCACAGGTGGCTCCCGCAGACGAGCTATCTCCCGCTGAGACCAAGGAGCGTATCGTATGCTTGTGCTTGGTAATGGCTGTGGTGGTATTCTTCTGGATGGCATTCCACCAGAATGGTCTTACTCTTACATTCTTTGCTCGTGACTATACAGCTACTTCTTCATCTGGCATCGAGTCTATGATGTTTGACGTATGGAATCTGGTAGCTGCTATCTTCATCGTATTTGGTGGTTTCTCACTGTTCCAAAGCAAGACAGCCAAGGGTAAGGGTACAGGCTTCGCTCTCATCGCTGTTGCTGCTGCTTTCCTATATTGGCAGTACACCCAGTTGCCCGAGTCTATCTCTATCAGTGCTCCCATCTTCCAGCAGTTCAATGCTTGCTTCGTAGTAATGCTTACTCCTGTTAGCATCGCTTTCTTCGGTTGGTTGGCTAAGTTGGGCAAGGAACCCAAGGCTCCCGTTAAGATTGGTTTGGGTATGTTGGTAGCTGCTGCTGCTTACGTATTGATGATTGTTGGTTGCCTTGGTTTGCCAGCTCCCGCTTATGCCGAGGATGGTAGCAACTTGCACATGGCCGATGTGACTCCCAACCTATTGGTAGGCACATACTTGGTATTGACATTTGCCGAGTTGCTATTGAGCCCCATCGGTATCTCTTTCGTATCTAAGGTTGCTCCTCCAAAGTACAAGGGTATGATGATGGGTGCATGGTTCGTTTCTACCGCTCTTGGTAACATGCTAGTGGCTATCCCTGGTTTCCTATGGGGTATGGACCTTGCAATCGTATGGGGTGTATTGATGGTAATCTGCGTAGTAGCAGCATTGTTCATCTTCTCTATCATCAAGAAGCTCAACAAGGTTAGCTAAAACAACTCTCCTTTATAAATAATGTGTATAAAGGGTGTGGCCACGTGCTGCACCCTTTTTTGCAATACTAGAGCTGGGAAAACTTATTATTTATTGCGAGTTTTAGGAAAGTGTCGTACATTTGCAGTGTAATATCTAACTATGACACTATGATACGTATTGAAAACCTAACTTTCGCCTATGACAGGCATAACGCTTTGCTGGAGAACTTTTCCTTGACTTTTGAATCGGGAGGCATATATGGTCTTTTAGGCAAGAACGGCACAGGTAAGAGTACTTTGCTATATCTGATGATGGGCTTGCTTCGTCCACAGAAGGGTTGTGTGCAAATCAACGGAATCTCTCCGTCTGACAGGAATCCAGAACTTATGAGTGAGATGTTTCTCGTACCCGAGGAGTATGATTTGCCCGCTATTCGTTTGAAGGAGTACGTCAAGTTAATCAAACCTTTCTATCCAAAGTTTTCGGAGAAACTGATGGAGGATTGTCTCTCTTGCTTTGACATGAATAGCAATGTCAATCTTGCCGCTCTTTCTATGGGTCAGAAAAAGAAAGTGTATATGTGCCTTGCCTTGGCATCCAATACTTCCTTCCTCTTTATGGATGAGCCTACTAACGGTTTGGATATTTTGTCCAAGAGTCAATGTCGTAAGGCTATCATTCGTGGTATGAACCCAGGGAAGACTATTATCATTGGCACGCATCAAGTGCACGATGTGGAGCACTTGCTTGACCACGTGGTGATAATCGACCGGAATAAGGTGCTTCTGAACCAACTGGTGGGAGAAGGAGACGAACCTGTAAGTCTTGAGAAATTGTTTATTGATACACTAACCCATAGCGCACTGTAATACAATATGGCACATTTTAATTTTAACCGTTTCCTTAACGTAGCTCGTTGGGATTTAAACGTCAATCGTTCCTTCTATATTAATCTTATCCTGGTGATGCTTGGAGCTACATGCTTACCAGTGCTGTTTGATTATTTGGCTCACTTTTGTGATCACGGTTTTGGGGACTGTGGACGAAGGTGTGTAGATGCCAGTTGGTCGTATAGTGAAATTAATTGTTTTAGAATTATCCACATGGTGATTGCCTTTTTGGCAGGTTGGGTGTTGGTATTTGTCTATGGATTTATCTTTCATAACCTTCGAGATAAAAGGGGGCGTGTGGCCGAGCTGACACTTCCCTCATCTAATCTTGAACGCTTCCTGTGGCATGCTTTGGTGGTGGTGGTAGGTGCTCAGATGGTATTTGTTGTTTCTATAGTGGTAGCAGATGTGCTTAATGTGATTTTATCCGGATTGGTATGTGGGCATAATGACTCTTTTTTTATTACCCGTTCCGTATTGCTAGCTGTTTATGATGATATTCCCCAAGCTTTGTTGTACGATGGTGAATCTCTTCATATATTGCAATACATGGTTGGGCCTCTTGCTGCATTCTTGGGAATGTCTATCTATGCCTTGGGCAATGCTCTAAAGTATCGTTATAATATAGCATACACTATTTTGTTTTATATTGCAATGGCTTTTCTTCTTGGAGCATCACTTGGTGCAGTGTTTGCTATCTCTGACCAATTCAAATTTTTCGTAGATATATCATTGGGTGAAAATGAATTTAACGCTTTGTTGGTAGCAGTGTTGGTTGGCTTGATATGTTTGATATGGTGGTTGACCTATCGCTTGTATTGCAGAGCACAAATAACCTCTCCTCGTAATCGCTGAGCCTATGGAGTTTAGAAATCAAAAGGCAATATATCTGCAGATAGCTGATTATATTTGCGAAGGTATCCTCTCAGGTGAGTATCAGGAAGGCGAAAGATTACCATCTGTAAGAGACTTTGCCTCTCAGGTCGAGGTAAATGTCAATACCGTTACTCGTTCATTTGATTATCTGCAACAGAAGAATGTGGCCGTTTCTCGTAGAGGACTTGGCTTGTTTGTAGCTACAGGTGCTAGAGAGGCGGTGTATGAAATGCATCGTGAGGAATTCTTCAGTGAGCATTTACCTGAAATATTTCGCCAAATGCAAACCTTAGGCATTAGCATGGACGAGATACAGAGCAAGTTAAAAGATTTTACCAACAATTAAAAGAATACTTTTTCTATGATTATTACAACAACCCCCGCTATATCTGGCAAGGAGATAACGAATTATCTTGGTGTAGTTACGGGCGAAACCATCTTTGCCATCAATGCGGTTCGCGACTTTTTCGCTTCCATAAGAGACATAGTTGGTGGTCGCACCAATTCATACGAAGAGGTTCTGACCAAGGCTAGGACAGAGGCTCTCAATGAGATGCAGCATCGCGCAGAAGCCCTGGGAGCAGATGCCATAGTAGGTGTGCATATCAGTTATGAATCCCTGGGCGGCAATGCCACCATGCTGATGGTATGTTGCACGGGTACAGCGGTAAAGTTAGCATAATTTATATTCACCTATGAAGAAATTCTTGAATCTATTATCAACCATTTTTCGCTGGCTTGGCATCATCCTCGAGCGAACATGGTTCATTCTTTCTATCATCTGTTTCGTCTGCCTTTATAGGTCATGGGCAGTATCAGAAGAGTCACCAACGGATTCGGATAATTACATGCTAGCCTTTTTATCCTTATTCCCCCTCTATATCATATCAGGCATACTGCTGTTGGTTCGAAGGAAGTTTATTCAGTTCGTCTTTGCAGCTATTACCTATGTTATTCTATTTCTATTCATGCTATTTGTTTGCTTTGCACTTCAGTCAGCTCCAACGGATTTTGCCAAATTGCATCCCATACCAGAAGGAATGGAATACCATACCCCAAGGCCAGAAAATTCAGAGCTAGCAGCCGAAGTTAATCAGTCAGACACAACCTCCTATTTGCAGATTAGAGATGGTCTTCAAGGCGGTATCTACGAATATTCATTCTTCTATCCACAATTGCCAGAAGGAACAATCTACCTACGATGTTTCGAGGCAACGAAGAACGAACCCTTGTCTGAGAGCCGCATACAGGTGCGCTCACGTCAAGAGATTAGTGCAACAACCCAATTCTCCTGTTTGGTAGAAAACAAGGAATTTGCAATCTACGAAGGAGATTGGGGAGATTGCTATGCCGCCAGAGTAGAAGTATGGTTCAAGGACAAGCAAGGCAACGAACGAAAACTACTCGAAAAGATTTACGGCGTGCAAGGCTGGATGCGATAGCAACCACCGGCATCGTTTTATGTACACACCCTCTTGACAGACAAGACTCACCTACGAGACCTGTTTGATAAGACTAATTTCAACGATGTCAAAGAACACGATTATCCTTATTTTGAAGGACTTTTTGAATAATTATTAACTCGTCCAATTTTTATTGGACACCAATGACAATTAGAATAAAACATTATCATTATGATTATTACAACAACTCCCGCTATATCTGGCAAGGAGATAACGAATTATCTTGGTGTAGTTACGGGCGAAACCATCTTTGCCATCAATGCGGTTCGCGACTTTTTTGCTTCCATAAGAGACATCGTTGGTGGTCGCACCAATTCATACGAAGAGGTTCTGACCAAGGCTAGGACAGAGGCTCTCAATGAGATGCAACATCGCGCAGAAGCCCTGGGAGCAGATGCCATTGTAGGTGTACATATCAGTTATGAATCCCTAGGCGGCAATGCCACCATGCTGATGGTATGCTGTACAGGTACGGCAGTAAAACTACAATAATGCTGTCAGCAATTCTTGTCCTCATACATAATTCTCAAAACCAGTCAATCAACTATTCTTTTTTATTTTATGAATAAATCCGCATCAGAAATTCGCTTGGCCGCACGTACCGCCTTGCGTGGCCATTGGGCAGAGGCTGCTATGCTAGCATTTGTTTACTTGGTGATCAATGGGACTCTTTCTCATTTGAATGTTTTGTTTTCTATCCTGCTTCTGCCTTTGGGTTGGGGATTTGCTATTACTTTTTTGAGGCACCGACGTGGTATAGATGATTCATTTAATATCCAGCACTTGTGTGATGGCTACAAAGAATTCTCTCGAATACTTCCCACCTTGTTCATGAAAGAACTATATGTCATTCTGTGGATATTGGCTTTTATGATTCCTTATGTAGTAATGTTTCTGTTCGTCGTAGTATTTATGAAGGATGTAGATTTACCTTCCATATCATCTGTCTTATCACCAGAGATATGGGAAAATGAAGAAGGTTATCCAACTCTAGCTGGCCTGATGCTTATTTTGCTTCTGATTATTCCACCTTGTATTCCATCGTTTGTTAAATCTCTATCGTACTCCATGACAAATTATATTTTATACGAGAATGAGCAAATGGGTACCAAGGCCATCGACCTTAGTATGAAGATGATGAACGGGCACAAGATGGAACTGTTTCTGCTCCACCTTAGCTTCATCGGTTGGGGTATTTTATCCATCCTAACTCTAGGCATAGGTTACATCTGGCTAGTTCCATATAAAAATGCTTCTCTGGCAGAGTTCTATGAATATGTAAAAACCAAGTACGACCAAAATAATACCAATAACGATGAGTATCAAAGACTCGAACGTTAAACAAGTAATCCAGTCAAGAATTACGTTTTTATCTATATTTCCAGCTCTATATTTATATAATAAGGTGTATCTTTATATCCTCAGCCAAAATTGTGTTGTTTACACCCATTAATTTAAATTTTATTAAAAATTCTTCTCAGTTTTTTTTGCTGGTTTGTGAAAAAGCTATACCTTTGCACTCGCAAAACGGGAACAACCTCCTAAGTCATGAGATGCGGAGGTGTTTTTCTTGCGCTAAAAAAGAAAGAGTTCTTTGATATATTTTCGTAGACAGAAATTGTAGTACAAGCACTATCTAGAATAATAGATAGAGGAAATAAACTTGTCAATTCCAAGAAGAGTCAAACAAATCTCTGGTACATTGCTAAAATATGGAAATTTTACAATTATCTGAGCAGCGAGCGCAGAATGAATTATTCATTATGCCGAGTCGCGATAGATAATCGAAAATTTTTCGCAGAAAAATTTTACAATGAAGAGTTTGA
>JAFOCV010000066.1 GCA_017381015.1 Bacteroidaceae bacterium
ATATATATATATATAATAAATTTTTTATTCGAGTTTTATCACCCAATATTTGATAACTGTTAATTGTTAATCTGTTAACATCAAAGCATCAAATCCTCTAGGGGTATTGGTGCTACTATGTTAATACTCAATAACATACCCATATTGAAGATGATACATTTTTACTCCCCCTTGCCCTCACTTTTTATGCCACCAACCTCAAAAATACCCTAATTTTGAAGTAAAAATACACTATATTTGGCATCAAAATCTGCAATTTTCTCCAAAAACTAATGCACTTCTTACTATTTTGGTGCATCAGTATGTTTCTTTCATACACAACCAGAAATATACCTTAAAAATACCATTCCTGCTCGCTCACTACACCCGCGACCACTATGCTAATAATCTGTTCTATAAGTAGATAAGCATATTATTTCTCATTATTTCTTACTATTTCCCACTATTTCTCATTATTTCTCATCTCGCCAAAAAGATGTCGTATCTTTGCATTGTCTTTCGAAATGAACACGCGCTCTTTGACATAATCACGTATTTTTAGAGATGGTCAGAGTAATCCGAATGGTCAGAGTAATCAGAATAATCAGAATAATCAGAGTAATCTGAAAACTCTGAGTAATCTGAAGTCTCGGATTAAGATAGGACTGAGGTGGGCTGTTTGGTGTCTACTGAGTGAGGGGGATTCTTCAGTATCTTATTCTGAAGACCTTGGGTTTTCGATGGCACTTAGGGTCTGAAATTCACAAACTAAATCTCGGAAATGGAATTCAGCAACTTTAAAACAGGAAACTAATCTCTTGTATTCGGTATCCCAAACTAGGAATCAGAAATTGGAGGATGATGACTGATTGGTGAGTTTTGAGAGTTTGGCTAATCTGCATTTTGTGGGGCGATGCTGAAGGGCCATACTATCCAATCGGAGAAGTCGCCAACGGGAGATAGAGTGGTGAAGGTAAAGATGTATTCTCCTGGTTCAAGTGGTGTGATTGGTTGGATGAGGAAGTCGTCTTTTCTATATGCCGAGATGGAGAATGTGCTTAAATCCACGTGAATACACTTGTTGTCTTGAAGTAAAGGTTTTGGTATGCTACGGTATTCTTTCTTGGTCTTTAGCTTGATAAGAACGAGGTCGCTGAGTACCAGCGAGTCGGTATCGATGATGAATTGTGGAGAGGGGGTGTCAATGAGTTGTTTTGACTTGGTGCCCCATAGATATTTTGCCCATTTGCTTTTGAGCTGGAGGTCTACAATCTTCCATCCTGGTTTGACCTCGGTTTGTGTCTGCTGAGATTGAATGGGATAAACTTGTTCTCCATCCAGGAGACTGATGCGCTGAGCCCATGTGCTGGTGGTAATAGCCAGGAAAAGGGCGATGAAGATGTGACGTAATTCTTTCATATGTCTTTAGTTTTGTGCAAAGTTACATATTTTCGTTTAATATCTGGGTTTGGATGGGTGAAATATTCATATTTTTTTGTAAATTTGTACGCGGAAAAATGATATATCAATCACTTTAAGAACAAAAAATCATTAGCAATGACAATAGCAATCGTCGTAGTCATACTTCTGGGCTATTTGTTTATAGCCACTGAGCATCTTACCCATATCAACAAGGCTCTGATAGCAATCTTTTGTGGAACTATCGGATGGGTGTTGTACATGTGTTCGGGCACATCACTGATGAATGCTATGCATGCCGAGGAGTACCAGTTGTTTTTGGGTTCTTTGGAGCACACAGTGGCATTGAGTCAGGAGTTTATAGCAGAATCTATCTTCCTGCGCTATGTGGGTCAGGTGGGCTCGTTGGTTCTATATTTGCTGGCAACGATGTCTATAGTGGAGGTGCTTACCAATAATGAATGCTTTAGCTTCATAGAGAAGTTGCTGCGCAGACGCCAGCGTGGGCAAATGCTTTGGCTGACGGTGATAGTCACCTTCTTGCTGAGTGCATGTATAGACAATCTGACGGTGACGGTGCTGATGCTGATGATATTGCGCAAGTTGATACGCAATGGCAAGCAGAGGATGTATGTAGGTTCGGCCATAGTGATAGCAGCCAGTTGTGGCGGATGCTGGACGGTGATAGGCGATGTGACAAGCCTGATGCTATGGGGCAAGGAAGCAGTGACGCCAACCAACTTTAGTGCGGCATTGATATTGCCGGCCATAGTGGCGATGGTGATTCCCACGGCCTTGATACAGCGTCAATTGCCAGAGAGATTGGACCTTGACCGCCCTGCCTACTCGTTTATGGGAGATGATAGTATTCTGGCATGGTGGCAAAAGACGATACTTTTCTTTTTCGGTATAGGAGGCTTGTGGTTTGTGCCCTCGTTCCATAGAATTACGCTATTGCCTCCCTTCCTGGGAGCTTTGTGCTGCCTAGGAGTGGTGTGGGTGCTCAATGAGATAATCAATATGAACCGAATACGCACTGAGCAACCTCAGATAGTCTCGCTTGGAAGAAGTTTGCAATACGAGGTGTTGCAGGTAATAATGTACTGCGTGGGAGTATGCCTCTGTGTGGATGTGCTGATAGAATGCGGAGCCATGCGTATGGCATCGGGATGGCTGGATGACAATATTCACAACATATACCTGGCCAGTGCCTTCATGGGAGTAATGAGCAGTGTGCTGGACAATGTAGCCTTGGTGATGTCTGGTATCAATCTCTACTCTGTTATTCCCCCAGAAATGGTGGACGGAACTTATGCCGAGAGCTTTGTTCAGAATGGTCAGTACTGGCACTTGATAGCCCTTTCTGGCAATGTGGGTGGATGCTTGTTGCCAATTGGTAGTGTGGCAGGTTTTGCACTGATGCGTGCCGAGAAGGTGTCCCTCTTGTGGTACCTGCGCCGAATCTCGCTCTTTGCCTTTATTGGTTGGGCTGCATCGGTGGGCACTTATTTCTTGGTGGATTACTTCTTGAGATAAGGGGGAGAGAGAGGAATAGAAGTTATAGAGAGGATAGAAGCTATAGAAGCATAGATGCAATAATGCTATAGATGCTATAGATTCTATAAAAAAGCCTTGGAAACTTTCAGAAGGTTCTTGGGCTTTGTCATTAATCGAAAAAACAATAGAAAATATAAATGAGATATTCACTTGAAGCTCTTGGTATAGATGCGCTTACTCCTATGCAAGAGGATATGCTTCAGCAGGTAAGACGCCATGACTCGGTGGTGCTATTATCGCCCACAGGTAGCGGTAAGACATTGGGATACATGCTACCAGTGATAGAGGCTATGCAGGAAAACCAGAAGCCCAGCGTGCTGATACTGGTGCCAAGCAGAGAATTGGCCATACAGACGCAGGAGGTGGCAACAAAGCTATGCAGAGAAGCAAGAGCCTATGCATGCTATGGAGGCAGACCTGCAATGGACGAGCACAGAGCCATGCGCAACATGAATCCCAGGATGATAGTGGGCACACCAGGCAGAGTGCTTGACCACTTGCAGAAAGGCAATTTTGACCCCTCTGAGATAGAGTACCTGGTGATAGACGAATTTGACAAATCGCTGGAATTGGGCTTCCGCAAGCAGATGGCAGACATACTGACGCTGGTGCCCAACTTTAAGAAACGCATACTACTATCAGCTACGGATAGCCCCGAGATACCCTCCTTCGTGGGAGTGAAGAATGTGCACAGAATGGATTATCTGGAAGATACGGACGCCGATTATTCCGACCGCATTCGCCAATACCTGCTAGCATCACCCGAGAAGGACAAACTGGACACACTGGGCAGATTGCTATGCTCATTGGGTAGTACTCCCAGCATAGTCTTTCTCAACTATCGCGAGGCAGTGGATAGAGTGTACCAGTATCTGCGCAAGGCAGGCTTCTGCGTGTCATCATTCCATGGCGCTATGGAGCAGAAGGACAGAGAAAGGGCTCTCTTTCGCTTTCAGAGCGGATGCTCCAATGTATTGGTAAGTACGGACTTGGCTGCACGTGGTCTTGACATCACCAACGTGGAGAACATCATCCACTATCACTTGCCCATGAATCAGGAAGCGTACATACACCGTAATGGAAGAACGGCGCGATGGGACAGGGAGGGAGCCTCATATATAATACTAGGTCCAGAGGAGAACCTGGACAAACTGGATTGCATCTCGGATATAGAAAAGATAGAAGTGCCAGGTAAGATGCAGGTGCCATCTTCCAAGTGGGAAACACTCTACATAGGCAGAGGCAAGAAAGACAAGGTGAACAAGGTGGACATAGTAGGCTTCCTGAGCAAGACGGGAGGACTGACAAGAGAGCAGTTGGGCATGGTCACCGTATTTCCACATTGGTCGTTTGCAGCCGTTGACAGAGCTTGCATCAAAAGCCTCATGGCGCGCATCAGTGGACAAAAAATCAAGGGACAGAAGACCATCATAGAGCCCATCAGATAAGGGCTTCTGCCAATAGATAGCATAGGCACGAAATAATAATAATTTATACACAATAAAAATATACATGGCAACAGTAGACGACAAGAAAATTATTTTCTCCATGGTGGGTGTGAGCAAGACTATCACACAAAACCAGAAGCAGGTATTGAAGAACATCTACTTGAGTTTCTTCTACGGCGCAAAGATTGGTATCATCGGTTTGAACGGTTCGGGTAAGACCACATTGATGAAGATTATAGCAGGATTGGAACAACCCTCACAAGGTGAAGTGGTGTGGAGTCCTGGATATAGCGTGGGATATCTGGAGCAGGAACCATATCTGGACGACGAGAAGACAGTGCTGGAGGTGGTAAAGGAAGGCGTACAAAGCGTGGTAGACGCCTTGGCTGAATATAATGCCATCAACGATAAGTTCGGATTGCCCGAATACTATGAGAACGAGGACAAGATGAACGAACTCTTTGCTCGCCAGGGAGAACTACAGGATATACTTGATGCTACAGATGCATGGAATCTGGATAGCCGCCTGGAGCGCGCTATGGATGCATTGCGTTGCCCACCAGCCGACCAGAAATGTGCCGTGCTCTCTGGTGGTGAGCGTCGCCGTGTGGCACTATGCCGCTTGCTCCTTCAGAAGCCCGATGTACTCTTGCTCGACGAGCCTACCAACCACTTGGATGCAGAGAGCATCGACTGGCTTGAGCAGCACTTGCAACAATACGAGGGTACCGTTATCTGTGTGACTCACGACCGTTATTTCCTTGACGACGTAGCAGGTTGGATTCTTGAACTTGACCGTGGCGAAGGTATACCCTGGCAGGGCAACTATAGCTCTTGGCTTGATCAGAAGACCAAGCGTATGGCTCAGGAAGAAAAGGTGGCAAGCAAGCGCCGCAAGACATTGGAGCGCGAGTTGGAGTGGGTGCGCATGGCTCCCAAGGCACGTCAGGCAAAGGGTAAGGCCCGTTTAAAGTCATACGAAAGCATGCTCAATCAGGAGCAGCGCGAACGCGAAGAGAAGTTGGAAATCTTCATCCCTAATGGTCCCCGCTTGGGCAACAAGGTTATCGAAGCACATGGTCTTTGCAAGGCATATGGCGATAAGACCCTCATCAAGGACCTCGACTTCATGCTACCTCCAAATGGTATTGTGGGCGTGATTGGTCCTAATGGTGCTGGTAAGACCACACTCTTCCGCATGATTATGGGTTTGGAAACTCCCGATGCTGGTACCTTCGAAGTGGGTGATACCGTTAAGTTGGCATACGTTGACCAGAGCCACAAGGACATCCTGGCTGATGCAAGCGTATTCCAGGTAGTGAGCCAAGGCAACGAGTTGATACGCATCGGTGGCAGAGACATCAATACTCGTGCTTATCTATCACGTTTCAACTTTACCGGTGCAGATCAGGAGAAGAAGTGTGGTGTGCTCTCTGGTGGTGAGCGCAATCGCTTGCACTTGGCTATGGCTCTAAAGGAAGAAGGTAATGTACTCTTGCTCGACGAGCCCACCAACGATATTGACGTGAACACATTGCGTGCTCTTGAGGAAGGTCTTGAGGCCTTTGCTGGATGCGCCGTAGTAATTAGCCACGACCGTTGGTTCCTG
>JAFOCV010000067.1 GCA_017381015.1 Bacteroidaceae bacterium
ACCTGTGTATCTATCGACGAAAGATTTGATACATAGGTGATTCTGCATTATGAGTCGGTTCGGCAAATGATAATCGCGTTAATGGGCGAAAATATGAGACTCTACAAGAGTAAACATATATATAAGGTGTGGAGTATGCTAGAATCATTGGTGATGGTTGCAAAACTATATTTCTTGTACACACGAAACAAGAGATTATCATACCTAGATAAATTTATCTATAATGAAAAAGGCACAAATCACACTAATGTGTGAATTTCATTAGTGTAATTTGAAATTAATTTAGTAACTTTGCGCAAAATTCTTATAGACAACAAATTTTAGTTATTATCATATACGGTTTATTATTATGCTTAAATCAATATGTAGTTTTGTTTTCCATAAATTGATGGGATGGAAAAGTTTTGTGGATGTACCCGATTTCAAGAAATGTATAATATGCGTAGCACCACATACCAGTAATCTTGACTTATTTATAGGAAAACTGTTTATAACTGCTGTTGGACGCAAATCTGGTTTCGTAATGAAAAAAGAATGGTTTGTGGGCCCATTGGATTACATATTCCGCAATTGGATGGGTGGTATACCAGTAAACCGTGGACAAGGCACGGCCCTTATTACAGAACTGGTGGATATAGCCAATTCTAGCGATACATTCCGTCTGGCACTTACCCCCGAAGGTACGAGAAAAGCTAATGCCAAATGGCATCTTGGCTTCTATGTAATAGCATCAAAGGCACAACTACCCATTGTGCTAATGGGTATGGATTACAAGAAGAAAGAAATAAGAATGACTAAGTATATAATGCCCTCAGATGACCGCAAGGCTGACTTGCGTGAGATATACTCATATTTCATAGGTTATCAAGGCAAACACCCCGACCAGTTTATTGTGCCAAATATGTAGCACAGACACTCAAATACGATACTTTTAACTGGAATATTGCATTAAAAACTCTCTAATAAACTATACGTGCAGAACAAAAGTGTAAGTTTTACCTTTAATTACAAATTTAATTCGTATATTTGCACAGGATTTATCTAGATTAATAACAATAAATGTCTCAAAAATACTATTCAAACGAATCTAAATATCACGTAGCTGTTGACTGTATCATCTTTGGTTACGAAGAAGGTAAATTGCAAGTATTATTTCAACACCGCAATATCGAGCCCTACAATGGAGAGTTGACTCCATTGGGTGGTTTTGTGCGCGAAGATGAGACTTTGGACGAAGCAGCATACAGAGTTCTTACCGAAAGAACTGGTATTTGGGATTTGTTTCTAGAACAGTTAGAGGCATTCGGCGATATTGGTCGTGACCCCGGTGGACGAGTAATAAGTGTAGCATACTACGCATTGCTCAACAAAGCAAATTACAACACCAAACTGCTGGATAAATTCAATTGCAAATGGGTGGACGTGGATAATTTGCCCGTATTGTACTTTGACCACATGAAGATGATGAAAAAAGCTATCTCTCGCCTTAGAGACAAGATAAGCTACACTCCCATCGCCATGAAACTACTTCCAGAGGAGTTTACTCTGAGTCAGATTCAGAAGGTGTACCAATCAATTCTGAACGAAGAGTTGGACAAGAGAAATTTCCGCAAGAAGATATGCGAAATGCCATATTTCGTGAAAACTGAAAAGATAGACAAAAGCGGTAGCAAACGTGGTGCAGCAATATATACGTTTGACCACAAGCAATACAGCGAATTGAAAAATTTTCATCTGTAATTAGCTACCCCTTGAAAACAAAGCGCAAGGATATAAAACATTTTACATAATCATATTATGCATTCCATAGAAACTCTTAACAAGGCAGCTGACAACATCAGAATACTTTCTGCTGCTATGGTAGAGAAGGCCAAGAGTGGTCATCCTGGTGGTGCCATGGGCGGAGCCGATTTCATCAGTGTACTCTATAGCGAGTACTTAAACTATGACCCAGAGAATCCCCTTTGGGAAGGTAGAGACAGATTCTTCCTTGACCCTGGTCATATGTCACCCATGTTGTACGCACAGCTTACAATGACTGGCCATTTCACTCTGGACGAGTTGAAGCAGTTGCGTCAGTGGGGCTCTCCCACTCCTGGTCACCCTGAGCTTAACTATGCTCGTGGTATTGAAAACAGTTCTGGTCCTCTTGGTCAAGGTCACACCTATGCCGTAGGTGCTGCAATTGCGGCTAAGTGCCTATATGCTCGTACCGGAAACCCCACCTTCCAGAAGGAAACCATCTACACTTATATCTCTGATGGTGGTATTCAGGAAGAGATTTCTCAGGGTGCTGCACGTATCGCTGGTACATTGGGCTTGGACAACCTTGTTATGTTCTATGATGCCAACGACATTCAGCTATCAACCGAAACTAGCGTAGTTACCAACGAGAACACTGCCGAGAAGTATCGTGCATTGGGTTGGGAGGTTGTTAGCATCAATGGTAACGATGTAAAGGAAATCCGTCAGGCACTAGACTTTGCAAAGACAGTAGTTGGTAAGCCAACACTTATCATTGGTCATTGCATAATGGGTAAGGGCGCACTCAAGGCTGATGGAAGCAGCTACGAGCGCAACTGCGGTACTCATGGTGCTCCTCTTGGTGGCGATGCATATAGAAATACTATCAAGAATCTTGGTGCAGACCCCGACAATGCATTCTTCATTTGGGATGAGGTACAGGCAATCTTTGATGCTCGTAAAGAGGAACTAAAGACTATCTGTGCTGAGCGTCACGCTGAAGAGCAGAAATGGGCGGCTGCAAATCCCGAAAAGGCTAAAATGCAGAGCGACTGGTTTGCTGGCATTCTACCCGAAATTCCTTGGGATAGCATCGAGCAGAAGCAAGGCGACCCCACACGTAATGCTTCAAGCGCTTGCTTGTCACTACTTGCCAAGACAGTACCCAATATGATTGTTTCAAGTGCTGACCTTTGCAATTCTGACAAGACTGATGGCTTTATCAAGGGTGGTGCTACTGTAATATCTCGCGACAACTTTGCTGGTGGTTTCCTTCAGGCTGGTGTTGCCGAACTGACAATGGCTTGTGTATGTATCGGTATCACCTTGCATGGTGGTATGCTTTCTGCATGCGGTACATTCTTTGTTTTCTCTGATTATATGAAACCTGCTATCAGAATGGCTGCATTGATGGAACTTCCCGTCAAGTTCATCTGGAGTCACGATGCATTCCGCGTAGGTGAAGATGGTCCTACCCACGAACCCGTGGAGCAAGAGGCACAGGTACGCTTGATGGAGAAGATGAAGAATCACTCTGGTCGCAACTCTATGTTGGTACTCCGTCCTGCCGATTGCAATGCTACCACTGTATGCTGGGCAATGGCAATGGAGAATATGACAAGCCCCACTGCATTGGTACTATCACGTCAGAACATTGACCCACTACCAGAGGGTACACAATATGAACTATGCCGCAAGGGTGCATACATCAGCGCAGAAAGCGATGAGAATCCCGATATCATCATGGTTGGTAATGGTTCTGAAGTTAGCACATTGATAGCTGGTGCACGTATGCTTCGCCAGGATGGTTATAAGGTAAGAGTAATCAGTGCTCCTTCTGAAGGCTTGTTCAGAAATCAGCCTATTGAATATCAACGCGAGTTGTTCCCCATCGGCAGCAAGGTATTTGGCTTGAGCGCAGGCTTGCCAGTCAATTTGGAAGGCTTCCTCGTAGGTGCACATCCTTCTAGCCGCGTTTATGGTTTGGAGAGCTTTGGATTCTCTGCTCCCTATAAGGTGCTTGACGAAAAGCTTGGCTACACAGCAGAAAATGTATACAATCAGGCAAAGAGCATTCTTGACCAGGATTAAGACATAAACTATTATTTAGAGGCTATTGCATAACAATCAAATAAAATGTAATAGCCTCTATTTTAATAATATACTTACAGGAATATTAAGTAAGAATTTTTCAACCAACAAACTCATATATTATGGATATTAAGGTAGTAGGTCTGGCTTCTGACCACGCGGCATTCCCCTTGAAGGAATATGTAAAGCAGTATTTGGAAGAAAAGGGTATTGCATACAAGGATTATGGCACATACTCTGAAGATAGTTGCAACTATGCTACTTATGGCCATCTATTGGCAGAGGGCATAGAGAACGGCGAGGTATATCCCGGCATTGCAATGTGTGGTTCTGGCGAGGGTATCTCTATGACTCTTAACAAGCACCAAGGCGTTCGTGCTGGTTTGTGCTGGATGCCCGAGATAGCACATCTTATCCGTCAGCATAACGATGCAAACGTACTGGTTATGCCTGGTCGCTTTATTGACAATGCAACTGCCAAGGAAATCATGGACCAATTCTTCAGCACTCCCTTCGAAGGTGGCAGACACATGGAGAGAATTGCAGATATTCCCTTGAAGAAATAACACACATAATCTATATGCATACTAATAGGTATTTTGCATTTCTGTTTGCTCTGCTCTTGTCAATACTTTCATTTGCCCAGAGTAGCAATACCAACAGAGCCTATTGGACGTACATCGATACGTACAAAGAGATGGCCATGGAGCAGCAACAGAAATACAAGATACCTGCTAGTATCACTTTGGCTCAAGGTTTGTTGGAGAGCGGTGCTGGCAGAAGCCGTTTAGCACGCGAAGCCAATAATCACTTTGGCATTAAGACACCAGGAGGCTGGACAGGTCCGTATATATTGGTTAATGACGACCTTCCAAATGAAAAGTTCAGAAAATACAAGTCAGCAAGGGATAGCTACGAAGACCACTCGCTATTCTTACTCAAGCCCAGATACAAGGTACTATTCACATATTCCATTACCGATTACAAGGCATGGGCCAAGGGATTGAAGAAATGCGGATATGCCACTAGTCCTACGTATGCAGAAAGTTTGATACGCATCATTGAGATGTATTCTCTGCATCAGTTTGACAAGCGCACTCCCCAACGGTACTCCAAAAACTCCACCCTCAATGCCAGAGGTAAGGAGGGAGAGATATCACGTCATTATCTCAAGCGCTTATCTCAAAACAAGATTAAAGAGAAGAAAATACCAGCCTTCTTCAAGACGCATGCCGTCTATTACAATAACGATAATTATTTCATTGTTGTTCAGGAAAATGATAATCTTGCTTCCATCAGTCAAGCTACTGGTGTTACCATCAAGAAACTGTTGAAATACAACGACCTCAGCAAGAACTACACTCTCACCGTAGGCGATATTCTTTACCTGAGAAAAAAGGCCAAGAGAGCGTCAAAAGAGTATATCAACAAGCCTCACATAGTGGAAGAGGGTCAGAGCATGTACGACATTGCTCAAATGTATGGCATACGTCTGAAGAGTTTGTACCAACTGAACAATCTCTCCCCCAAGAAGTACAACGTACAAGTTGGAGACCTCATTTGGTTGAGATAATAAGTCCTCCCCACACCCTAATTGATGTTTTACTTTCTTGAGGGAAAGGAATAGAATCTATCAATATCTATAGTATCTATTAATATATATAGCTTCTATTATCTTCTATAGCATCTATTGATTCTATAGAATCTATATTATCTATAATCACCCATTACCTCCAATCTCATCAAACCACAAACTTGTTCAGCAAATCAATCACATAATCCGCCTCCTCTACTGTCATGATAGGGGAAATGGGTAGTGATAATTCTTCATTATGTATCCTTTGTGTAATGGGGAAGGACACATTGCCAAACAGCTCCTTGAGCGCCTCTTGCATATGTGGAGGAATTGGATAATGAATCAATGTCTCCACTGATGCTTCTTTTAGGTAAGTTTGCAGGGAATTTCGTTCTGCACATCTAATTGGGAACACATGCCATACTGCTTCCATTTCATCTTCAGGCATTTGTGGCAATACTATCATCGGATTCTTTATTCCGTTGATGTATCTTTGTGCTATTTTTCTACGGTGTGCATTGTCGGCATCTAATCGAGGCAATTTTACGTTTAGCACTGCCGCTTGCAGTTCGTCCGTTCTGCTATTGACACCTTCATATTCATTGACATATTTCTCCCTGCTACCATAATTGGCCATAGAACGAACCATATCTGCCAACTGCTTATCGTCCGTTACCACACATCCAGCATCACCAAGCGCTCCAAGGTTTTTGCCAGGATAAAAACTGAAAGCGCCTGCATCGCCAATATGACCTGCTCTCCTACCCTTGTATATTGCTCCATGTGCCTGTGCTGCATCTTCTATTACGCAAAGATTATGCTCCCTTGCAAGCGATAGTATTTCGTCCATGTCACACACTCTGCCATACAAGTGCACTGGCAGTATGGCGCAGGTCTTGTCCGTAATAGCTCGCTTGCACTGCTCTGCATGTATATTGTAATCAGACATTTGGGGCTCTACCAACACTGGCTTTAACCCCGCCTCTCGTATAGCCAGGACTGTGGCTATATAGGTATTTGCGGGCACTATCACCTCATTATCATCGCTCCAGGAATATATCTTCTTGTAAGCCCTCAATATCAGCTTCAAAGCATCCAAGCCATTGGCACACAATACGGCATGTTGCGAGCCTACATATTTGCACCAGTTTTCTTCAAACTGCTTATTCTCAGAACCCAACAAGTACCAACCGCTCTTTATCACCCTGAGCATATTGTTTGAAAGGACTGGTTCAAAGCTTTGCGACAATGCTTTGAGGTCCAAGAATTTAACCATCATTCTTGTTCCCATTTCTTCCAATCCTTCATGCATTTTATGCAATACATCGCGCTGAAGCTCCACCTTGTATGTATCATAGCATACTGAGCGGCCGCCAAATCCTTCCTTTTGGAATATCAATCCTTCGTTCAGGTATCTACCTCCATTCTCCGTACTGATTCCAAAGTCTATGAATTCCTTATCCTTATATCTTTCACCACATAGGTGACGCATCAAGAGGTCCAAAGCACCATACTTCTTGCCCTCTGCCGAAGAAGCGATATACTGAATATGTGCAACAGTATTCGTTTCAAATACCACAGTTCCTGCTACTACACGTGCTTCTGCATTCTTAACCACAAATAATCGTATCTGTCTGGGGAATCTTCCCATCAACAAAGACATTTCATCACTTGTGTGTACAGGCTTGGTGTTATGCACCTCTCTGAGTACGGTTTCCAACACTGCCCAATACTCTCTCAGACATGTATCTTCTCCGTCCTTTACACGCTCTATGTAGAAACCATTCTCCAATGCCTTCTTTGCTTGCCTAATCCTCAATGTTCGCATATTCAAGGGGTGCTGCACACTCACCGTAGTTGAGACACCACGCGAACACAATTGACCTCCGGCTCTGAACAGAGCATACAAATCCTCATGATTGGGCACACTACTATATATATAAGGTATAGGTTTATATACCAAAATCCTGGCTCCTAAATATCCCTCATAATACATAAACACCTTTTGCAAGATTTTCAAGACCTCCACCTGCGTAACATCGGGCTTGGTAATTAGTCCACCATAAGTCAGACCCTGATGTGAATATACCGTCTTCTCTTCTTGTACCCAATTAGCTGGAAACAATGCTATCAGATTATCAGCACTGTCGATATTCACATCGTCAATATCATCGGAATAAACGAGCACCGAACAGTCAAAGAACCTATCTGCATGATAATCCATAAAGTTTCTATCAAGCAAAAAAGTTCCCTGCTTACTTTCCTCTACGAAAGCATTCCACACCTCTTTTTTATTTACACTATATGGCAGTATCTTCATCTTACTTAAGCATTATATTATACAAGGAAAGCCTCTTATTCTATTACATCTGACAGTATCTTTCCTGATATTCGTCAAAATCTCTTATATATCCCTCATCAGAATATTCTTCACTGGCTCCTACCAGCACCACAGTATTTTCTGAAAAGTCCTCCAGAGAGCACCATACACCCTCGGGGATTATCACTCCATAATCGGATTTGTTCAGGAAAAACTCCCTCTTCTCTCTACCATTAAAGACAACCAACTTGAAGCTACCACTCACACAGCACAACAATTCCTTGCAAGTAGTATGCGCATGGCCACCACGCTTTGCACCTGCGGGCACCTCCGTTATCCAAAACATACGCTTCAACTCGAAAGGAATATCCCTCATTTCTTCAGCAAAAGTGAGCACTCCTCTACTATCCGTATGAGAGCGAAATTTTACTTCCAAATCATCCAAAGCAACAAAATCAGACATCTTTTCTATCCTTAATTGTGAAATTTTAGCACAAAGATACAAAAAACTTTAAAAACATTTGCACAAACAAAAAAAAAGCTATACCTTTGCATCGCAATTGAGAGAAAAACAGCTCAGAGGAGCTGAATAAAAGAACTCAAATAAACATACGGAAGCATCCAAGTTTGGAAGTGTGGGTGAGTGGCTGAAACCACCAGTTTGCTAAACTGACGTACGGGTAACCGTACCGGGGGTTCGAATCCCCCCGCTTCCGCAAGAGATTCTAAAAACTCAATTGCAAATGGCGATTTCGTCTAGGGGTTAGGACACATGCCTCTCACGCATGGAACACGGGTTCGATTCCCGTAGTCGCTACTACAATCGGGTAAACTTAAATAGTTTATCCGATTTATTTTTTATAATATTCCAATCTCGCCTACTCCATCTCCATCTCACCCCAACTTCAAACCTAAAAATTTTCAAAGTAATTTCCACCTAGAACTTCCAAGAGCTTTCTGAATCGTAAGATTTTATCGGTTCTCTTAGGCCTTCCTAGAGTTCCTAGAGGACCTAGGCTATTCTGGGCTCAGTAGCTAAAAAGGTGCACAAAATCCTTTTAAAGTTGCATATTTGGATTTATGGAAACAATGATGTTAATTCAATTAGCTCGTATAGTTCTACTGAGTAAGATACCAAACCATTTTGAGATAGTAAAAAAAGAGAGCGATGAACAAGATATTGAGGCAATGTCAATAACGATTCATCTAGATGGGCGAATGGATTAAATTCCCTACTCAGTACCCTTTACACACAACAAATCCGCAGTACCAGGCTATTGGGGTGCTGCGGATTGTGAGTGTATTATGTGTAATAATACTTATCTTGAATTACTTTTCTACAACTGATACTTTAGCGGCTAGAGACTTGCACTTGTCGCGCAATGTGTCCTGAGAAGCATCTGCCTTGTCCCAGCATACTACCACACCCATGCGGCGACCAACATGTGCTACGGGTTTGCCGAAGATGCGAAGATAGGTTTGTGGCTCGGCACATACATGCTCCATACCTACATAGTCGGGATTTTCGGTTTCTATACCAGAAAGGATAACAGCACTGCAACCCTGACGCTCCTGTGTAATCTCGGGAATGGGCAAACCCAATACCGCACGACAATGCAACTCGAATTCGCTCAGATTCTGAGTACCTGCTAGGGTAACCATACCTGTATCGTGGGGACGGGGAGATAGTTCGCTGAAGATAACACCATCCTGCTCGCTAACAAAGAATTCTACACCCCAAATACCAGCTCCAGTAAGCGCCTCGGTTACCTTGGCTGCCATCTGCTGTGCTGCCTCTAGATGCTCGGGCTTCATGGCACGTGGTTGGAAACTCTCTTGGTAGTCGCCACCCTTCTGTACATGTCCGATGGGAGGACAGAACAATGTGGGACCATTCTGCTGAGTAACGGTGAGAAGTGTGATTTCGTAATCAAAGGGGATGAACTGCTCTACGATAACCTCCATAATGTCGCCACGTGAACCCTCGCATGCACAATCCCAAGCTGCTTGTAGCTCATCTGCACTATCCACCTTGCTCTGACCATGTCCACTTGAAGACATTAGGGGCTTGATGATACAGGGGAAACCAATCACCTGTGCTGCTGACTGAAGCTCGGCAAAGGTGGTGGCATACTGATAATTGGCGGTGCGGAGGCCCAACTCGGTGTGTGCCAACTCGCGTATAGCCTTGCGATTCATGGTATAGTTGACGGCACGTGCACTGGGTACAACCTGTATACCCTGCTTCTCACACTCATATAGCATCTCTGTGCGGATGGCCTCAATCTCGGGTACGATGATGTCGGGTTTAACCTCGTTGACCACTTGCATCAACTGCTCTCCGTCAAGCATATTAAATACTCGGCGCTCATCAGCAACCTGCATGGCTGGTGCATTGTTGTACTTGTCACATGCTACCACATACTGACCCTTTCTTTGACAAGCAATTACAAATTCCTTGCCTAGTTCGCCAGAACCTAAAAGCAAAATCTTTTTCATATCTATGATGTAAATATGTTGCTAAAAACGTAAATATTATTAACTATTAGCTAAGACCCTCTATCTCGCCATTAACGATATCAATCTTCTCGGCCTGGGGAACCTTGGGCAAGCCAGGCATGCGAAGGATTTCACCAGCAATAAGAACTATGAATTCGCTACCCTGGTTGATGACCACATCGCGGATGGCTATACTGAAGCCCTCAGGCACTCCGTAAGCCTTTTGGTCGGCTGAGAATGAATACTGTGTCTTAGCAATACAGATGGGATAATGATTGAGGGCAAGCTCTTCTATCTTCTGTAACATCTTCTTGGCAGCTGGGGTAAAGGTAGCACCCTTGCCACCATAAACCTTGCGTACTACCTCCTGTGCTTTATCTTCAATGCTTTGTTCATCAGAATAAGCATAAACAAGTGGTTGACTGGGTGTTCCTTCAATTGTATTAACCACAAGATTAGCTAACTCCTCTGCACCAGCACCACCTTCATTGAAGGCATTGTTTACGGCAAAACCAATGCCCATCTCAGCACAATGCTGACGACAGAATTCTATTTCCTCGTCGGTATCTGCAGCATAGCGATTGAAGCACACGACTACGGTTTGGCCAAATCCCTGGAGGTTCTTGATATGACGATCCAGATTCTTGACACCTTCTTTCAAACCCTCGATATTGGGTTCCTTAATAGCCTCTACGGGTACACCACCATGCATCTTCAGACCCTGGGTGGTGGCAACCAGAATGGTGAGTGCTGGCTGAAGACCAGATTTGCGGCACTTGATGTCATAGAATTTCTCCGCGCCAAGGTCGGCTCCGAAACCTGCTTCTGTGATAACATAGGGAGCAAGGCTCATTGCGGTACGAGTGGCAATGACAGAGTTGCAACCATGTGCAATATTAGCGAAAGGACCACCATGTACTACGGCAGGAGTGCCCTCGGTGGTTTGCACCAGATTGGGCTTGATGGCATCACGAAGAAGCACACAGATGGCACCAGCTACGCCAAGGTCTTTGACGGTGAAGGGCTTGCCATCAATGGTGGTACCAAGAAGGATGTTTTCGATACGACGACGAAGGTCGGTCTCATCCTGAGCAAGGCAAAGTATGGCCATAATCTCTGATGCTGGAGTGATATCAAAACCGCTCTCGCCAGTGACTCCATTGGTCTTGGCGCCAAGACCGGTAACGATGTAGCGAAGGTTGCGGTCATTGACATCGAGTACTCGCTTCCAAAGGATTTCACGCATAGCGAATCCCTCGGCCTGATGCTGATATATATAATTATCCAGCAAGGCAGCAATCATATTGTGAGCAGAGGTGATAGCATGAAAGTCACCAGTGAAGTGCAAGTTAATCTTGTCCATGGGCAATACCTGTGCATAACCACCACCAGCAGCACCACCCTTCATACCAAAGCAGGGGCCCAGTGAGGGTTCACGCAAGGCTACGATAGCCTTCTTGCCTATACGATTCATACCAAGAGCAAGACCTACGCTGACGGTAGTCTTACCGATACCAGCCTTGGTGGGAGTAATGGCGGTAACAAGAATAAGACGGCTCTGCTTAATCTTGTCATCATCGATTAGAGAGAGAGGGAGCTTGGCAATGTATCTGCCATAGGGCTCGATAACCTCTTGGTTGATACCCAACCCCTGAGCTATGTCCGCAATGGGCTTGAGAGAGGTTTCGCGTGCAATTTCAATGTCGCTTTTCATAAATTGTATGATGTTTTATTTATTATTATCTGTTTTTCGTTGTACTTTGTCTGTTTCAGCCGGATGAAAGAATACGGTATCCTTCATGGCATCGGGCATATATTGCTGAGCCACGTAATGACCAGGATAATCGTGCGGATATTTGTAGCCATCGTTATAACCCAGTTCGGCCATCAATTGAGTAGGTGCATTGCGAAGGTGCAAGGGAACTGGTTGATTGCCTGTATGTCTAACCGTTTGCAACGCCATATTAATAGCATTGTATGCGCTATTACTCTTGGGCGAAGTGGCAAGATATATCGTTGCCTCTGCCAAGGGAATACGTCCCTCTGGCCAACCAATCTTTTGAACGGCATCAAAGGCAGCATTGGCAAGGAGCATGGCATTAGGATTTGCTAGACCTATGTCTTCGGATGCAGAGATAATGAGACGACGAGCGATGAAAGCTGGGTCTTCACCGCCTTCTATCATTCGGGCCAACCAATATATGGCGGCATCAGGGTCGCTTCCGCGAATACTCTTGATGAAGGCCGAGATGATGTCGTAATGCATTTCACCATCCTTGTCGTAAGCAAGAGGATTCTGTTGCAAACGCTCTGCCACTAGGGTATCGGTAATGGTGAGAGGTTCATCGCCTTGTACACTCTCAGAAAGGAGCTCAAGGATATTGAGTAGTTTTCTAGCATCACCACCGCTGTATCTGAGCAAGGCATCAGTCTCTGCCAATTGGATATTTTGTTTTTTCAAGACATTGTCCTTGGCTAGAACACGTTGGCACAGGGAAAGCAAATCATCTTTTGTGAGAGGATTGAGCATATATACCTGGCAACGACTCAGAAGGGGGCGAATGACCTCGAAAGAGGGATTCTCCGTAGTAGCACCAATGAGGGTGAAAACACCTTGTTCTACGGCTCCAAGGAGAGAATCCTGCTGGCTCTTGCTGAAACGGTGTATCTCGTCGATGAAAAGTATAGGACGAGCATTATTGAAGAATGTTGCGCCTCGTGCCTTGTCAATGACATCACGAACGTCCTTCACACCGCTAGTCACGGCAGAAAGAGTGAAAAACGGCACATCGAGGGTACTGGCAATAATGGTGGCAAGAGTGGTTTTTCCCACGCCGGGAGGTCCCCAAAGGATAAAACTGGAGATGCGGCCGCTGGTAATCATACGTCGCAAAATACCATTTGGGCCAACAAGATGTTGCTGACCTATGTAGTCCTCTAAAGTGTGAGGGCGCATTCTTTCTGCTAATGGCTGCATAACGTATGCAAAGTTAACAATATTCATAGAAATATTGATATTTTTGGCTTGCAAAAAGTATTAGGCACTAAATTTAGTAAGGTGAAAGTGTCAGTTTTGACTTTTTTAGTTAACTTTGTACCTTAGAAAATACTATTTGCGATGATAAGATTATCCATATTGATACCTGTGTACAATTGGGATTGCACAAAACTGGTAAACGACTTGCTTGAGCAATTGCCCGAGGATGCAGAAATTATAATTGGCAACGACAAGAGTACTGACAAGGAGGTGATAGCTGCTCTGCAGAGAATTTCATGCTTGAAACAATGTCGTGTGTATGAGCCAGTGGAGAACCTCGGTCGTTCGCGAATAAGAAACAGGATATTTGACTTGTCGCACGGAGAATGGCTCCTGTTTGTGGATTGCGACACAGAGGTGACTTCGCCTTACTTTGTAAAGAATTATCTTGATGCCATAGAAGAAGTAAAAGCTGATGCCTATTGTGGTGGCATGAGAAATACCGACCATTGTCCAAAAGGATGCGAATTAAGATGGACATACGAGGACAAGGTGGCAAAGAAACTGACCAAAGAATACAGAAACGAACACCCCTACGATTCGCTAACAACGCAAAACTTCATGATTAGCAGAGATGCCTTCGTACAAGTAGGTGGCTTCCTTGAGGAGATAACCAATTATGGTTATGAGGATGTAATTCTTATTCAACAACTAAAACAACAGGAAAAGAAGATACATCACATAGAAAACAGATTGATTCATCTGGACATAGACACCAACAAAAAATTCCTGGCCAAAACACGAGAGGCTCTTCGTACATTGCACTCGTTGCCCGAAGAAAAATGGCCAAACATCAAGTTTACCAACCTATACTTCAAGCTAAGGAAGTATAAAATGCATCGCATTGTGTCCTTGATGCACATCTTACTTCTGCCTATCACCAGGCGTATACTTTGCTCCAGATTCGCTTGCATCAAGCTATTTCAAATATACAAAATAGGATATTTCTGCGGCTTGTAGTGGCTTTTTTAGCCATCAGGAATATAATATGCCTGCTACACACATTATATATAAAAAGTTATTCGTAACTTTGACACCCGAAAATAAAACAAGATTTTTTAGAAGATAAATGACAACTACTGAAACACAAGAGGCTCCCGTAAAAAGCCTTAACTTCATTGAGAAACAAATAGTAGAAGACCTGGCCGCTGGCAAAAACGGCGGACGCCTACAGACTCGTTTCCCACCCGAACCCAATGGTTACCTGCACATCGGTCATGCCAAGGCTATAGCTATGGACTTTGGTGTGGCAGAAAAGTTCGGCGGTGTATGTAATCTTCGTATGGACGATACCAACCCTCAGAAGGAAGACATGGAATATGTTCGTGCCATAGAGCGCGACATTCAGTGGCTTGGCTACAAGTGGGGCAAGGTATGCTATGCGAGCGACTATTTCCAGGACCTATGGGACTTTGCTGAGTGGTGTATCATGAACGACCGTGCCTACATCGACGAGCAAAGCTCTGAAGAGATAGCTGCTCAAAAGGGCACTCCCACAGAAGCTGGTACAAACAGCCCATATCGTAATCGCCCTGCCGAAGAGAGCTTGAAGCTTTTCCGCGAGATGAATTCGGGCAATGTAGAGCCTGGAAAGATGATTCTGCGTGCAAAAATAGATATGGCTAGTCCTAATATGCATTTCCGCGATCCAATCATGTATCGCGTACTGAATATGCCTCACTGGCGTACTGGCAACAAGTGGAATGCTTATCCTATGTACGACTTTACTCACGGACAGAGCGACTATCTTGAGGGTGTCACCCACTCTATCTGCACATTGGAGTTTGTTCCTCACCGCGAACTTTATGACCTATTCGTTACATGGATTAAGGAATGGAAGGGCGACGAAGGTGATATTCAGGACAATCGTCCTCGCCAGTTTGAATTCAACAAACTTAACCTCAACTACACCCTTATGTCAAAGCGCAATCTGCTTATCCTGACTCAGGAGAATGTAGTTAACGGTTGGGACGACCCTCGTATGCCCACTATCTGCGGTATCCGTCGTCGTGGTTATAGTCCTCAAGCTATTCTCAACTTTATCGACAAGATTGGTTACACCACCTTTGATGCTCTCAACGACATCAAGCTAATGGAAGCTGCTTGCCGTGAAGACCTTAATTCTCGTGCCCTCCGTGTTAGTGCCGTGGTAGACCCCGTCAAGTTGATTATCGACAATTATCCTGAGGGGCAGGTGGAAGAAATGGTGGCTATCAACAATCCCGAGGACGAGAACTCTGGCACACACATCATCCGCTTCTCTCGCGAACTTTATATCGAGCGTGAAGACTTTATGGAAGATGGTGGCAAGAAGTTCATGCGTCTAGGTCCCGGCAAGGAGGTAAGACTGAAAAATGCATACATCATCAAGTGTGACGAAGATGCCACCAAGTGCATAGAGAAGGATGCCGAGGGCAACATCACATGTATCCACGCCACATACGACCCCGAAAGCAAGAGCGGCATGCCTGGTGCCGACCGCAAGATTAAGGGTAAGACATTGCATTGGGTTAGTTGCAATCACAGCATTCCATGCGAGGTGCGCGATTACAGTTGCCTATGGACATGCGAAAATCCTCGCGATGCCATCAAGCAGTACGAGAAGGAAAATGGTGTACGCGGCATAGACGCTATGCGTCCTTTCCTCAATCCCGACTCATTGCGCGTCAATAAGAATGCATTCATTGAAGAATGGGCTGCTACCCTGCCCCATTATTCATATCTGCAATTCCAGCGTATCGGTTATTACAACGTAGATATTGATTCCACACCAGAGCATCCTGTATTTAATAAAACCGTAGGACTCAGAGATACCAAGTAAAAAGACATCTCTCCACAAATTATAAGTTCCTACACCCAAGAGAGAGTATATGCAACAAGAGGAAGAAGATTACTTCCAATCGGAAGATTTCCTTGACATACTAAGGCGCTACACCGAGGCCATGGATAGCGGAGACACTCCCTACATGGATAGTGACGAACTAATAGATGTAGCCGACTACTATATGTCTAAAGGCAAGTATCAGCAGGCTATCAATGCCACTGAACTTGCCTTAGAGTTGCATCCCTCTGCCGAAGACCCTCTGGCCATGATGGCGGACATTATGTTTGAGTCGCGCAAATGGGAAGAGGCCATTGTGTGGCTCAACAAGGTACTAGATGCCAACCCTTTTGACGTACAGGCTTGGCTCAACCTATCTGACGCTCATCTCCAAATGGAACACTTTGCAGAAGCTCTTGACTCGGCAGAATATGCTCTTGCCATACAACCGGAAAACAAGCAAGCTCTCATTCAGAAGGCTTATGCTCTATCACGCCAAGAGAGATACCAGGAGGCGGATGATGTATTCACACTATATCTGAGCAAATGTCCTGATGATGAATTGGCACTCTATCATTCGGCTTTCAACCTTTGCTTTCTAGATAGATTCAAGGAAGCTAATGATAGACTCATTCTGGCAGAGGAATTGAGCGACGGATTGAGCCCTGAGCACATGAACATATGCTTGCAACGCTCATACACTGAAGCCAGAATAGGTAATATGCAGGAGGCTTTAGATGCTCTGGAGCGCTCGAAATCTTTTACCGACCCTGATACCAAGGTGGATTACGACTTGCTTTCTGGGCACATTTACTTGCTCTTTCAAGACAAGGCCAAGGCAGCGGAATGCTTTTCAGAAGCTCTATCCAAATCGCAAGACTATCTCAATACCATGCGCACCATAGCTCAGGTATTTATGGATTGTCAGAATTTTGAAGATGCCACATATATTTTCCTGAAAATGGAGGAGATGATAAAGGCTCCCGAATACGATGATGTCAGAGATGATGTATTGAAGGCGATATGCCCGGCATTGGCTTATTGTTATTACCAAACTGGGCATCGTTATGATTTCTATAACTATCTGAAAATGTCTATTAGTATTAACCCTAAGGACACACAATTCTTCTTTAAAGACATATTCCCTGTAGGAGTACCACCAGAGGAATATCCTTATTACATCAAAAATAGATTCTTTTAAAAAATTTATCCCTAAAGACCTTCTGGCAAATATTTACCTTGAAGACTTTAGGGATAAATTGTATATTCAACTCTTGCGGAGAGTGATTTTTACCTCAAAATATATATTTTCTGACTTTTAAAATGTGTTTTTGCCTCACAAATATTTCTTTCAAAGAAGAAATACGAGGGTTACGACGATGATTAAAAGCTTTGCATAGCTCCCTTGCGCTGGATTAATTGCTTAAAAACATCAACTCAATACTGAGCGACAAGAATTATTGCTCCTCAAAAGCTATTGCATCCTAGTGACTTATCTAGCTTAGTGAAACAATCATTCTCAGGGGATTGTGCCCTCAGGATTAATTATTTCACTTGGAAATTATTATCCCCAGAGTTTACTGAGCCTTATCATCGAGATAACTGTCCTTGAAGCCTAGGAAATACAGTACGCCATCAAGACCGATGGTATTAATGGATTGGCGTGCATTTGCCACCACTCGTGGTTTTGCATGGAAGGCAATACCCAAACCTGCTGCTGCTAGCATGGGGAGGTCGTTGGCACCATCACCCACGGCAATGGTTTGTTCCATGTCCACTTTTTCCACCTGAGCTATCAAGCGAAGCAATTCAGCCTTTCTCCTTCCATCCACTACTTCGCCCAAGTAATTACCTGTCAGATGACCAGTTTCATCCACCTCCAGCTCGTTGGCATAGACATAATCAAGACCGTATTTCTTGCGTATGTATTCTCCAAAGTATGTAAAACCACCTGAGAGAATAGCTATCTTATAACCATAACTCTTTAGCACATACATCAGACGATCCACACCCTCAGTGAAGGGAAGATTTTCGGCAATGTCTTGCATCACACTCACGTCAAGCCCCTTCAGCAATTGACAACGGCGAGTAAAGGATTCCTTGAAATCCAGCTCTCCGCGCATGGCTTGCTCTGTGATGGCAGCTACTTGGTCGTAAACACCATGACGGCGTGCCAGTTCGTCAATAACCTCGGCTTGAATAAGGGTGCTATCCATATCGAAGCATATCAGTCGGCGCATACGTCGGTACATATTATCGCGCTGGAAAGAGCAGTCGATAGCCATATCGCTGGAAAGGCGAAGCAAGGCGGCTTGCATCTCCTCACGGTCTTTGGGGGTACCACGAAGTGAGAATTGAATACATGCTCTTGTCTTTTCTGCGGGGCGCTGAATACTTTGACGACCAGACAATCTCTGCACGGCATCGATGTTCAAGCCCTGGCTCACTATCAAGTCAGTGACGGCACCTATCTGGCGTGCTTCAAGGCGTCTGCCCAGGATGGTGAGAATATATCTGTTCTTTCCCTGACGCGATACCCAGGCTTCATACTCTTCCATGGTCACAGGACTAAACTTGATATTAAACCCGGCTTCGCTCGTCTTGAAAAGAAGTTCTTTCATCACGCGACCACTACGTTCTTCATCTACACGAATGAGAATACCCAAACTAAGTGTAGAATGTATCACGGCTTGACCAATGTCTTGAATGTGAACATCATGCCCAGAGAGTATTTCCATGATTTCGGCTATAAGTCCGGGGCGGTCAACACCAGTGATGCGAACGAGCATCAGTTCTTCCATGGTTGAATTATTAATGGCATCCATAACTTAGTGAATGTTTTGTGTACCTACACGTATCTAATAATACTATGCAGATGTGGTTTTACTGTTATGATATAGTTATCTATGCAGATTTAAGGTTGCTTCTCCAGGTATTATTCCTCCACCACCTTGGCAGGCTGAATGAAGAGAAGAGATGCTCTGTATTCCGAATTGCTGGTATGCTGTGCCTCAATAAGGATTCTGCGCTCCTTGCCGGTATTGTTGGCAGAAACATGTACCTCGTGATTTAGTTCCACTACGGCATAACCATTCTTATCGTACTTTACTACACCATCTCTCAAAAAAGATACTGCATCTGATGTGGAAGACATCTTGTAAGAATGAGAAGAACCAACCATATAGGTAATTTCTCCACCTTCTGCACTTATTACACCATCAGAAGGATTGACATACGCCATATCTATGATTTGAATTCTTACATCTTCCTTGGTGCATGAAGTGAAAGCCATCATCATTAGAGGCATTAGTAGAAGGAAAAACTTTTTCATATTTTCTTGAGTGTTTATTTGTTTGTTAAACTATTATGCTTGCCCAACTTTTACGTTTGCCTAAATATTAATTCTGTAGAACTTATGTTAACCTTATTTTAATATTCCCGTAGCACTATCAATACCATTCAATATTAGAACTGTATGAACTTTGTTTTCTCCACCTCAGTACATCACGCAATGCCGAAGCATCTGCCTGGAAGTTAAAGTTGAAACTACGGTATGGTGTGATTACCATAGAGCACGACATGGAGAAGCAGTGCAGGTCACGAGCGAGCGAGGCCGTAGTCATAGAGAGTCGCTTATAGTTGAAGTCATAACCTGACGAGAATTGAATGTTCCATCCCTCTGATATTCTCAAGTTACCAGAGAAGTTCAACGTGTGGGTGAACTTGTATGGATAGCGCATGTTCTTCTCGTTAATCTTGGCAGATGTGTTTTCTCTCATTATCACACCATAACTTACGCTGAAGCTCCATGGCAATTGGAATTTAAGGTATCCATCCTCGTCCACACGATTGCCCTGTTCACGCTTCGCACCTGTCTCACCCTTGCGTCTTTCGGGGTCTACGTTTTGCATTTCGGGGTCTACTTCTTCCTCATCTTCTTCGTCGGCCTCGTCACGATCCTTTGTTGAAGAGTTAAGACCAAGCAAGCGCTCGCGAATCTTCTTGAACGTCTGATTATTGAACGTATAAGACAGGTTTTGCGACATACCCTGGAATCTACCAAATCTGCCATAGCTCCATTCCGTCTTATCGCCCACCACTACATTGCCATTCTTGTCAAATTCGTAAGCATAGGTGGCAAATACGGCATTAAGACTGAAGGTATAACTCTTGCTCAACTTCAATCTCAGTCGTGTGCTCAGGTCGCTCCATGGACGCGATTTGGCTGCTATGTTATAACTAAGCGATGCACCCAGTTCGTCTATCAAACTAATCTTTCTGTAGCCCGTGGTATCCTTCTGTGAATATACCTTCATCTCAATATTATTGGACACGTCCATTGACAAGCTACCCGACTTACCTCTGCTTGGCGTACCATACATACCGTTGGCAAAGTGAGAATATATCACAGGGTCACCCATTGGAGAACCATTCACGTCTGTTCTCTGATAAGTGCCATAATATCCATATCTATCGCTACCAAAGTCGGGTGTGTAGGAGAAGCTCAAGCTGGGTGTAAACACGTGACGTATGGCCTGTATCTTCTTACCTCCTGCCCATGGCAATGGAGTGTAGAAACCGTATAGTTTCGTATTAAGCGAAAGGCTGGTATTATAGTTGAACACGTTGTAGAAGCCCATTACAGTGTCGCGCACCACCTTTTGTCTCTCTTGATCCCAATCCTGATACACCTTCTGCATGTACATACGGTCGGTAAAGTTGAACGATGCAGTCAAATTGACGTGATTGAACAACTGGAAAGTGGCAGAAACGGGTATCTGATGACGCATACCATTGCGCCAATCCTTTATCAAATTACTCTTGAATAGCTTATAGTCCTTCGTGCTGATGCTATTCTGGAATGTACCCGTATACGACAAAGCTATCTTCTCATACCATCTCTCCTTGCCCACGGCATGTTTGCGCTTGAGTGGATACAATCGTGCCAGAGTGATATTCAATGTTGGCAAAGTCACCGACACCATACTATCGCGCAAGCTTTGCGACAAGTTGAATGTTCCAGAAAGGGTTAGACCTATATCACTGAACGTCTTGCTATAACTAACCGAACTGGTACGTGTGCTCTGAGTATAACTTTCGGGTTCGTAACGCGAGGTTAGGTTGTTCTTATCGTACGACGTAGAGGCATAGTTCACGCTGGCCGAGAAGCTTTGCGTGGGATTGGCCTTTGAGTCCTGTCGGTGTGTCCACGTCAGTTTAAAGTCGGAGACACTTGGATTTGTCTTCTCATCGTAAACCGTCTTTTGAAAGCTCAGATACAGGTTTCCCGAGAATTTATATCGCTTTCTGTAGTTGAGAGAACCAGATATGCCCCACGAACCCTTGGTATAGATATCGCCCACCACCTTCAGATCCAGATAATCATTGATAGCGAAGTAATAACCACCCTCACGGAGATAGAAACCACGCGAAGTCTCATCGCCATACGAAGGCATGATGAAACCGCTCTGATAACTATGGGTAAAGGGGAAGAAACCATAAGGCACGGCCAATGGCAGGGGTACATCCTCCACCACCAGGTATGCAGGTCCGAAGACTACATTCTCGCCTGGTCGCACCTTGGCACGGCTCATCTTCAGATAGAAGTGGGGATGCTGGGCATCGCATGTGGTATACTTACCACCATTAATATACAAGAGGCCCGAGCTGTCACGCTTGCTCTCATTGGTGGTCATAAAACCTTCTCCCTGCTTGGTATATACATTGGAGATGAAAGCCTTGCGCGTCTTAAAGTTGTAAGATATTCTATCTGGCTCGTATTCCTCATTGCCCTGACGGAAAATGGGCTTACCCTTTACCCCACCAGTGCTGTCTTCACGACCAGAAGCGTGCACAAGGCTACTGTCCAGAGAAATAGTTATCTCATCGGCCAACAGTTCCAGATTCTGATACTGCACCTGACTGCTACCATACAGATTGGCTCTACTATCAAACATATCAAAGGTGATACTGTCTGAAGCCGTATACACTACGGGAGCATCCAGAGAGTTCTTGCTCTGTGGTGTGGTGTCCACCTTGGCTGTATCCTTGACAAAGTCTGCCGAGTCGGCATAGATGGTATATCCCTTCATATTGGAGAGAGCCATGGCCTTGCGCAAGGAATCATTCAGCAGCACCGAGTCGGGCTCCAATGCCAACGAATCCTCTGGGGTATGATAATACGCTAAGTTGGCAGGTCTGATACTACCTGCCAATAACATAAGTGATGTGGTGATAAAGAGTATAATGAATGTCTTTAATCTCAATGCTTGGGCGTATATTTTTCTACGCGACAAAGGTACAACATTTCCTCAACATACACAACATCTGCCTTTGCTATTTGAATCTTTTCTTGCGTGAAACTCACCTTATGGTGCATTTTACTCGAAAAGTTCCACCCAATGGTCCCATCTTTCCAGGTTGGCATCGGGAAAACGCGACAACATCTCTCTCACCTGTGCCACACTTTTCGTTCTCTCAGGATGACTTTTCGAGAAGAATTTATCAGCATAGCACACTATCTGCTCTTCCATAGTTTCGGGCGAGAAATCATCAGCGGGCAATGGCAATCCCTGCTTCTGTATCGTCTCCCTGGTAAGGCCCGTGCCCGTATGTCGTTCTGCCACTCGTGCATAATCCATCAAGCCCTCATTGCGCAGCATCTCGGCTCCCAGCATGCCATGACAAATGTAGGGATGAGTGCCATGACAATGGATTCCTGGTGCATCGGTCTTGATGATACCAATGTCGTGGAGCATGGCGGCTTGATACACAAACTCGCGGTTCACCGTCAGCTCGGGATGCATGTCCAATACCATCATTGCCTTCTCTGCCACCTGTCGCGAATGCATCAGTAGCAATTCCTTCAGCTCGGGCTCTTCGCCATAATACTTGTCAATTATCTCTTCTGCCTTCATAATATACTTTTTTACCATTCTTTATGTATAGTCCTTTTTCGGGTCTCAGGGTGCGCTTGCCACTCATATCATACCATCGTTGGCAGTTATTTATTTCATTTAGGTCATCTATGCTAACACCCTCAATACCGGTTTGTTCCATAGGCACTGAAAAAGGTACCACAGTAATGGGACGGCTCCAATCGCCCACGTTCAATCGATAACTCTTTCCTGGCGTCAGATGATGAAACGTGAGCGTGTCTATCATCGATGTCTGTGCATCCAAATTCATCACTCTATAGTCCGTGGATACTGACTTTTCCTCTCCATCCTCATACAAACGACAATACACCAACTTGCCCGAGGTTCCCTCGCTGGCGGTGTTCGTTATCTGCAATTGAATACTTGCCGTTGTCATCTCCGGATACTCCACCGATAGCTCCTTGATAGACAAGACATCCACCTTTGTGGGGTGTATCTGCACCTCCTTAGCCATGGGAAATTCTTCTCCATCAAAGGTGATTCTCACCACGGCCTCGCCCACTGGCATGTCATACCTTCCAGCCACCACCTGTGTACGTCTCTCATAGGGCATCAGCTTAACGGACGATAGACACACCTCCTTGCACTGCTCCACTATGTTGGTATCTGTGGGTAGATTCACTATCAGTTCGTATGTATGAAAGAGAGTATCAGCCGTCATATTTGTCAGCGTCACATCGGTCAAAACATAATCCCTGGCCGTAATCTCTCTGCGAAAGGCAATCTCGTCCACTCTCACGGCATGAGCAAAGTCGGCCAGCGTATCGGGCAGAAGCACATCAGTCACGCTATCAGGATGCAGCAATAGCATGTATTCATTGGCATTATAGCCAAACATCCGTCCCCAATCTGTCTCATCCCAATGGGGTTGCTTTTGGCACAATTGTTCCAGCGTGAAGTATCCGTTGTCTTTCTCTCCCTCTCCCCAATTGCAATGATAAAGACCATCCTCGTTCACACCATCTATGTTAAAGGCATGACCACTGAGCATGTTATTATAACCCACATACGCCACTGGACGTCCTGCCATCAGTTCGTTCTGCAGAATCCTATGCCATGTATCAAAACTATACATACTTCTGTCCAGCACATGCACCGTCTTATAGCCAAACACCCTACGAAGAGATTCTTCCGCTCTCCACAGACCTGCCGCACTGGACGTTGGCCCATAGTTCATCCTCACCATCATGCCACACCATAAGCTCAAGTCTGCCACATCCTCCCAATCTATCCTGCTACCGGCAGGCACCGTGGCTATACTATAATGCTCCGTGTCCCAACCCGCCAAGCTGTCCATCAGACACTCAGGATAACGGTAATAACTGAGCAACTGTTCCAAGGCAGTAGCCACACAACCCACCACACAAGGTTCCGAGCTTACCGAGTCACCATAATTATAATAAGGGCACGAGCTATTGTAAGGCGCCGTTTGCACACGAATGGTCTGCAGGAGCGGTTTCACAGCATATTGCGGCAACACCTGCCCCCCGACCATTCCCATACTACACAATAATATAAGGAGTAAAAACACACGTTTCATACCACAAAGGTAATAAAAAATATCATATCACAAATATATTTCTCCTCACCAAAAGACAGTAATTCTATTATTGTTGTCCAAGAAACATCTCTTCAACGTAATTTCTGCTCCGAAAAGCCCTTAATCCGCTCTCCTTTGTCACATATGCATGCCTCATATTTTATATATATTGTCAAAACTAAAATACTCTGATTGGAGACAATGCTCCTAAAGTGAGGGGGCATGCAGTGAGTGAGAGGCTTATTTCAGCTTGATTATCTCCTTTAGGTTGGTGGTGAAGCACGGGGTGCGCTTATCGTGCTTGATATAAATTGAAACTAATGATACAGGATAGAATAATAAAATCGAGCAGGAGGGAAACGAAGTAGTTTTCTTCCTACTTTCGTTTTCCGACCTCTCACACCACCGTACGTGCCGTTCGGCATACGGCGGTTTCGTGCTTTCTCATCTTACGATGTGTGGCAAGTTGTTTTCAGCCATCCCATAGAGAAACGTCACTTCTAACCTATTGTCGAATTCCGTCCTATCGTATGGTCAAAGAGTTTCTTTAGAACATCTGACTACAAAAGACTCTAACAGGTTGCAGTCATTCACTATTGCACTGCACGATTCGGTCCTTCCCCATAAGCACACGTGCTTTAGGTACTATGACCTCTGCTGACTTCTCGCAGTTCGTTGTTACTACTTGCATTTCTGCTCGTCTGCGAGACATCCTCAGATAAGGGCATTAACTTTCCATCTTATGCCTGCTTCATTTACACCACCCGTTCCGAATAGCTATGGGGCTTTAGTTTGTTTGGCAACCTTACCCACGGGCATATGCCTTGTATGAAGTTTCTGTTCGTCAGACCAGATGTTTACCGCCAGCTTCCTTCAGATTCTTCGACGAGCGAAGCGACAAGTCGATTACCACCTCACGATGGACACCCTTGCCTTGGGCTATGCGATTCCCGCTATTAGGGCTCGCTCGGGACTTGCACCCGGTAGCTAATGCTCATGCTGAGCATACTGAAAAAGGTATAGAATAGTGGGGACTACTCTATACCTTGGTTATAGGGACGGGGGGATTACTTCTTTGTAGAAGTTGTTGGGCCGAGGACGGAGCTTAGGCTCTGGAACTGCGATTGATGAGGAGTTTTACTCGCTCATTGTATTCGTGGGATTGCATGAGTTGCTCGATAGTGAGATGCATACGATATCTCCAGTAATGGTCGGGATTGGAGGGGATATTGATGCGCTCGTTTTCGATGTCGTCACTACGAAGCTGCTCGTCCATGGACAACCAGTCCTGGAGGGAAATAAGACATAGCATGGAGGGAGAGAAGAGATGACGGGCAATGACTTCTTCGCACAACCATCCGGGCATGGTGGATGGTGCCTTGCCGTCCTTTTGAAGTACCTCGTTGAAGAAGTGCTGACGACGGTCTTCGTCTTCACTCCACCAGAGGCGTAGCGTGGGCATATCGTGGGTGAAGATGGTTACTACGGACATGTAGGGATTGTTTTCTAGACGTCCGAAACGTAGGCCATATTCCTTGGGCATGGCTTGTATCTCAAGAGAGAGAATACGCAACTGATTCATGACTGGTCCTACACAAGCTGGAACCATACCGAGGTCTTCGGCACAACAGAGCATCTGTGTGGCTTCTACGAGGGCTGGTAGCTTCTTCATGGCTTCGGATGCCCAGAAGTCGTTGTGACGATAGTAATAGAAGTTCTCGTATATGCGATTGAATGCCTCCTGTTCGGCAGAGGATAGTGACTGATATACGTAGGTCTTGTGGGCAGAGATGCGTGGTACGAAGCCTTCGCCCAGGGGTATGAAGAGTACGTCCTGAACCAGTTTGCATAGCATGGGACAGAGATGCTCGTCCTTGGTAGATTTATTATTATGGAAATATGAATAAATCTGCTGCTCGGACTTAAATTCTTCGCGCATACAATACCAATCGGGGCCCATGGCTTCGAGGTATTGCGAGCGGATGGATTCTATATCAGCTTCGCTCTTGGTGAGGGTGCGAAGGAAATTGTCGGTGATATAGGGAGCCGTGAAGAATTTCTCTCTCCACTTGAGACCAGCCTCCTCTATCTCTTCTACGGACAATGGCAGACAGGGTTCGAAATGACCAAGAAGTCCGCTACGTGCAGAAGTGGGTATCTCCCAGATACGGAAGAAGCCCAGGACGTGGTCGATGCGATATGCATCAAAGTAATCTGCCATCTTGCGGAAGCGGCGTATCCACCACTGATTGCCATCCTCCTGCATACGTTTCCAGTTGTAGGTGGGGAAGCCCCAGTTTTGTCCGTCGGCGCTGAAATCGTCTGGTGGTGCGCCAGCAGAACCGTCCATATTGAAATACTCGGGTTCTGTCCATGCCTCTACGCTGGTGCGGGAAATGCCGATGGGAATGTCGCCCTTGAGCAGTACGCCAGAATTACGTGCATAGGCGGTAACCTCAGATAATTGCTGAGAGAGGAGATACTGCACAAAGATGTAGAAGCCAACCTCGGAGGCATTGGCAGAGGCATAGTCGCGCATTTGTTTCTCGTCATACTCTGACAGAGTCTTCCACATGGGGAAGTAACTGGTATTCTCCTGGTCGCGACGATGGCAGAAGACGCTGTATGCTACTACCCACTGGTCGTTCATGCGAAGGAAGCGCTTATAGGCTTCTGACTTGGTGATGGTGTCTTTCTCCTGGTCATAGAGGCGATGGAGATAGTGAATCTTCATGCGAAGAGTGCGCTCGTAATCCATCTGAGGGAGGGCGTTCAGTTCCTGGCGGAGTGCCTCGTATTCCTGCATGTATGCCTCGTCTGCTATCTTGGGGAGGGCAGAAAGATTGAGGTATATGGGATGAAGGGCATAGATGCTGATGGCATTGTAGGGATAGCAATCGCGCCAAGTAGAGCTCTGTGTGGTGTCATAGATGGGGAGAAGCTGGATGACACGCATGCCAGTGGTATTGGCCCAATCAACCAACTTTTTCAAGTCGCCAAAGTCGCCCACACCCTGACTGGATTCGCTACGCAAAGAAAAGACGGGGATGACGACACCAGCCGTCTTCCAATGCTCATCTACCATGCGTAGGCGTTGGTCCCAAATCACTTGTATCTGATTGGGGGCAAGCAAGGTGCTATTGTGTGGCTGTGCAGGGGTGAAGAGGTCGGATGGGAAAGTATCGCCCATGGGCTTTTCGATGGTGGGAGAAATTCTGTTGTCTCCACCCTCCCATGCTATGAGTTCGCCAGTATTTTCATCTACAACGACGTACTTGTATTCGAAGGGGAATTGCAAACCAGTGGCGCTCAGAGTGAGACACCATTCGTGCGTGCCACCACGGCTCATGTGCAATGCTCGCTCGGGCATCCATTCGCCCAATTGAGGTATGGAACCCAACAATGCCAGATGCTGACCCTTGACCAACTGAGGAGCCTGGACGCGGAAGAGAAGAGTGCGGTCATAATAGGTTATCTCGGGGTCTTGCGCTATGCTATTGGCCACGCAATAACTGTATGCCGAAGAATAGAGATGGCTGAGCTGAGGTATGTCCTTCCAATAATCCTGGAGAAGGAACACCTTGTCCTGAGCGTAGGGGAAGGTGCGAGGTACTCCCTGCCATTCCTTACGATAGACTTGCTCTCCCTGGGAGATGAAATAACTATAGGAGAAGGTCTGGGCATCTTTTTCGGTGAGAGCCAGTTCCCCACCCCAATTCAAACCATCCTCGGTGGTAAGGAGATGCTCGTATCTGACATCCGCACCACGACGGCGTTTAATGATTACTTCTACGCGTACTTCCTGTCCCCAGGCAGTACGATATTCTAGTTTAAATTGGAGTTTCATATAGTGATTTCTTGATTATTTTAATTGTTATGTGAAACAAAATTACGAAAATTCCCTCACATAGAGAAACGACAAGGTATAAAAAGAGCTGAAACCAGAGAAAAATAGTTTCAGCTGCTAAATTTGGAAGGCTTTCTCCAGGGGAAGAAGAACCCGCAAAAAGAGGCTATGGAAATATTTACTTCAGATTTTCCACCACTTGGGATGACACCCTGAAGGCAGTACCATGACGCATGCCACGGGGAAAGGAGACGGAATCAGAGACGTCTTCCCATGTGACCATATCGCGTGAACGAATAGCACCATACTTGCCCTGAGTATACTTGTCAAAATAGACATAGACGTAGTCTCCCACCTGCAAAGGTGCAGGTCCCTCTGCCCAATAATTACCCGTTATAGGAGCAGAGACCTCTGTGGGAAAATCATAGGGTTTGTGGTTTTGCGTAAGACGGATATTCTTTTCTGCTGGAGCTGAATTCTCATTCTTCAGGAAAAGATAATAGACGTCATCCTTTTTAAGGATACTGCCATCAATCACAGAAAAGCCCGGTTGGAAGAATAGTTTTGTTTCGCTAAAGGTTTTGAAATCCTTTGTAGTCACATAATATTGACGATGATTCAGTCCTTTCTCGCTCTCGGATGTGGGCAATTCGGGGAAAGCACCAGGAACGGTGGAAGCCCAGAATATATAGAAAGTCTTATCTGCATGGTCATAAAACAATTCAGGCGCCCAGGTATTGCGAGTGCCTTCAAACCCCTGCATCACAGGTATGTTTTGCTGAGCTGACCAATGGATAAGGTCTTCGGAAGAGGCGTATCCTATGCCTTGGTCCCACCAACCACTTGTCCATACCATGTGGAAAATCCCATTATCATCCTGTACGATGCTTGGATCACGCATCAGCTGGTCCTTTCCCACCATAGGGCGCAACCAGATGGTGTCGTCTCGTAATGCCTCCCACTTCAGGCCATCATAACTATATGCCAAATGCAATCCATCACCATTTCCATTAAAATATGAGAAGAGATACATTTCCTGATGAGCCTCACCCCGAGTGGTGGTGGCAAGCCTGCATCCGCAAAGCAGAAGAGAAAGCAGAAGAGACAAAGAAAATAAAATGAGTTTCATGCGTATATCTATTTTTAGAGAAATGAGAGGGTATAAAAAGAGCTGAAACCAATGGAAAATAGTTTCAGCTGCTTAATATTGAGAGCCACCTGCGGGACTCGAACCCGCGACCCACGCATTACGAATGCGTTGCTCTACCAACTGAGCCAAGGTGGCGATAACCTAGTTGCTTTTGCAAAGGTAAGAAAAAATGAGATAAGAGAAGAGGTTTGGGGAATCTTTTTTGAAATATTTTTATCTAAAAGCTATTTCCCGTGCCTGGAAAATTTAAATTAGAATCAAGAATGGTAATCTCGAGAGATATTTCAGGGAGAGAAGCGGACGTGAAAAAAAGTCCGCAGACACTCGGAGGGGGGAGAATCTACGGACTCTGTATATAGCACGGCATTCAAGGCTTATGACTTGCTGGAAGTACCATTTCTCTTGTGAGTCATGATATCAAGCACCATGCGGTCTGTTTCCTGCATACCCTTGGCTCCCACGAGAGTGAGGTTGCGGATACAACGGTCAACGTCGTCTTCGATGATGCCCTCAACATTGGTTACATACTTGTTTTGAATAGCAAGCATGGCACTTAGCACGGCGGTGGATACACCACTGGAAAGTTTGAGTGCACAACTGGGTTTGGCACCATCGCACACCATACCTGCAAGATTGGCAATCATATTCTTCACGCTATATGCCACCTGCCCGTAGTTACCACCCATAAGCAAGGTGATGCCACAACTGCTACCGGTGCTGGCCACTACGCATCCGCAGAGGGCACTGAGGCGACCAAGGCTTTGTTTAATGTAAATGGCGGTGAGATGGCTAAGGATAAGAGCTCGTGTCAGTTCTTCCTCGGTATTGTGATTTTCCTTGGCAAAAACCACCACTGGGAGAGTGGCAGCTATACCCTGATTGCCACTACCGCTATTGCTCATCACTGGGATTTGAGCACCAGCCATACGTGCATCACAAGCACAACTGGTGACAGAAAGAATGTGGCTGAAGATACTATCACCCATGATACCCTTGCCCAAGGGACGAGTGAGTGTCTTGCCCAATTCATGACCATAATTGCCCTTCAAGGCTTCCTGAGCTACATGCTCATTGAGCACACGTGCTTCGTTGATGAACTGGAGATGTTCGATAGGAGTCTGAGTGGCAAAATCAAATACTTCCTTCAGAGAGAGTGTATTTTCATTGTCAGAAACAGATGCACCGCTAAGGGCAGAACGCTCGTCGAGTATCACATTATTGTCACAGCAGAGGTATACCAATCGTGTATGCTGATTGGCAATGATAGCCTCCGAGCGATGACCTTCACGCTTGCACACGACATCAACAAAAAGATTGTCGCAAGCATTCTTGTCGAGAGAAATGGATATGCGTCCCTGCTCTATGTATTCACGTCCCTTGGCAACGGCCTCTGGGGTGCAATCATCTAGAACCTGCAAACGATAAGAACTCTTGCCAACGATGGCACCAAGTGCAATAGCAATGGGCAAACCCACCATGCCTGTACCAGGAATACCCACACCCATAGCATTTTTCAAAACATTGGCGCTTAGGCTCACCTGGATAGAGTCTGGTTGACCACCAAGGGCCTCGGTAGCATGAGCCACACAGAGAGCTACACACATGGGTTCGGTACAACCGGTAGCGGGTACTACTTCTCGCTTGATAAGTTGGAGGATTTCGTTCTGAGTCATAGTTTAAGGTTATATTATATAATGATGTATACGTTATTATTAAATTATTATATCTCGTCTGAATTAAAGCTCTATACCCTACTGCTGATTGCTCTCATTGTTGGGGCGCTTGATGATGAAGAAGAACTTCCAAACATACAATATAGCCAGGATATAGAGATTGTTCAACAAGTTGGCTTGGTCGGGCATATTGGTATGAAGATAGTAATCATACACTATGAATAAACATGACAAACAAACGCCGGCAATCATAAAATCGTGCCTATTGCGGAAGAAGGTGAAGGCGCCCAGGATGGTGCCTAGAGTAAATAGTTGTACAAGCACGCGAACATAATACAACGTCTCGGGAGGCAAAAAAGGTAAGAGTTCTTTATTGGATGAAAACAGATAATGAACAGCACCCATTGCCATCAATGTTGCTATAGGAGCAGTGAAATAAAAGACTTTAATTTTCTTAGACATAATTGCAATGTTATATAGTAAATAATGTACGCCCAACGAGAGCTCTGCTCAGGGTGGCTTCATCGGTGTGCTGAAGCTCATCGTTCTGTGCCACTCCTCGTGCAATGATCGTGATGCGTGGAAGATTCATCTTTTGTGCTTCGTGAGCAAAATTACCTTGAGCAGAGGTTTGAGTGAGTTGCATCAATCGTTTGTAGATAAAGTAATTGGTGGTATCACCTTCCATAGTAGGACTAAGTGCAAAGATTATCTCTCTGATGCCACCAGCGGTTACTCTTTCTATCAAGCTCTGTATGTGCAAATTGCTAGGACCTATGCCATCCATAGGACTAATCACGCCCCCCAGCACATGGTACAAACCACGATACTGATTGGTGGATTCTATGGCCATAACGTCCTGTATATTCTCTACCACACAAAGTACGGAGGCATCACGCTTGGGATTGGCACATATCTCGCAAATATCTGTATCGGAGATATTATGGCACATTCTGCAATACTTCACCTCGTTGCGCAGGAGCGAAAGAGACTCGCACAAAGTAGATGTGGCGCGAGCATCCTGGCGCAACAGATGCAATACGAGACGCAGAGCCGTCTTCCTGCCAATACCTGGCAGACAAGACACCTCGTCTACGGCACGCTGCAACAAGTGTGAAGAGAAATTTTGTGTCATATAGTTCCTTTGCTGGTAGGTAGATTAAAGTGCTCTATGTCACGCTTGACCGCCATCTTTATGGCACGTGCAAATGCCTTGAAGATACCTTCTATCTTGTGATGCTCGTTCTGGCCTTCTGCCTTGATATTGAGATTCATTCTGGCACTATCGGAAAGACTCTTGAAGAAGTGAAGGAACATCTCCGTGGGCATCTCGCCTATCTTCTCACGGGTGAACTGAGCATCCCATACCAACCATGGGCGGCCTCCGAAATCAAGGCATACCTGGCACAGGCAATCGTCCATTGGCAAGGAATATCCATAGCGCTCAATACCTCGCTTATTGCCTAATGCCTTGGCAAGGCACTCGCCAATGACGATAGCGGTATCCTCAATGGTATGGTGTTCATCCACATGAAGGTCGCCATTGCACTGGATAGTCATATCTATATTGCCATGCTTAGCTATCTGGTCAAGCATGTGGTCAAAAAATCCAAGGCCTGTATTGATGTTGCTCTTGCCATTGCCATCAAGGGAGATGCTGACGAAGATATCTGTCTCCTTGGTGGTACGGTGCACAGATGCCGTGCGGTCACCGGCAAAGAGTATCTCGGTGATGCGCTTCCAATCCATATCTTCGGCAATGATAAGGCTCTTGCAACCGAGATTTTCAGCCAACAATGCATCTGTATGTCTGTCTCCGATTACATAACTATTGGCCATATCCACCTGGGCATCGTTCATATACGACGTGAGCATAGCGGTACCTGGCTTGCGTGTGGGAAGATTCTCATGTGGGAAGGAGCGGTCAATGTGCTCGGCCTTGAACTCCACACCCTCCGAACGAAGGATATCGAGCATCATATTGTGAGTTGGCCAAAAGTCTTCCTCTGGATAAGAAGCAGTACCAAGACCATCCTGATTGCTAACCAGCACCAATTCATAATCGGTATGGCGTGCCAGGAACGACAAAGCTCCTATGGCGCCAGGGACGAATTGGAATTTCTCAAACGAATCTATCTGCTCGTCTTCTGGTTCTCTAAGAATAGTACCATCACGGTCGATAAAAAGTATTCTCTTGAACATATATTCAATGTATGAGGGCAAACGGGTGATGCACCTCTGATATTATATTTTACTTTTGCTTGTATCTTCTCAGTGCTCCGAGCAACTCGTTATTCTCTTCCTTAGAACCTATAGTGATACGAAGAGCATTCTGACACATGGTCACACGATTGCGATTTCTCACTATGATACCATTGTCCACGAGATAAGCATAGATGGCATCGGCATCTGTGACTCTGACCAAAAGGAAGTTGGCCGAGGATTGATACACCTGCTTCACTATGGGCAATTCCATCAGACAGGGAATCATCTGAGCTCTCTCGTGCCTTACCTCGTTTGTCCATCGGTCAAGGCGCACCATCTGCGACAATAATTCCTGAGCTGCCTGCTGAGTGAGCATATTCACATTGTAGGGATATTTTACCTTGTTGAACAATGCTATTATCTCCTCTGAAGCAAATGCCATGCCCAATCTTATAGCGGCCGAGGCCCATGCCTTGGAGAATGTGTTGAGAACAATCATCCTGGGGAAATATTTCAGGAATGAGCGCATGGGCTTGAGGTCGGAAAAGTCGCCATAAGCCTCATCTATCACAACAATACCCTTGAACGTGGTCAATATCTTCTGCAACTCTCCTCTGTCCATATCATTGCCTGTGGGATTGTTGGGGGTGCATATCCATATGACCTTGGTGTGCTCGTCGCATGCTTGCAGGAGCGCGTCGGCAGAGAGGGCATAGTTGGGAGACAATAATACGGGACGATATTCTACGTCGTTGATATCAGCACAAACCTTGTACATGCCGTATGTTGGGTCGATGGCCACCACATTGTCCATGCGTGGTTCGCAGAAGATACGATACACCAAATCAATGGCCTCATCGCTACCATTACCCAGGAATATATTTTCCGTGGGAACGCCCTTTATCTGAGATATTGTCTGCTTTAATTGCTCCTGCAAAGGGTCGGGATACCTATTGAAAGGAGAATTATAAGCACTCTCATTGGCATCGAGAAAGACATGGGCATCACGTCCCTTGAATTCGTCTCTAGCACAAGAATATGGCTTCAGAGCAAGTATATTTTTTCTTACTAATGATTCTAGCATAAAGATTTCTGTTATCTTTTAATTTCTTCCATTCTGATGGTCATTGCTCGCTTGTGGGCATCAAGTCCTTCTGCCTGAGCCATCACCTCTACGGCTCTACCTATCTGGCCTATACCTGCTGCCGATAGTATCTGAAATGTAATCTTGCGACAGAAGCTATCCAAGTTGACACCACTATATGCCTTGGCATAACCGCTAGTGGGAAGGGTGTGATTGGTGCCTGAGGCATAGTCGCCAGCACTCTCACAACTGTAATGACCAACGAAAACACTACCAGCATTGACCACCTTGTCACACCACTCCATGGCATGGTCAGATGCAAGTATCAAGTGTTCGGGAGCATAATCATTGCAGATATCAAAGGCCTCCTGAATATTGTGCAACACCACTATGCTGCTATGCTGGAGAGAACTTTCGGCTATCTCTCGTCTTGGAAGAGTGGCCAACTGGGATTCTATTTCTGCAAGCACATCTTGTGCCACCTTTTCACTATCGGTAAAGAGTATGCTTTGTGAATCAAGACCGTGCTCGGCTTGACTGAGCATGTCTGCAGCAACAAAATCGGGATGGCACGTAGCGTCTGCCACGATGGCTACCTCGGATGGTCCTGCGGGCATATCAATGGCCACATCACCGATGCTAACTATTTGCTTGGCACAAGTAACGTATTGATTACCTGGGCCAAAAATCTTGCTTACCTTGGGTACCGTCTGGGTGCCGTATGCCATAGCTCCTATGGCTTGCACACCACCACACTTGTATATGCGATTGACGCCTGCTACCTTGGCAGCATAGAGGATGGCGGGATTCAGCGAACCGTCTTTGGAGGGAGGAGAACATAATACAATGTCTTTGCATCCTGCAATCTTGGCAGGAGTGGCTAGCATCAATACGGTGCTAAACAAGGGTGCAGTACCTCCAGGGATATACAATCCTACCTTCTCTATGGCCACTGACTTTTGCCAGCACTTGACTCCCTCGCATGTCTCCACATGAATGGGGGACATACGCTGAGCCATGTGGAATTTGCTTATATTGGAGTGTGCCAGACATATTGCTTCCTTCAATTCTTCAGCTACGAGGTTTTCTGCTCTTTGCATTTCTTCGTCTGTAACCGCCAGAGAAGAGAGAGAGACCTTGTCAAACTTTTCTTCATAATGCAATACGGCAGCATCTCCTTCCTGTCTTATCTGATTCAGTATCTCGGATACCGTTGCGGTAAGGTCGGCAGAATCCTTGTGAGGACGTGCGAGCAATCTCTGGTACTCCTCTTGATTGGGATAAAGAATAGTATTCATTTTATCTGCTAAGACATTATTTTCCTAAAGAATCATCTTTTCGATTGGCATCACCAGTATTCCCTGTGCTCCCAATTCTTTCAGTTTTGAGATGATTTGCCAGAAGGATTTCTCCTCCACAACGGTGTGTATACTACTCCACCCTTCTGTGGCCAAAGGCATGATTGTGGGTGACTTGGCACCGGGCAATACGTCTACTATCTGTGGGATATTGGCCGTGGGTACGTTCATCAGGACGTACTTCTTGTTTTCGGCCGCCTTTACTGCTTCTATACGGAAGAGCAACTCATCAAGGATGGCTTTCTTGCGGGGAGAAAGATTATTGTTGGCTATCAGCAAGGCTTCACAATGCATTACTACTTCCACCTCTGCCAGATTGTTGCTCACCAAAGTGCTACCGCTACTTACGATATCAAAAATTGCATCAGCCAAACCGATACCTGGGCTTATCTCCACAGAACCTGTAATTACATGGATATCTGCCGAAATATGATTGTCCTGAAGGAAACGACGCAGGATATTTGGATATGATGTGGCTATCTTCTTTCCTTCGAACCAACTAAGACCATTATACTTTACAGCCTTAGGAATAGCCAAAGACATACGGCAACGAGAAAAGCCAAGGGGACGAACAACTTCTGCCTGCTCCTGACGCTCTTCAAATTCATTTCTTCCAACAATACCCAAGTCTGTAACACCTGTAGCTACACATTGGGGAATATCATCATCACGAAGGTACAATACCTCGATGGGGAAATCTGGACTTTGCACCAAAAGAGTTCGCTTACTGGTGCTCACCTTGATGCCAGCTTCTGCCAGCAAAGACATCGTGTCTTCGAAAAGCCTTCCTTTCGATTGAACGGCAATTCTAAGCATATTTTTTAGAAATTCTTTTAAATTATAATGTATATATTTATATCTCAAGTTGCAAAGTTAATGTTTTTTTCCTTAAAAATTACTTTTAGACCTCACAATTCGATTTTAAAAATATTTTTGTTTAAATTCGTACGGCAAAAGTTTAATTTTCAACACTCGAATCTATCTTTTAGCCTTAGTATTGTAAATAAAACAATAATCCCATGAAAAAGAGTATTTTCTTCATCATTGCATTATTCGCATCCGTATCTATCTTTGCTAAAGACAGAGAACTACTTTGGCCCAAAAACAAAATGCCTTATGCACAAGTGCATCAGATAGCTGCTATGACCAACGAGGTTCAAGCAAAAGGTTTCAACCCCGACAAGAATCGCATTGCTTACATCGAATGGTTTGAAGCACCACCCAAAGACAAGAAGCAAGACGCATGCATGGTACTCATCTCTGGCGGTAGCTATGAATCTTGTTGCGACGTGGGACTTATCAATCAATGGAAAGATATATTCACCAAGATGGGCATCCAGTGTGTCAATCTCGTATATCGCACTCCTCGTCCAATAGATATGGCTATATATCAAACAGCTTGGGCAGATGGTCAACGTGCTATACGAATGATTAGAAAGCAAGCCAAGGAGAGAGGATTCAATCCCGAGAAAATAGGTGTAATCTCCATGTCCGCTGGATCACATCTGGCTCTACTATTGGGTACCAGTGCGCTCACCCCTGCTTACGAAAATATTGACGCACTGGACACTATACCTTGCCATATTAATTGGGCCATTGTCAACGCTCCTGCTTATGGAACCACAGATGCAGAAATGGGTACTCCTGCCACTCGTCAGGGATATGGTCCTGACGTCACACTGAGCAAGGTATTTCAGTTCGACCAAAAAACCTGTCCCATGAGCCTCCACCATGGAGCTATGGACATATATGCTCCACAAACCTCTACCCTTGTCTACCGACAATTGCGCAGAATGAACATACCTGCCGACCTTCACCTCTACCCTCACAAGGGTCATGGTGCTTACGGACTTGAACGTGGTATAGAATTCATGCGTCAAATGGGATTCATTGACACTCTTGCAAAGGAGGAATTTATCCTGGACAGATATGCTACTGACAATACTCCCTGCAACTATCACAAAGCTAGCATTTGGCCCGAGGGAAAAACACCTGATTTCCAAGAAAAGCAGAATCAACCACACATTGAATGGTATATCCCTAAAGAACTGAAGACTAAAGCCATACAGATAGTATACGCCGGCGGTGCATACGAATATAATCTTCCCGAAGACCACGAGGTGGCACCCATTCGCAGATACCTCAATGCAAAGGGTATGGCGGTGGTTGTTCTCAAATACAGAAGCCCTCGACCTAATCCACCTCTAGCTAAGCACACAACAGCATGGCAAGACCTTCAGCGAGCAATAAGAATAGTACGTCTTGAGGCAGAATCCCGTGGTCTTGACCCCAATCGTATAGGCATCATGGGTAGTTCTGCCGGAGGACATCTAACACTCATGGGCACAACCTCTTCCATGCATCGTTCCTATCTCCCAATTGACAAAATAGACGAAACACCATGCAATGTACAATGGGGTATATGTATCTACCCTGCCTATGTCCTGTCAGATGGCATAAACGGAACCAATAATCGTGGGGGTAACGAGGAAAATGTCACCTTTGCCACCGACTTCTCGTTCGACCTAAAGACTGCCCCCATGATTTTCATGCACGGTGATAGTGACCCCTATTCAGCCATGAATTCCGTCAAGTCATGGGAGAGATTGCTAGCCATGGGAGTACAATGCGAACTACATTCCTTTGCCAAGCGCAACCATTGTTTCCATCGCAATGCATCACCTCAAACAGGCAGCTACAACTGCTTCGACATCATCTGGGAATACCTCACCAACATGGGTGTGAATAAGTAACACCATCCCTCCAAATCACTTCACTACACAAAACAATCGGAGCATTCTAAGCTATCCTCAAAGATAAGCTACATAGGATGCTCCGATTTATTATTATATATAATGTGGAGAAGCGAATTAAATATAATTTCGAGATATAAATATTAAAACAATGTATTTTTGCGTAGTTTTTACGCAGATTATTTCTGTAGTAAAACAAAAAACTATATCTTTGCGTAAAAATTACACACCATGAGTACCTTAAATCGAAAATTAGTAGTTATGGGAGGAAGTTTTAACCCTCCAACAATAGCACATTTTTTGCTGATGAAAAATGCTATTGATGAATTAGATGCTGAGCTGGGTTACTTTGTTCCTGTAAGCGATGCTTATCTAAGACGTAAAATGCGTCATATTCATCCACCTATTGTTCTCCCTGAGGACATGCGTATGGAGATGCTAGAGGCTATGTGTGAAGATGATAGTAGAATGCGTGTTTCTGACATAGAACTTGGATATATAGAAGCTCGAACCCTTCCTACACTAAAGTTGTTTAAGGAAGAACTACCAGAATATGAATTGTACTTCATAATGGGTGATGACAAACTGGATTTACTCAGTCATCTCGTTGAAAAAGCTTCGTTCTTTGATACAGCTAAAGTAATACTATATTCAAGAAACTCAAAGACGACTGAATCTAGTTTGAAGAAACATGAAATCCTTTCTAGCTATACTCACAATATTGTGATGTTATCTCAGCCTGAAGGAATAAACGGTATCAGTTCTTCATTGATAAGAAACAGATTGCTAGCTGGAGAATCGTGCAAAGAGTTGCTTGTTCCTGGTGTGTGGGAAATATTCAAAAGAATTAAAGCTGAGAATTATCCTGATGTGATATATTCATTCAAAGATGAGTATGATTTCCTAAGCAATAGATTCGGATGCTCATTCATATGGCAAGGGATTAGATATAATAATGTAGAAACAGCCTTTCAGTCCTTTAAATATGAAGATGAAGCGGAAAGAAAACTGTGTAGTAGGCAATCTGCAGAAAAAGCCGCTATGAAAGGAGGACAAATCATTCCGTCTCTAGAGTGGGAAGAAAGAAAATTGGAAACCATGATGTCCATACAAGTTGCGAAATTCAGTCAGAATCCTAGTTTGATGAAAAGATTAATAGCAACCGGTGAATGCAAATTAATTAATGGCAACCACAAAAAGGAAACCTACTGGGGAGTTGACCTATACAGCTGGAAAGGGGAAAATAATTTAGGCAAAATATTAATGACAATAAGAGATAAGGAGAAGAAAAAATGAGATACAATGTTGAAATAATAAAGGAAATGGTTCGCAAGAATCCCACAACTGAGATTATATATTTCTGGGGACACACACCTAATTTGAAGAAAATGACTAAATCATGCTTTAGTCAGTGGTATGATGTTTACTTTGAAGTGGATGGTATTCAATATCATACTACCGAACAATATATGATGGCAAGTAAAGCAAGATTATTTGGCGATGAAGATACATTGAAAGAAATCATGAATGCCACCAATCCTTCTGAGTACAAGAAATTGGGACGAAAGGTTAAAGGATTCGAACCAACTCTTTGGGACGAGAAGAAACTTGATATCGTAGTAGAAGGAAACAAATCTAAGTTTGGACAAAATCCTAAGTTAAAGGAATACTTACTCTCTACGGATGATGCAATTTTAGTGGAAGCTAGTCCTTATGACAATATTTGGGGTATAGGCCTGGACAGAGACACTGCTATTAATGGTAAAGTAGAGGATTGGAAAGGCGAGAATCTACTTGGATGTGCCTTGATGGAAGTAAGAGATTATTTGAGAAACATGAAATAATTAATCATTATGGTAGAAAATAATAAGATGTACTCGTATAAGTATCCTCATCCTGCGGTGACGGCAGATTGCGTGATATTCGGTTTTGATGGTGTAAGTATCAAAGTTTTACTGATTCAGCGTGGCATTGAGCCATACAAAGGACAGTGGGCTTTTCCTGGTGGTTTCCTGAAGATGAACGAAACCGTGGAGGAATGTGCAAAGCGCGAGTTGGAAGAAGAAACAGGCTTAAAAAGTGCTTCTGTAGAACAGTTTTATACTTTCTCTGCAGTAAATCGCGACCCTCGCGAACGAGTAATAACTGTGGCTCACTATGCCTTGGTTCGTCTATCGGAAGTCAAAGGTGGAGATGATGCCGCATCTGCCAAGTGGTTTGCTATGAATGAAATACCAAGCCTGGCTTTTGACCACGACCATATCCTAAGATTGGCAGTAAAATGCCTGAAGGAACGCATCTGCTTCGAGCCAATTGGTTTTGAGTTATTACCAGAAGTCTTCACCATGACCGAATTGCAGAATCTCTATGAAGCAATCTTGGAGGTTAAGTTTGACCGTCGTAATTTCTACAACAAGATGCTTAAGCTTGGAATTCTCTCTGATGCAGAGCCTCGACCTGCAAACACATCACGACGCACTCCATGTAAATATCGCTTCAATGCCGAAAAGTATGCAGAACTAAAACAAAAGGGATTTAGATTGGAATTTTAAAACATGTAAGACTATGTACAACAGACAATATACACCCGAGAGAATAACGAAACTCAAGGAGAATGAAATATTTGTATTTGGAAGCAACCTAGCAGGTTCACATGGTGGTGGTGCAGCTCGTCAAGCCTACGAGCACTTTGGTGCCATATGGGGACAAGGTGTCGGCTTGCAAGGTCAAAGCTACGGCATACCTACCATGCATGGAGGAGTAGATGCTATCAAGCCATATGTGGATGAGTTTATTAAGTTTGCCAAGGAAGAAAAAGAGTTGATATTCTTTGTAACACAAATAGGTTGTGGTATTGCTGGCTTTAGAGTGGCAGAGATTGCACCATTGTTTAAGAATGCTATGCAAATAGAGAATATCATTCTACCAGAAAAATTTGTAGACATTCTCACTTCTGGTGACAAATACAATCTGGAGAGATTTGTCCAGGCACAAAATTACATGTATAAGCAGGCCTTGGAAGAAATAGAAGATGGATATAAACAATCTCACTGGATATGGTACATCTTCCCTCAACTCGCATCTCTTGGTCATAGCAGTAATGCAAAATACTACGGCATCAGTGGATATGATGAGGCTGAGGCTTACTTGAATCATCCCATTCTCGGAACACGACTAAGAGAAGTGACAAATGCTCTGCTATCTCATAGAGGTCAGGATGTCAATGATATCTTCGGCGGTTTGGATGCAATGAAAGTACGCTCATGTATGACTTTATTCGATGCTGTTTCTCCTGGAGATATTTTTAAAAAAGTAATAAGCGTATTCTACAATGGCATATATGACAAACGAACACTGGATTATATGTAGCGATTAGACACGTAATGATGGAATCAACAGAGAATTTTCTTCATAAAAAAACAGAAAGTGATAGATTGAGGGTTACTTACCACTCTATTACAACATAAAGAGAGGTGAAAGGATTTAAATGATAAACAATTAAGAAAAAGAACCATGAAACTAAAGGATTTATTTACAAAGAAAAAGACTGTCATTACAGAAACAAAGACCACAACAATAACAACGGAAGAGAACATTTGTACCGAGAAGAATGAGCAGAAGCCCTTTGGTAAGGTGGCTCCAGAAAAGATTGGTGTGCTAGACATGGTCATAGCATTTGACACTACGGGTTCCATGGCCGCCTATATCGATGCGGTGCGTCAGGAAGTGGCAGAATTGATACCAAACTTGTTCAAGGACAATGAAGACCTAAGACTTGGAATAGTAGCATTTGGCGACTACTGCGATATGAATAATGCACAAGACTTTGGCAATGCTTATCAATGTTTGATGCCTACGGATAGAGAAAATGATATTATCAAATTTGTTAGAGAAACGAAAGACACTAGCGGTGGTGATGGTGACGAATTCTACGAGTTGGTTATCAAGAAAATTGTGGAAGAAACACCTTGGCGAGAGAATTCCACTCGTGCTATACTATTGATTTCTGATGCTGAGCCTCATCCATTGGGTTATACCTACAAAGATTATGTGGTGGGTAATCAAATTGATTGGCGAAAGGAAGCCCAAAAGGCAGCCGATATGAAAATCAAGATTGACACCGTTACTATTACCGATGAACCTTGGTACAAGGAACTCTCCAAGATGACAAATGGTATCAGCGTACCTTTTACAAGTGGACACAAAACAGCACGACTAGTGGAAGCTGCAACAATGGCTAGAGGTTCGATGAAGGCCAGAATGAAATTCGACAAGTTATATAGTGATTGCATAGACGAAGAATGCATAAGCATGTTCGCATCATACAAGGACGAGCGTGATAAATGCTTATAATGTAACGATTCAATCAACTTTTAATTTCTACCCCTCATAACCTATGAAAATCAAATTCGCTTTTATCAGCAAAACTGGTCGTCGTTCCAATAACGAAGACTATGTAAAAGTTATAGACAAGTCGGATGAATCACGCTGGCTGGGAGTCGTGTGTGATGGTATGGGTGGACATGCTATGGGAGAAGTGGCTAGCGAAACGGTATGTAATGCAATATGCGATTATTGGGAACGTTTTACTGATGAGGATTTGGTTGTTAAAGCCAGAAGAGCTTGCCGTTCCGCTTCCGCTAAATTGGATGAGCTTGCATTAGGAACGAATCATGTCCAAATGGGAACCACCCTTGTAATGGCAAGTATTGACGGTGACACAATCACCATCACCCATTGTGGCGATAGCCGTTGTTATTTGATGCGTGATAACGAATTGGTCTATCAAACAAAAGATCACGTAGGAGATAGCTTTGGCTGGGAAATTGTCACAAAATGCTTTTTCTCTTATAAACCTGAAGCGGCAGTACCAGAAATTGCACAGTTTCCAATACAAGCTGGTGATAGAATACTAATCTGCTCAGATGGTTTGTACAAGAGCATTCCTCCACAGATTCTGAAGGCAAGAATGATGGACGATAAATCTCCCGAAGAGATTCTGGATGTCTTCGATTTCTTGTGTGAAAAGAGTGGCGATGACAACTACAGCGCTATTATGGCATTTGTTGAATAAAGGTTTCCGAAAAAAGTATGTTGATAATTCATCCAAAAGATAAGACTACAAAGGTATTGTCTAGGCTCTATGAGGGTCTAGACATACGCTTTGTGGACCAGAGTAAAAATAATACCGAGGTCAAACATATACTAAACCACACATCTCAGGTAGAACGCATCATACTCTTGGGACATGGTTCTGACCGAGGGTTATTCTCCAAGGAAAATGACGAGATGAAAGAATTCAATCGCCTTATCATATCCCATCAACATGCGTTTTTCCTGAGAAAACATGGTGGCAATATCATAGGTATATGGTGCCATGCCGAAAAGTTTGCACGTGAGGAAGGCCTGCATGGACTATTCTCTGGTATGATTATATCTGAAAAAGAAGAGGCAGATGAATACAACGTAAGCGCCACACAGGAGGAGATTGACGAGGCTAATGAAATAATGTTCTCCAGATTGAGACGTCTGCTGGACACTGATACGCCCTTGCACGAGATACCAGAGCAATTGAAAGAGATGAATGACAAGCATTCTCCCATTACTGATTTCAACTACGAACGCTTTTTCTTTCTATAAGAAATCCGTACAAACAAAGATTGATTCACTCCATTAAAACAACTCTACAATGAATATCGACATATTGTTGAGTACCGGCATAGAAAACATTGCTAAAGTCTACGGCGGAGTGAGGGGCACTACTCTATCCTCTCGTCACAATCTCAGGCACTGGCAAACAATTGTGGATAGCGGTGTGAGAACCATTATTGAATTGCGTCACGCTGACCACTCCGACAGATTATGTCAGATGTGCCATAGGTATGGCATACGTTATTTGTCTCTCCCTATGGATAGTAATCTAATCCCTGACGAGAATATTGCTAATACTCTAAAGGATTTTTTCATGGCCATAGAACATGGAAATTTCTATATCGCCTGCGCCATGGGACTTCACCGCACCGACTTGGCACTCTCTGTCTATTGGGTGTTTTATGGAGCTGACAAAGGGCTGCCTCCTCCATTCCTAAAAGGGCACACCGTTAATGGTGAGATAATTAAGAGCCGAGTTCACAACAAGATATTCAGACGCCTTAATAGTCTCTATAACTATCTGATCACTCATAACGTTATTCCTATCCCAGACATTGACACATTCAAGAAAAGGAAAGAACTGCTACTTGCGCCTGCTGAAAGTGTATGATGCCCTATATGCTAGATGAGTATATAGTGTGAATGGTTTAGGTAGGTTAAAGAAAGAATGTAAATTATTTGGAATTTCCTCCTCCTATACGGAAAGCCATTGGAGAGCAACCATGCTGTTTGGAGAAAAAACGAGCAAACTCGGCTTGAGTGGGAAATCCCAATCGTATGCTTATCTCCTGAACCGTAAGTCTGGTGCTGGTAAGGAGTGTACAGGCTTCCTGAAGGAGATAATCCGAGAGTATCTGTTTGGGCGAGCGACCAACCATCTTGTCAGTAATGCTACAAAGATACCGAGGAGATACGCACAAGCTGGAGGCATAGAAGGCTATACTATGCTCACTATTATAATGTTCGGCAATGAGGGAGATAAAACTATTGTAGACATCGGCCGAGCGAAGCGCGTATGTTCCATTATGGGAAGGAGACACTGCATACACCACCTGAGAATGGAGATAAGTGTGGGCATTGGAAACAGCCTCTGTGGTATCATCACCCAAAGCATAGCGAGTGGCTATAGCTGAGGACAAAGCACCTGAGACACCATGGCGTTGCCAACCTTCGGTATTACGAGAGGTAAAAAAGCGGTGACCGCCTTCGTGCAAGAGCAAAGCAGTGAGAAATCCCTCACGGGTGTGACCACCACGCATCATCACGGCTTTGGCTCCCATGTCTCGCAATTGTTGTGCTGCTTGTAAAAGTTCTTCATCGGTAGAGATATTTCTTCCTAGCATTATCTCTGCTTCCTTCACTCTTAATATTAATAATGTAGAGAGCGGCAAGAGGTATTTCAACCATGCATCAAGAGCCTGCGAGGAAAGGATGCGTCGTCCCTGTGAATCAATAACGGATGGAATCATCACACGCTTGGGTATGGCCAAAAGTTGTTCTGGAAGAAGAGAAATAGTATGTTCATCACGCACCATACCCACTTTTACTGCTCTAGGAATACTATCCTTCATAGCGGTCTTTATCTGTTCGCTCACCAACTGAGGGGGCAAGTCGTGAGCAGAGATAACATTCTTTCCTGTTGACACCATCACCGATGTAATAGCCATCAATGCTCTACCGCCAAGGGCTGAAATAGTACGTATATCTGCACCGATACCAGCTTCGCCTGTAGAGTCAGAGCCGGTAATAGTGAGAACAGGAGGGAAATTGGTGGGCATATATACAATATATAATGTCTAAAAAAGAATTCTCTGAGCGGGATGGCCATTCCTAAGCTTGAAAAGTATTATTTTGACGTTAGAAATGTATTTCCTGAACATGAAAAATTCAATTCTGAGGTTAGAAATGCATTCTCGAAATCTAGAAAATCCAATTCTGCATCAAAAAATGAATTCTCGAAGTCTTGGAAATCCTATTTTGGTGACAAAAAGGCTTTTTAAAACAAGCGCTCAGACGTTTGCAACTATTCCTCGATGGGATGCTCGTAGAAATACTTCCACAAGGGGGCTGCCATCAAAGCCTGTAGCATTTCGCCTCGCTGAAGCATGGCAAAGACCTCCTTCTGAGGGATGATGTGAAAGGTCAGTTCCTCCGTTGCGTCCAAATGTTGTTCGGAAACTTGCTCCACACCAATGGCCAAGAATGTATGTGCTAGGTTGGTATGATTGGATGGGTTGGCACAGATGGTCATATACTCTGTCCACTCACCACCGGCATAACCCGTTTCTTCCAACAATTCTCTCTTAGCTGCAACCAAAGGTTCTTCACCTTCTTCTATTACACCTGCACAGATTTCATACTCCGTCACTCCCAAGGCATGGCGATACTGACGCACCATCACCATATCTCCTTCCTTGGTAATGGCTATTACATTGACCCAATCAGGAAATTCCAGTACCCAATACTCAGGATTGACACGACCATCGGGCAGTTGCACCATGTCGCACCTTGCCGTCATCCATGGACGGTGTGCTATGTACTCACTCTTCAGAATCTTCCACTTGTCTTCTCTTTCCATGATTTTGTGTATTAGGGAATTGATTGGTTATAATTTACATTGCCATTGGAAATGGTCTTCAAAGACATCGCCCAAAATGGGTTCATGACGGAAGAGACCATACACTGTGCTACCGCTACCGCTCATCGCGGCATACGTTGCACCCAACATGTACAATTGCTCACAGATACCGCTTACAACAGGATGATTGGGAAAGACGCTCTTTTCAAAGTCGTTGACCATCTGTCCCTTCCACATCTTCACTGGTTTTGTAATGATATCTTTCAGCGAAACCTTGGAGGGTGCAGGAGTTACAGAAGCGTAGGCTTCCTTGGTAGAAATAAAATCATTGGGCTTTATAAGTACCAACCAGTAATTCTCCAGCACTGAGGGTATTGAAAGGGTAATGGTATCTTCCTTGTCGGCACATTTCACATTGAATTCCTTTTTCACCAAAGCCACAGGCAATTCTGTGAATATTTCTCCCTTTCCCTCGGCATAAACGGGTTGATTCGCAATGAACACGGGACAATCAGCTCCCAGACGTCCCACCTTGGCGGCCATCTGCTCATCGGTAAGTCCCAGGTGAAATAGCTCGTTCAATCCCTTTATCATAAAAGCTGCATCTGTGCTACCGCCGCCAAGACCAGCACCAGAGGGTATATTCTTGGTCAGACGAATGGATACGGGGGGGACGTCATAGTCCTCTGCTCTGAGCATATTCAACACTCTTACAACCAGATTGTCCTGAGCAGAGCAATCCAACTCTACACCATCGATAGAGAAACTATCCTCATGTGCAGGAGTCAACTCCAGACAATCTGTCAGGGGTATTGGCAGGAAGATGGTTTCGATGTTGTGATAACCATCACTTCGCTTAGCTACAATATTTAAACCGAGATTAATCTTACAGTTAGGGAATAAAATCATAGTTAGGTTAGGTATTGAAAAGGTATATTAATTCTTGTTTCTTAACTTATTTAAAATCTCTCCATTGATGCGACTTATCTTCTTGGGAGTCTCTATCAAGGGTTGGCTCACCTCGTTGTACAAATCAGTAAAGATTTTAAGCAATGGGTGCTGCCATGACTGTTTGTTCAGATTGACCACCATCTTTATGTCCTTGGCAATAAGGCTCACGTGCAAGTCCTCCACATCGTCCAATGGGTCGCCATCCACGTGTATTACTCCTGGCGTCTTGCGATGAATGGTAAGCTCCTTGCACTTGATGGTTTTAATTTTTGAATTCTGAGTAATCGTCTTGTTTACCAACTGGTAAGCTATCTGTGCCGATTCTATCACACTGAAAGGCTCCATGATGGTAACATCCAGCAAACCATCTGACATGGACGCATGAGGTGCGATGTAAAAGTCGTTGCCATATTGCGATGCATTGGCACAGGTAATGAGGAAAGCTCTATAGGTTCTTACCTCCGACTCAGGTTCGTGTATTTCCAACTCATACGTCTCTGGCTCATACTTAGAACCTTCTCTCAAAGCATTCTCTATATAGGAAAGCAATCCGCGCTTACCCGACTTGTTAAACTTATCAGACAAGAAAGCATCAAATCCTACTCCTGCAGTGCAGAAGAATGGTTTGCCATTAATCAAACCATAATCCAAGGTGTGTATATTGCACTCCGAGATAATCTGCATAGCACCATCGGCATTCATTGGCAAATCCAAGTGCCTGGCCAATCCATTGCCACTACCGCATGGAACTATACCTAGCGCCACATCAGAATGAATAAGGGCACGTGCCGACTCATTGACAGTACCATCACCGCCAACAGCCACCACAATATCCACCTTCTTCTCCACAGCCTCGCGCGCTATCTCTGCTGCATGTCCAGCGTATTCTGTGTATTTGATTTCTACTGCAAACCTATCTTCTGGAAAATATTCCGGTATCTTGGCCACCACCTTCTTCTTCTGTTGGGTACCAGAAATAGGATTGACAATAAACCATATAGTTTTTACTGACATATCTATTTTATATTGCTCAGCAAAGGTAGGCAAATTATACATCAATACACCTTATAAGAGAATATACTATACTTCAATTGCACAAAACTAAACATTTAATGCAGAAAAATGGGCAAATCTAAAATAAATTACGTACCTTTGTGCTCGACATATACATATTTAGAAAATATAAATTTACTATCTATATGGGATTGTTAGACGAAAAACTGGCCAGATACACCTTGCCAGAAGAAATTAAAGCCAAAGGAATCTACCCTTATTTTCGCGAAATCGAAGGTAAGCAAGGCACCGAAGTTGCCATGGGTGGACATAATGTTTTGATGTTTGGTAGTAATGCCTATACTGGTCTTACCGGTGACGACAGAGTAATCGAAGCTGGTGTGCAAGCTATGCGCCAATATGGTAGTGGATGTGCAGGTAGTCGCTTTTTGAATGGCACCTTGGATATTCACGTTGAATTGGAGAAAGAATTGGCCGAGTTCGTAGGCATGGACGAGGCATTGGTATTTGCTACTGGCTTTACAGTAAATAGCGGTGTCATCCCCCAACTTCTTGGCAAGGACGATTATATCATCTGTGACGACCGCGACCACGCTTCTATCGTAGACGGACGTCGTTTGAGCTTTGCTACTCAGCTTCGCTACAAGCACAACGACATGGACGACCTGGAGCGCGTACTTAAGCGTTGCAACCCCGATAGCATCAAACTTATCGTTGTTGATGGCGTATTCTCTATGGAAGGTGACTTGTGTAAGCTACCCGAGATAGTAGAGCTTAAACACAAGTACAATGCTGCCATCATGGTTGACGAAGCTCACGGTATCGGTGTATTCGGTCGCAATGGCCGTGGTGTATGTGACCACTTCGGTTTGACACACGAGGTTGACCTTATTATGGGTACCTTCTCTAAGAGCCTTGCTAGCATCGGTGGTTTCATTGCAGCTAACAGCACCATTATCAACTATCTTCGTCACACAGCACGCACATATATCTTCAGCGCTAGCTGTACACCTGCAGCCACAGCATCTGCACGTGAAGCACTACGTATCCTAAAGGCTGAGCCCGAACGTCTGGAAGCTCTTTGGGATGTAACACGCTACGCTCTAAAGCGCTTCAAGGAAGAAGGCTTTGAGATTGGTGACACAGAAAGCCCTATCATTCCTCTTTATGTTCGCGACCTGGAGAAGACATTCATCGTAACAGCTAAAGCATTTGAAGAGGGAGTTTTCATCAACCCCGTAATTCCTCCTGCTTGTGCACCAACAGACACATTGGTACGTGTAGCCCTAATGGCCAATCACACTCACGAACAAGTTGATCGTGCTGTAAACAAGCTCAAGAAGGTATTCGTAGAACTAGGTATCATCGAGTAATTTCACATTATTTATATATGATAATAGAGGGTAAGCAATGAGCTTACCCTCTATTTTATATTCAATTTTTATTTCTACTCTTCTTAATATATTACTTTGAGAAGTAACGCTTTAGCAAGCCCTCGAAGCCACGACCATGACGAGCCTCATCCTTTGCCATCTCGTGTACGGTATCATGAATAGCATCAAGATTAGCAGCCTTAGCAGCCTTAGCTATATCCATCTTACCAGCACATGCACCACATTCTGCCTCAGCACGCTTCTGTAGGTTGGTCTTAGTATCCCAAACTACATCACCAATCAACTCTGCAAAACGACTTGCATGGTCAGCCTCCTCAAGAGCATAACGCTTGAAAGCTTCAGCAATCTCAGGATAACCCTCACGATCAGCCTGACGGCTCATTGCCAAGTACATACCAACCTCTGTACACTCACCAGCGAAGTGAGCCTTCAAACCTTCCATAATCTCTTCGGGACAACCCTGAGCCACACCAATCACATGCTCTGTTACGTATGACTGTTCTGCTGCCATCTCGTTGAACTTTGAAGCAGGTACATTACACTGTGGGCACTTTGCAGGAGCCTCATCACCTTCATGAATATAACCACAAACGGTACAAACAAATTTCTTACTCATAATTTTATTCTTTTATTATATTAAACTTATTTATATATACATTAATTACTTTTCTTCATACATTCTGAGCAAATACCCTTGTAATAACAATGTACGTTAGTTACATTATGACCCTCAAGCATAGAAGCATCAAGATGAATCTCTGGCTGAGGCAAATCATACACCTTACCACACTTATTACACAAGAAATGCGAATGAGGATGAGTATGACCATCAAAATGAACCTGCTTCTCGTTAATAGTCAATGACAAACATATTCCCTTCTCTGCAAACAACTTTAATGTATTATACACTGTTGTCAACGACAAAGAAGAAACCTCTGTTCGCAAATCACGAAAGATATCATCAGCAGTAGGATGATTGTAGTGAGTAAGCATGTAATTCAGTATCGCCATTCTAGGACGTGAAGCAGAAATACCTTTCTCCACCAACAATTGTCTAACATCTTGGGTACTCATATCAACTCTGTATTTGTTATAATTACAATGCAAAGGTATGAAAATAATTTGTAATTACAACAATTCCTAAAACTTTTTTTCTATAAATTCCTTAAAATCGCTATAAATATCAAAAAAAGCAGTAACTTTGCATCATAATCCAATGCGGTAGTAGCTCAGTTGGTAGAGCATGGGCTTCCCAAGCCCAGGGTCGCGGGTTCGAACCCCGTCTACCGCTCCCTCATCCCACCTCATCACCCCAAAATCCAAACAACACCTTATTATATATATAAAGAGAAACGTTTAGTTGGGCCTACCCTATAATAAACAAGGCAAAGCCTCACAGCACGTATATTATAAGCAAACGTTATAATGTCTCACCTCCATACGACCTGATTATCGTAACGAAACGATAGTATATCTATAAACCTCATTGTTGTTAGAATACTATTTTGATAACACAACTCCAGTTTCAAATAAATTGTGCATTAGGTATAATACTATCCAAGCGGATAGATGTAAAGCCTTTGAGAAAGCATACTCAATATATTTGAATTAGACTATCACAATAGCGACAATGACACCATCATACGTTATGAAATAACATAATCCATCCGCTTGCTTCCATTCTAATATCGACTAAATCTGTGTATTTCTGCGTGAAATATGAACAATAACAGTGTCATCTCGTGCTCCCGTGATGATAATAAAAGATTTGATAACGCTACAATAGTTGCTAAGACGCAGTCTATGTAGATATAATATGGTAGTATCAAACTCGTTTGAATAATGACAGATGATATCTACATGAGTTATCAAATCTTCTTTGCGATTCTTTGCGCCTTTGCGTGAGCTAAAACAGTTCAATCCGTGACCTCGTGTTGATAATAATATAAAACATTTCGCTAATCTCTCAACGCTCGTCGCTCGTCGAAAATAGCGCCTTTGCTTGAGATAAGAACATTTCAATTAATCTCTGTTGACATCGATTTAAAAGAATTTGATAACGCTACAATAGTAGCTAAGACGCAGTCTATGTAGATATAATATGGTAATATCAAACTCGTTTGAATAATAGCAAATGATATCTACATGTGTTATCAAATCTTCTTCGCGACTCTTTGCGTCTTAGCGTGAAACAAGAAATAAAACCGTGTCATCCGTCGTCCATCGTGCGCAGCTGCGAGTGGACATCGAGTGAAAGAGTTGGGTTATAATAAGGTATCGTGTTTCGTGTGAAATCAGTTGATAGAATAATATTTAGCTCATCGTTAATCGATTATAATCTCGTTGTTAATAATAAATACGATTTCGCTAGTCGCTCCTCATTAATCGAGCACCCCCTGCCACAACTAACACTTTAAGGTGGGATATTTTGTTTTATAAAGCCAAATAACCAGATAAAAGGTTGATTTTGCTTTGAAAAATTTTGTTTCAACATTATTTATGCGTACCTTTGCACCGTAAAATATGTCATAAACAGAAATGAAAGAAATCACCATAGAAGACGTTAAGAATTTCTTAAAAAGCATGAATGTCAAAATTGACATATATGGTATGGTCTTTGCCCAAAGGCAGCGTTGCCAAGAGACAATGCGAATGCTCGGCATAAACGAAATAGTTGCAAAAGAGATAGTAAAATCATTAGATGCTACCGATTTTTCTAAATATTTTGATGATACTTCCCAGTGGGGATGTGATTTATGGGCTTTTGGTAAAGATGTCAATAATGAAGAGATTTATATAAAAATAGGACTTGGCCACCCCAATAGAAGTACTGTTTGTGTGTCGTTCCATAAGCCAGATTACCCAATTCAATATCAGTTCAAATGAAAGAAGTTATATTAAGTCCTTTTAGGGACTGTCAGGCCCACTTGAAAAGAGTACCTGACACTATGGAATTTCGTGGAAAGACTTATCACTTCTTAAATCATTATTATGTGTGTGATGAGTCTGGTGAGGAGTTCACAAATGAAGAAACTGGTGCAATTAATTTTGCTCAAGTATATAATCAATATCGCGAAGAAAACAATATCCCGTTTATTGGTGAGATTGTTAAACTTCGTGAAGACTGCATGTTGTCGAAAACCGATATGGGTAGATTATTGGGGTTTGGTGAAAACCAGTATTACAGATATGAGTTAGGAGAGGTTCCGTCTCCCTCTAATGGAAAATTGATGAGAATGCTCATTGACAATCGAGAAGCTCTTGTCTGTGCCATTAAGGAAAGCGCCATTAAGGAAAGTAATAAGGAGAAAGCAATAAAAGCCCTCGAGAAATTATCCAAGACAGAAAAAAGAGATAAGGTGTTATACGATTTACTATTTACTGGTAAACGAAACATCTATAATGGCTATGCTATTGCTAGCGTAAATAAGGTACGCCAGATGATTCTGTTTTTTCTTGGGCATATGCCATTGGGGTATAAGACAGCATTAAACAAGTTAATGTTTTACGCAGACTTCCTGATGTACAAGGAGAATGGTGTGGGCATAAGTGGGCTCACCTATAGTGCTTTGCCCTATGGCAACGTACCAAATAACTTTAAAGTACTTTACGGTTTGTTTGACGAGGTTGAAGAAATCGATGAGGAAAAGCCCTATTTCAAAGCTCTTCGAGTTTGTGACATGAGTGTTTTTAACGAGA
>JAFOCV010000005.1 GCA_017381015.1 Bacteroidaceae bacterium
AAAATAAAAAGTCCAATTCCGGGTTGGAAATTAGACTTTTCAGAAAAAAAGCATGCGGCGCATTTTGCGATTAGACTTTTCATTTCTGCGGAATGGTTTCGCATTTTGCGCCAGCATTCCACAACTTTGGGGATAGGTTTCGCAATCCGAAATTGCAATCCCCAACCTCCGGGAATGGTTTTCTGCCTTCGGAAAACCAATTCCAAGACTTCGGGAATGGTTTTCCCAGCCCAAAATCCCATTCCTCAAACTTGGGAGGTCCTCTCTCAAGGCGGAAAAATTTCTCCCCAAGACCAGACAATGCTATCTATCCTCAGAAATGCATACAAGCTATCCAGTAACAGCTTTACGGTATCAGCCACTATGTCTTTGTGCGTAATGAGGACAACACACTATCTGAAGCAGCATGGACATAAATTAAGCATTAATCGCCGTGGCAGGTATATGCTACGGCGATTAATGCTTATACTGGGTCAGCAAGTATTAGTGGCAATACTCACCCATATCTATTCTATCAATTCTGTACTCGGGATTCTGCCTTAGGCTAATAGTTCTTTCACCTTGGCAGAGATAGCCTTGCCATCGGCACGACCAGCCAAACGCTTGCTGGCCACACCCATTACTTTGCCCATTTCCTTGGCACTGGTAGCACCAACCTCGGCAATGATAGTGCGCAATTCAGTTTCTAGTTCCTCCTCGGTAAGAGCCTTGGGGAGATATGCCTCTAGGGCATTTACCTGTCCCATCTCTTCCTCTGCCAGGTCGGGACGATTCTGCTCTATGTACAACTGGGCAGTATCCTTGCCCTGCTTGACCAACTTGGAGAGAATCTTGAGAGCCTGCTCGTCTGAAAGTTCTGCATCAGCTCCAGGTGCAGTGAGTGCCTCAAGGAAATACTTCTTGGCATTGCGCAATGCCATCAAACGAACCTTGTCCTTGGCCTTCATTGCCACGACAATATCTTTGCTTATTTGTTCGAACAACATAGTTAGTATAGTTTTATTTGTTAGTAAATGCTGCACAAAATTACCTCATTTTGGCGAAGCAACCAAGCATTTACGAAAAAATCTTTCTTCGCATGATAGTCTGCATCAGTCCTCGGCATGAGAGATAGGCCAGAAAAGAGAGCCACAACCCATGATTGGCGTAGAGGGGAACCAGCGTATAGTAGCCCAGCAAGAACACCAGCATGGAGATAGCCATGGAGATGAGCATCTCTCGCACGGCAGTAGCTCCGATATATATTCCATCCCACATAAAGGAAGCCATGCCACAAAGGGGAAGCAGAAGAGTCCATGGAAGATAGGTGCCAATCCTCTGAAGCACCTGCACATCGTCTGTGAGCACTGACATGAAATGGTCTCCACCAAAAAGGTACAAGGCTACAAAGACCAGCGCCACTGCCCCACCCCAAAGAAACAATCGTCTAATCAAATTATGGTACTCCTCTCTGTCTCCAGCACCAATGGACCTGCCCACCAATGCTTCGCCAGCATAGGCAAAGCCATCCATGAAGTAACTATAGATGGTAAAGAACTGCATCAACAGAGTATTGACGGCTAGTTCCACGCTACCCTGAGCTGCACCTGCGGCAATGAACATAAAATGTACTACTATCAGGCAGAGTGTGCGAAGAAAGAGGGAAAAGTGCTGACGGTTGGTGGCATTGAAACCGAGAGTCTGACGCCATAGCACACCCAGCGAGGGCAGACTATGCCTTTGGCTCTTCCAAAGGGAGCTATACCGTTTGAAGCAGAATAATATGGCCACAATGAATGCCATCCACTGAGCCAGGAGTGTGCCATAGGCAACTCCCTCGATACGCATATGGAAAGCGTAGACGAGCACTATACTGGCCAGGATATTGAGCACATTCTGTCCTATAGCCACCAACATAGGGATACGAGAATTTTGCATACCTATGTACCACCCATTGAGTACGAAGAGTCCCAGGCTGGGCAATGTTCCCCATATGCAGATATTAAAATATGTGCGAGCAAGAGCATCTACCTCTGTCTCGGGATGGATATACCACATGGCAATATCTCTGACCAGGGGCGAGAGCAGTAATAGGACGACCGAAAAGAGGGAGGCCAAAAGAAGGGCCTTGACCAGGATGTAAAACTGAGAGAAGGAATCCTGGCTGCCGAAGGCTTGGGCCGTCTCTCCACTGGTGCTCATTCTCAGAAAGCCAAAGAGCCAATACATTATATTAAAGAGCATACCGCCAACGGCAATGGCTGAGACGTAGAAAGATGCTGGCATGGCATCACGAACTGCTACGTCGCCCATATGACCAGTAATAGCAACATCAACCATTCCCAAGAGTGGAACTGTGATATTGCTAATAATACTGGGAAGCGCTATGCTCAGAATATTTCTATCAAGGCTGGGGAGTCTCATTCGGCGAGAGCTTGAGAGTCTTGTTCAGCGAAAAGTTTTGCATCCAAGTCGGGACAAGCGGCTAGCAGACGGCCGTTCTGCAGACAAACGGTATCTACCTTGGCCTTGAGGCACACCTTGTCATCACTGGCACGATGTATCTGCTGGACGAAAACATACCTGACACCTTCCTTCTTCACATTGAGGCGACAGATGTATTCATCTCTGCTGCGCAGGGGCACCTTGAAATCCATCTGAATACGGGCTACTACGGCATCAATACCCTGCTCGTGCATTTCGGCAAAACTGATACCGCGCTCCAACAGGAATTCATGACGTGCATGCTCCAGATAATGCTGATAGTTGGCATTATTCACAATACCCTGTAGGTCACACTCATAGTCGCGAACCTTTAGTTTGATTTCATGTATAAACATATGGTCATTCTATTATAGTTAAACAAAAAGCGCTCTGTCAGGGCATTACTGCTCTGGCAAAGCGCTTTTTATTCATAGATTAATTGTATTGATTAAAAATCATCAAAGTCAAGACGTGCCTTACGGTTTGCTACAGTACGTTCGTAATCCTCGCGAGAACCTACAACAATCTTCTCGTACTCGCGCATACCCGTACCAGCAGGAATCAAGTGACCGCAGATTACGTTCTCCTTCATACCCTCTAGGTAGTCGCTCTTACCATTGATGGCTGCCTCGTTAAGAACCTTAGTGGTCTCCTGGAAGGATGCAGCACTCATGAATGAGCTTGTTGCCAAAGATGCACGGGTGATACCCTGTAGAATCTGAGTAGATGTAGCAGGCATTGCATCGCGAACCTCTACAATCTTCTTGTCCTGACGCTTGAGCAATGAGTTCTCATCACGCAAACGGCGAGAGGTTACAATCTGACCTGCATGCATTGTCTCACTGTCACCAGCGTTGACAACAACCTTCTTGCCCCAGATACGGTCGTTCTCCTCGGCAAACTCTTGCTTGTCTACAACCTGTGTTTCCAAGAAACGGGTATCGCCTGGTTCTACAATCTGTACCTTACGCATCATCTGACGTACGATAACCTCGAAGTGCTTGTCGTTAATCTTTACACCCTGCAAGCGGTATACGTCCTGAATCTCATTAACGATGTATTCCTGAACGGCAGTGGGGCCCTTGATGGCCAAAATGTCGGCAGGTGTGATAGCACCGTCTGACAAGGGAGTACCAGCACGTACGTTGTCGTTGTCCTGTACAAGAATCTGCTTAGAGATGGGCACAAGATACTTGCGAACGTCACCTACACGTGAGGTAATGGTAATCTCACGGTTACCACGCTTCAAACGACCCATGGTAACAACACCGTCGATTTCGGCTACAACAGCAGGATTACTTGGGTTACGAGCCTCGAACAACTCTGTTACACGAGGCAAACCACCGGTAATATCACCGCCACCACCTACTACACGAGGTATCTTAACTAGAATCTCACCAACCTTAGCCTCTGCACCATCGGTAATAGCAATGTGGCCACCAATGGGGAAGTTGTAGGTACGCAACAATTCGCCATTCTCATCCAAGATGTGACATGCGGGAATCTTGTTGCGGTCCTTAGACTCGATGATAATATATTCGCTCTGCTTGGTTGCTTCGTCAGTTTCTACACGATAGGTTACGTTCTCGATAACATCCTCAAACTTAACCTTACCTGCAGCCTCAGTAACGATAACCGAGTTGAAGGGGTCCCACTGAGCAATAATATCGCCCTTCTGTACGATGTCACCATCCTGCTTGAATAGTGTGCTACCGTAGGGAACGTCCTGAGTGAGCAATACAATACCTGTCTTGGGCTCTACGAAGCGCACCTCGGCCAAACGGCTAACTACAATCTGAGCACTACCGCCATCAGCATTTGACTCTACTGTACGTAGTTCCTCAAACTCCAGACGTGCCTCGTACTTAGACTTAATCTGCGCATTGGCAACTGCGTTACCAGCAACACCACCGGCGTGGAAGGTACGCAATGTCAACTGTGTACCAGGCTCACCAATAGACTGAGCAGCGATTACACCAACTGCCTCGCCCTTGTGTACCATACGGCTGGATGCTAGGTTGCGACCGTAACACTTCATACATACACCCTTGCGGCTTTCACAAGTAAGTACTGAACGGATTTCAACCATTTCGATGGGGCTATCCTCAATCTCCTTAGCCTTAGCCTCGGTAATTTCGTCACCAGAAGCAACAATCATCTTACCTGTAGTGGGATGTATCACATCATGTACGCTGACACGACCCAGGATACGGTCATATAGTGAGCTAACTACTTCGTCGCCATTCTTGAGGGCGGTGCACTCTAGACCACGCAATGTACCACAGTCTTCCTCGGTGATGATAACGTCATGAGATACGTCAACCAAACGACGTGTCAAATAACCAGCATCGGCAGTCTTCAACGCAGTATCCGCAAGACCCTTACGAGCACCGTGAGTAGAGATAAAGTACTCTAGCACGCTCATACCTTCCTTAAAGTTAGAAAGAATGGGGTTCTCAATGGTCAAAGGTTCTGCACCAGCCTTCTGAGGCTTAGCCATCAAACCACGCATACCAGACAACTGGCTAATCTGACCTGCACTACCACGGGCACCTGAGTCAAGCATCATGTATACGGCATTGAAACCTTGCTCGGCCTCGGCCATGGTCTTCATAAGAATCTTAGACAAGTCATTGTTTACCTTAGTCCAGGTTTCAATAACCTGATTGTAACGCTCCTTGTCGGTAATGAAACCCATACCATAGTCCATGGTGATGCGCTCGATTTCGTCGTTACCACGCTGTACAAGTTCTGCCTTCTCTTCGGGTACGATGATATCACCCAAGTTGAATGACAAACCACCCTCGTAAGCCATCTTGTAACCAAGATTCTTGATGCCATCCAAGAATTCACATGCACGAGCAACACCTACGCTCTTAATTACCTTGGTAATCAAACCACGCAAGGTCTTCTTTGCGATTACGTCATTGAAGTAACCAATCTCAGCAGGAATAATCTCATTGGCAATAAGACGACCTACAGAAGTCTCTACCTGACGCTTACCTAGCTTACCATCCTCTAGGAGGTCATCAACAACAACCTTGATAGGAGCATGAATCTCTACACGCTTCTGGTTGAATGCGATGATTGCTTCCTCAGGTGCATAGAAGCTCATACCAGAACCCTTAGCACCGGGACGTAGCTTGGTAATATAGTATAGACCTAGCACCATATCCTGTGAGGGCACAGTGATAGGTTCGCCATTGGCGGGATTTAGAATATTGTGGCTCTGAAGCATCAACAACTGTGCCTCAAGGATTGCCTCGTTTGACAAAGGCAAATGCACAGCCATCTGGTCACCGTCGAAGTCGGCGTTGAACGCAGTACATGCAAGGGGATGCAACTGAATAGCCTTACCCTCAATCATCTTGGGCTGGAATGCCTGAATACCCAAACGGTGCAGTGTTGGTGCACGGTTCAATAGCACGGGATGACCCTTCATTACATTCTCCAAGATATCCCAGATAACGGGGTCCTTGCGGTCAACAATCTTCTTAGCGCTCTTAACTGTCTTAACGATACCACGCTCGATAAGCTTGCGGATGATGAATGGCTTGTACAACTCTGCTGCCATTAACTTGGGCAGACCGCACTCACCCATCTTCAACTCAGGACCTACAACGATAACTGAACGTGCACTATAGTCTACACGCTTACCCAACAGGTTCTGACGGAAACGACCTTGCTTACCCTTTAGCGAATCGCTCAAAGACTTAAGAGGACGATTGCTTTCTGACTTAACTGCGCTAGCGCGACGGCTATTGTCAAACAAGCTATCTACTGCTTCCTGAAGCATACGCTTCTCGTTACGCAAAATAACCTCAGGTGCCTTGATTTCCAACAAACGCTTTAGACGGTTGTTACGGATAATAACGCGACGATACAAATCGTTCAAGTCACTGGTTGCGAAACGGCCACCATCAAGTGGAACAAGAGGACGCAACTCGGGTGGAATTACTGGCAATATGCGAAGAATCATCCACTCGGGCTTGTTTATCTCGCGGCTAGCACGGAAGCTCTCTACTACCTGTAGACGCTTCAAAGCCTCGTTCTTGCGCTGCTGTGCACCCTCGGTGTTTGCTGTATCACGCAATTCGTAGCTCAACTTATCCAAGTCTACACGCTGAAGCATATCCAAAATAGCCTCCGCACCCATCTTGGCAACGAACTTATTGGGGTCGTTGTCTTCAAGGTACTGATTGTCGCGTGGCAAGCGGTCTACCAAAGAGATGTATTCTTCCTCGGTAAGCAAATCGCCTTCGCGAACAACACCATCCTGAATATCTCTATCATCCTTGTCGTCACGTGGGCCAAGAACACCTGGCTGAATAACCACATAACGCTCGTAGTAAATGATGCTATCAAGTTTCTTGGTTGGCATACCCAAAAGGTAGCCAATCTTATTGGGAAGAGAACGGAAATACCAAATATGTGCCACGGGGACAACAAGCTGGATGTGACCACTTCTCTCACGGCGAACCTTCTTTTCAGTAACCTCTACACCACAACGGTCACACACAATACCCTTGTAACGGATACGCTTGTACTTACCGCAATGACATTCGTAGTCCTTGGTGGGACCGAAAATGCGCTCACAGAACAAACCGTCACGTTCGGGCTTATATGTACGATAATTGATGGTTTCGGGCTTCAACACCTCACCAAAAGAGTTCTCAAGAATCTCTTCGGGAGATGCCAAACCGATGGTTATCTTGGTGAAGTTGTTCTTCACCTTGGTTTCTTTCTTAAAAGCCATATCTTGTATCTGTCTTTTTTAATCCAATGTAATTCTCAAGCCCAAAC
>JAFOCV010000068.1 GCA_017381015.1 Bacteroidaceae bacterium
ACATTGTCTATGTAGCGGAAGCGTGTCTGCCACAGGTGTGTGGCCAGTGCTGGGAATACGGCGTGAGCCACGGCAGCCTTGTAGATGTCGGGAGTGCGACTGATGAGCAGCTTGATCAGCGGAGGCAGGTTCTTGGGCATTGGTGGTGGAGTGTCTGCATCTTGCTCGGCCACTTCCTCCTGCTCCTCTTGCATTCCCAATCTGCTCTTGCATACCTCCAGCGTGCGCTCCATGATGCGAGGCATGCGCTTGGTTTGATTGCGATTGCATGCGCTCCTGATGGTGGCCATCCACTTGTCGCGGCTCTCGCCATAGGTGGGTAGTACCTTGGCTATCCATTCGGGGTCATCATCGCAGATGTATCTGAGGTGGCACGCCATGGAGAAGATGAAATTATTTCGGCTCCCGTGCTCGGGTGTTCCACCCATCTGCTCTTCCAGGACTTCTAGTATGAGGGGGTATGGGATTGTCTGATAGGTGGAGGGATAGTGGAAAGACTCAGCCACCTGCTCATTCCTTATGGAGGGGAGTATATTGTCCTGTTCCTGGGTTGTATCTACTCCCTCCATTTGTGTGAGGGATGGTGAGGGGAGTGAGAGGCCTGCTTCGAATAGATTTTCCGATACGAACAATGTGTACTCCTGTGGCACCATATATATGCATCGTGATACGTCCTTCAGTGCAGGGTCGGCTTGAAAACCCACGTCGGCAGAAAATCTCTCCTGTGCCTCCTGCGGTGTCATGTCCTTTGGCATAGTGATTAGCACGTGTGTGCCACGTCTTACGCTCTCTTCCACCAGCAGTACCTCCCATTTGCCTTCATCATTCAGTTGCATAGCCTTGGCAAGGATTTCCTTGGAATGCCCCTTCTGGTCAAAATCCATCATCAGTCGTGCCAGTGGCTTTACGGCATCCTTCACGGCACGATGATTGTCCTTAAACTCGGCGCACGAAGGTGTCCAGATGGGCAGACGGCTTTTCAGTTCTTCCTCGCCAGCTTCTATCTTGCTGCACATGTCCTTTAGCCATTGCTGCTGTCTCATTGCCTCCCATTGCTCTCTGGTGGCAGGGATGGCAGGAGCACCGTGTCCCCTGCCAATACATGTAAAATATTTCTTGTTCATGCTATTTTTATGTTATGGTTAACTCACGTTTTCAGGCTTCAAATGCCTTGTAGAAAGCATTGATACGCGCATTCTCTCTCTTTCTGGCTTCCAGGATGTCGCCGTTGGTCATTGACTTTTTGAAGCGCCATTTCTCTATTATAGCACCTCTTTGCGTAAGCATCACTGTGCAATGATCCGTTTCAAATACCTGCTTGTATCTGCTTCCGGTATTGCTACGATAAGGCTTGATTATTATCCTCGCTCCAGGCTCTATGATGGTGCGTCCCTTGAAACTAACTGCGCCATCTGGTGCAATATCCTCCGTTTCGCTCCATTCACAGGCATCTATTCTAATCAGGTGTTCACTATACAATGTGGTAGTATCTATTTTTACTTTACCTGATGTGGTGATTCTTTTATTTTTTTTCATAAGAAACCGATTGTTTTGCTTGTGAGTTTAGGAGTGTGAAGGTGCCGGCTTTTCACTCATGAGACTCCTCTCAAACCCTTACTCGGTTAATAATTTTGTGTTTTCTAAAATGGTGTATTCTTGAGATTCTGTATCTCGTTTACCACGATGTCCTGGTAACTATTACCATTGTGTTCTCTTACCTCAAATCTGAGGCTAGCGATTACCAACTCTCCTGGTGTCCACTTGCACAAGGCAGTATTGCCAAACATTGTGCACAAGTACGTATTAGCATACTTGCCGCCAAGTTCCTGCAGCGTAATCATCGACTTGGTCAACTGGCCTCCTTCAGCCTTCTGGCTAGGGATTTGGATAGGCTCGCCCTGTTTTTGTACTTTGAAAAATCCTTTCATAATGTGTGTGTTTAGATTGCTATTTTCTTGTTCAACAAATGATAGATGAATTGTCTTCCCTTCTCTGTCCATACCAGTTGGCTGGTGGTGTGAACAGCACCGAAGAGGTCGCGGAAGGTGCGTGTGCGGTTCTGTGCCAATCCCTGTCGGGCAAAGGGAGCATAGAGCAGGTACTGACCGCTCTGTCTGTACTGAATGTGCTTTTGGCAGAGGATGCGGTTCAGCTCGTTGGCGGTCATTCCCATACCCTTTGCCACCTGCGTGGTGGTGAGGCATGTGATGGAGTCCAGCACCTGGTCGGTGTATTCCGCCTTGGGCTTCAGGGTGGCAATCTCCTCGTCACGGCGCTGTATGGTGGCTTGCATGATCTGCAAGGCACGAGCCATAATCACCTCGTCACTCTCGTCGGGGCGTGCCACCATATATCCACCCTGCTTGCGGATGGAGGGAAGCACTTCGCTGGTGACCCAATGCTTGAACCTTCGTGCGCTCTCCAGTTTGGAAGAGAGGATAAGGGAGTAGAGGCCGGATTCATTGATGAAGGTGGTTGGTTGCATTCTGCCCAGCGCATCCATGGTGTCGCGTTTTGCTACATCATCAATTTCGACATGTTTTCGCATAGCGTCACGACTATTGTTATACCCCAGTGCATCGCAAACGTCCTTGGCACAGAAGAGAGGATTGCCCTGTTCATCACTCATGGTGCGGATGGCACCAAATTCTTGATTCTCGAAAATCTTGATATTATTCATTGTTTGATGATGTTTATACTGGCCCTCCTTTGAGCCAGTGCTTTAGTATGAATTAATAATGTATCTTGTCGCTCGTCGCTTAAAATCAGTATGTCAAAGAGCTCGGCGAGGAAGGCTGTGTTTCCCTTTCGCATTGCAAAGGTACGACACAAAAAAGCCGAATGGAAGCAAATTCCACTCGGCGTAAAGTTCTTGGGAGTTTCTTGTAGAGAAGTTACCCTTCTTGGGAGTTTTTACC
>JAFOCV010000069.1 GCA_017381015.1 Bacteroidaceae bacterium
AGAACCTTCCTGTCTACGAACGTCCCATACGCATTTATGAGGGCAATGACCTGCAGGTTACCGACGACGGCCGTATACTGATAAACGGCAAGGAAACCAACGAATACACCTTCAAGATGGACTACTACTGGATGCAGGGCGACAATCGTCACAACAGTGCCGACTCGCGCTATTGGGGCTTTGTTCCCGAGGACCACATCGTGGGCAAGCCTATTGTCATCTGGTTGTCCATGGATCCCGACCGTGGCGGTTTGAGCGCTATCCGTTGGAACCGTCTGTTCCGTTTGGTTGACAACATCAAGTAGTCCCCATATATTAAATAAGGTGTATGCCAACATCCCCCAAGCAAAAGGTTGCACTGGTGCTGGCCAGTGGCGGAGCAAAGGGCTTTGCCCACATAGGTGCCATTGAGGCACTGGAAGAATGTGGCTATGAGATAACTTCCATAGCAGGTGCTTCCATGGGTGCGCTCATAGGTGGAATTTATGCCGCCGGTGGTTTGGACAAGGTGAAGGAATGGATGTACGACTTGACCAACAGGGATGTCTTCAATCTTGCCGACTTTACCTTCAATTCCAATTCATTCCTAAAGGGCGAACGAGTGATGGACGCCCTAAAGGCTATTGTGCCAGATTGTCTGATAGAAGACCTGCCTATACCGTATTGTGCCGTTGCAACAGATCTGAAGACTGGTAGCGAAGTGGTCTTTTCATCAGGAAGCCTGTACGACGCCATTCGTGCCAGCATATCCATCCCCATGGTCTTTACTCCTGTTGAGCAAGGCGACATGTTGCTTATAGATGGTGCTATGAGCAACGGTCTGCCTCTCGACCGTGTGGCACGCACAGAAGGCGATGTGCTTGTTGCCGTCAATCTTGACAATTATGAATGGGACGATGAAGACAACAGCCAGCAGGAGGGCTCAATCATTCCATCACCCCTGCGAAAGTTGTCTCGAAAGATACAGGCAGGACTTGATGCACTTAGCAACAACTACATTTCCCTCACCTACGACACCCTCCTTGTCCTGATGAAGCGCAACACAGAAATGGCCCTTCGTCTCACTCCCCCCGACATATACCTTAATGTAAACCTCGGAGACTATGGCTTTTACGACTACGACGAGGCAGAATCCATTGCCCGCCTTGGCCGTGAGCAAATGAAAGGCGTATTGGTTGGTCACACCATCTGAAAAGCAAGAGTGCTGCTGACAGGCTCTTTAACCCCAATTGGTCATTAGCGCGTAACAGGCTAATGAGCGATTGGGGGGGTAAGTTTGACCCATTTGGGTTGAAGCAGGTGTTGTTGATTCCTCTTTTTTGAGGAATAGAAAAAAATAAATTCTTAATATTTCCTAATTTCAGGAATAATTCGTTATCTTTGTGATGTCTTTGCACTTGCTGAAAGCCCCTTTGGGGTGGAAGCGGGCAAGACACATGTACATAAAAGGCGTAACTGAACGCTTTGGTTTTGACGCGTTAGAATCTCGCAAATTCAAGCAGTTAGTCAAAAACAAAGCAACGAGAACGCCTCATGGGATGTTTATATACAGCCCTCATTGGATATTTACCCTTTTGGGTGATATGCTTTTGAGTGTGTTTTATATACTCATCGGCGTGGGGCTTTCAGCGTTGCTCGTTTCGACTAACTGGGCAATGCGAGAGCCTTAACGCGTGGAACGAGCATCAGGACTGGCTCCACGCTTTTTTTGTATCCATGTCAGAACCCAATTAAGTCTATTAATGTCCTCTACGGAGCCACGAGGCGACACAACTTTCGTTGTGGTGTAAGTGATGTGTATATGTAGTGATGAGAAAAAATACTTTTAACCCTTAAATATTAATCAATTAACCAATTAAAATTATGAAATTGTCATATATTTTCAAGTCAATGATGCTAATTGCATTGATGTGTGTGCCCTTCGCATTGACTTCATGCGAGGAAGAGGTTGTTTCTGGACCCAATGTTTACAAAATGGGAATTACACAAGTAGGCTTCAGTGCTAATGATCTTAGTTTTCTTTCAGAAATGAAAACTATAGAAGAAACCTATATGAATGCTTTGGGCATTAGTAGCAAAAATTTCCAGATGGAAGGCAAAACAGATGATTGCGACAACAAGATAATTGAAGCATGTAAGAAAGCAGAAGAAAAACTCAAGGAAATGAAATTTAAAGGCAGTTATGACTTGTATGTTACTCGTATATCTGTTAATAATGAAACGGAAATTTATAGTTACAAGATAGAGGGCATAAAACCAACAACAGTGAGTTTTGGATATACAAATGTTGAAACCGAAGACATGTTAGAGTACTGCAATATTGTATTAGAGTATTCTGATGGCAAAGATACAACATCTTATATCGTTACAGATACAACATGGTCTATCACATTTGAAAAACAACAACTTCCATGCACTCATATCTTTAAGAAATATTATACTTTAAAGGAGGATAAAGACATGGCGTCCATAGATTCAGTTTCTTATTCCCGTAACGGCTATCATTATGTATCTTTTGTGCATGATGAAAAGGGGGAGATTGTGTATATTTATGAAAATAAAAGTCTTGATTCGATAAAGGAAAAGGGCAGTTTGGTTGCAGAGAAGATTCCTACAGGGTTTTTCAATACCGTTAATCATTTTACATTTAGTAGAACAGGAACATTGACAACAATAATTAAGTAGATGAGTCTTGTTTCTTTATTCCCTACCATGTATTTGATGTGTAATATGCATATGTATACATGGTAGGGATTTTTCTTACAATTAACTACAACGAAAAATGAGACAGAGCAATTTTTGTTCAATACTGGTGCTGTGGCTATGTATACCATTATGCACATTTGCCCAGGCAGATAGAAATACAATATATAAAGTTGCTTTTGGCGAAATAGAATACACGCCAAAGCAGGAAAAAGTATCAGTTGGTTCTGTACTCGGGACCATTGGCCAGGCATTGGCCATGGGTTCTGTGACTACGCATAGAGACAAATATGCAGCTTCCGTCCGAGCATGTGTTCTGTCTGGTTTAGGCAAGGTAAGGAGATTCCATACCATTGAAGGGGAGTTCAAGGATGGGGAGATTGATGAGGATACTCCGGCGTTTTGTGTCAGCGGCACAATAAATAGCATAAGTACCACTACAGAACTTTTTACTCCGGTGGACAAGAAAACCATACCATACAATGTGTATAAGGCACAGATAGAGGTGACGGTTCATGTAAAGGATGTACACGATGGTCATATCGTAGACAGTCATACCTTTTACATTACCAATCATGACTTGAATTGGGTGAAATCGGAGGACAAGGCCATCAACGAAGCATTGATACTGCTTTCATCAAGGGTGGCACGTCATTATAACAAACTCTACCCCCTGAATGCCTCCATCATAGAGGCAGGACTGGCAAAGAAGGACAAGCAGAAAGAGGTATATATTGACATAGGTTCTACTAATTCTGCAAGAGTGGATATGCGTTTTACCGTCTATTCCGTAAAAACTATTGGTGGAAGGTATGCCAAGAGAGAGCTGGGCGTAATCAAGATAGTCGAAGTAATGGGCGACGACATCAGCCTCTGTAAGGTCAAGAGTGGCGGTAAGAACATAAAGGCCGCACTGGAGGAGGGCGAGACAGTCGTTGTCATGAGTTATGAGTAATCTCCCTGAAAATAGAATATGTAACAAGTATTCATCATTTACCATACAAAATGAAAAGAATCCTTTTAATGTGCATTGCAGCATACGGTCTATTGGGTAATGCACAAACTCAAATTAAGTTTGAGAGTGAATATTTTGCTGATTCGATAATAGCCGGTAATCCTAAGCTTACTTTTGAGAGGTTGATACCTTATGCTCCCAATCAGGAGATAGAGGAACGCCATCGCAAGGCAGGGTTGCATTTATGGTATCTCGTTGAGGCCCCGGTGGAAAAGTTTGAGGGGAAGAAGGGCATTAAACATGTTAGGGCCACAAAGTTAATTGAAATGCCTGATGTTCCCATCATACCTGTGGAATCTCCCGTCATTACAAGTAAGAGTACACGCTCTGTTTCTATGAACGACCCACTTTATGAAAAGCAATGGCATTACTATGACTCATGTTCTTGTAACATTAACTTGCCAAAGGCATGGGAAATAGAACAGGGAAAGCGAAATGTGGTAGTTGCCGTGATGGACGACTGGATAGACTATACCCATCCAGACCTTGCTCCAAATATGTGGGTGAATGAGATTGAGGCCAATGGCCAGCCAGATGTCGATGATGACGGCAATGGGTATGTTGATGATATTCATGGGTTAAACCTTTCTGGTCAACAACCATTCAAAAACCATGGCACTCATGTGGCAGGAACGATAGCAGCAGTCAACAATAATGGAATAGGTGTGTGCGGTATTGCCGGAGGTGATGGAGTAGATACTGGTGTTAGGATAATGAGTATTGGGCTTGCTCTTCAAACGAACCCTGATAAAGAGATAGCGCGAGGATATGTATATGCTGCAGACAATGGTGCAGTAATATCATCTAACAGTTGGGGAGTCCGAGAAGCACCTGTAATTCGTGAAGCAATCGTGTATTTCATGGAAAATGCTGGTCAATATGAGCAAAGTCCGATGAATGGTGGATTGGTCGTTTTTGCAGCAGGAAATGATAATAAAGAAACTCCAAATTATCCTTTTGGCGATCCTGAACTGCCAAAAGAAAATTTGATAACAGTTGCCTCGGTGGCAAGTACTGGAATGCGTTCGACATTCTCTAACTACGGTAGTTGGATTGATATTTCTGCACCTGGTGGAGAGAAAGTCAATAAGGAAAATGGTGTTTATAGTACTATTACTAACAACGGGTATGGATTTATGAATGGAACTTCCATGGCTTGCCCACATGTTTCTGGTGTTGCGGCACTGGTTGTATCCAAATTCGCCTCGCCGTCACTTACACCAGTTGAGGTTAAAAGGAGGTTACTTCGCTCTTCCGCAGAGGTTGACAAGTATCAGGCAGGTTATCCTTATAGGAATAAACTTGGTGCTGGTATTCTGGATGCTTATGCTGCGCTGAGCGACGATACGGGAATAGCCCCCGATTGTCCTACTGACTTTAAAGTCACTTCCGTCAATGACTCTTGTGCGGTTTTCACATGGAAGGTGCCCACTGATGCAAAAGGAAATCAGGTTGCCTATTGCTCTGTCTATGCAGATGATACAACGGAACCATTGTTTACGGTAAAGACTTCTGCTTCAAAAGATTTTTGTGTAGTGGATAAACACATGAACTCTGAGTCATACACAATAGAGGCTGTTGATGTTTTTGGCAATAAATCTCAGCGCTCCGCATTCGTTAGTATGGAGGTAGCTGATGGCGCACAGATTTATAACCCATTAAACACTTCTAATATAATCACTCATCGTCCATGTTCGGTATATAATCACTCACTACCAATTTGCGAGGTGATTTTGCCTTGCATCAATGTGGAAACAGTTAGCATAGAGGAACCTAACGGAATAGTTGCTCATAAGTATGATAAAGGTTCAGGAAACCTCCGCCTGACCTTTAATGTGGAACAATCCACACCATTAGGAACATATCCGCTTACGATTAACTACTCTGCACCTGGCGCTTCTGCTTCGTCAAAACAACTACAATTATCATATTCTGTCAATGAGGTAATTACAGAATCCGGACCTATAGCAAAAGATAGCGTGAAAATGAATTTATACACATCGGAGATAGAGGGTAGTTTTGAATTGAACCTCCGTGATTATGTTTATGATCCAGCAGGATTGGAATTTGTTATTCCTGATACATGCTACGAAGTAGATGCCTTTGATTATTGGTTAAGCGTTAAAGTTGAAAATGATAAATTAAAAGTAGAATATATTTTTAACGTTAATATGTATTTCGATGATGATTATGAATATAAATTTGATATTTCTTTTAAGGCAAGAAACTCATATCAGTACGAATACAAGGTCCTGTTTACCTTACACTATATCGACCCAACAAATATCACAGAGGAAAAGGTAAGTGAATCTGAGAGTATAGTGATATACAATCTTAACGGTCAGCGCTTACCCCAGAAGAAAAGTGAACTAATGCCTGGTGTATATATTGTCAACGGGAAAAAGAAAGTTCTTCCGTAGTCAATGGTAGTTTTTGGCAATATAGTATTTACCCCAACTTTCTGCCTAAGGCGAAAAGTTGGGGTTTATCTTTCCTCATTACTGCTTTCTGCTTTCTCCTTTATTCGGACGAAGACGAAAGGTTAAAAGCTGCAGAGCAGCGGTTAATAGCGACAGGGTCGCAGGTTAATGTTGCGGAGCAACGGTTAAAGGATACCCAGTCGCAAGGCGACGATTCACCAGCAACTCCGTTGCGATTAACCAGCAGCAG
>JAFOCV010000070.1 GCA_017381015.1 Bacteroidaceae bacterium
GTCGCTTTGGTAAGAGCCTGTTGCTTTCTACCTTGAAGGCATACTTCGAGGGCAAGAAGGAACTGTTTGATGGACTCGCCATAGCTGACTTGGAAAAGGATTGGACGGAGTATCCTGTGATACATCTTGATCTGAATGCCGAGAGGTATGTGACTTTGGAAGAGTTGGAAAACTTGTTGGATACAAATCTTCGGAAATGGGAGACGCAATATGATAGTACGGAACAAAACAATAAGAGTTTGTCATTGCGATTCGCCAATCTTATTCGTTGTGCCAAGCAAAAGACGGGTAAAAATGTAGTTGTTCTCATTGACGAGTACGACAAACCCATACTCCAGGCCATTGGCAATGAGGAGTTACAGGACCAGTTCCGCAACACTCTGAAAGCTTTCTACGGAGTGCTAAAGAGTGCCGATGCCGACCTTCGATTTACTATGCTTACCGGTGTAACCAAGTTTGGCAAGGTGAGCGTGTTCAGCGACTTGAATAATCTGAAGGATATCTCAATGAGTCCTCATTATGCAGAGGTATGTGGTATTACGGAGGCGGAATTGCATGCCAACTTTGATGATGTAATAGCAGAACTGGCAGCTGCTAATAATCAAACAAAGGAGCAAGCATACGAGAAATTGCGACGTATGTATGATGGCTATCATTTCTGTGAAAATACGGTAGGTATATATAATCCTTTTAGTGTACTTTTGACGTTAAGCGAGAATAGATATGATAGCTATTGGTTCGCCACCGGTACACCAACGTACTTAGTAGAGTTGTTGAAGAAGTCTGGATTTGACCTTCAAGCATTGTCTAACTATGAAACGTCTGAAAGTGCTCTAAGCAGTATCCACCGTGCAGATATCAATCCCGTACCTGTTCTTTTTCAGAGTGGTTATCTGACTATTAAAGGATATGATGAAGAGTTTGATGTGTACAAACTGGATTATCCTAATGAAGAGGTTCGCCAAGGATTCATTGAGTTCCTCCTACCATATTATACGTATTGCCAAACTTCTGCTCAGAAGACAATAGTTCGAGACTTTGTGCTGAGCCTACGAGGTGGTGATGCCAACAGATTCATGCAACTGATGCAATCCCTCCTGGCAGATACTCCCTACGAACTGGTACGCGAATTGGAGAATCATTATCAGAACGTGATGTATATCGTCACCAAGTTGATGGGCTTTTATGTTCAGGCAGAGTACCGCACCAGTCGTGGTCGCATAGACTTGCTCATCGGTACAGACAAGTACATATATATCATTGAGCTAAAGTTTGAAGGCAGTGTGCAAGATGCCATGCAGCAAATCCATGCTAGGGACTATGCACTTCCCTTTGCCGCTGATGGCAGAGAAATTATCCGCATTGGCGCTAACGTGAGCAAGGAGACTCGCAACATAGAGGAGTGGGTGGTTACTCGATGAGCGATTAGCGTTGAGCGATTAGCGAGTATTCAGAGTACAGAGTACAGATGACGAAACTATCCACCCCCTCCGCTTCGCTACGCTCCTCGTCCCACCTGTCTCAGGGGGACAGTTGCTGGCGCAGTGTTTACGTTACCGACTATATCCCTAAATTAGAACGAGTAAAAAGACAGGTATCATATACAAGCAGAGCAGTGGGGGATTCCTCACTGCTCTGTTCTTAAATAACAATAATGATATTAATCAATTACTATGCGCTGGTTTCGGGAGTGTTTCCACTTTCGGGAGTCTCTGGTGTGTCTGGAGTCTCTGGCTCGGTGGGGTCTTCTTGGTTGCTGTCTTTACCCATGGAGGCCATGCTACGCTTGGTGAGGGTGAGAAGTGCATTTACTTGATTGATAAAGCTGTTGATATCCTCAGAGGGTTGTACAATGGCGTAGGCATTGACGGTTTGCACTATCTCGGAGTACTTGGCATCTATCTGCTTGCGAAGCTCGTCGGTATTGATGCTGGTCTGGGGCATGCGTTCAACCTCTTCCTGCATCTTCTGATTGAATGCTACGTCAAATTGTGCATTCTTCAGGGTAAGGGCTTCTACCTCCTCTGTAAGTGCAAGTGTGGCTAGATGGGCTTGTGCCTCCTGGGAGGAAAGTACGCTGAGCAGACCCGCTACTTCGCGTGTTTCGGTACGTTTCTCATGAGTGCCAATTCCCTTATAGGGTGATATCATTGCGTCCAGTTCCATAGCTGCATTGCGCTTGGATGCAATGGTGTTGGTTTTGTGGGCCTTCACGATGTTTATGATAACTCCGAGAGCGCAGTCGCGGTCCTTGTCAAGGTTGTTGATTTTTTCTGTGCTGATGTAAGTGGTAGAGCGTCGGACGATGCTCATCAGCTGACTAACGAGGCTGTCATATTCGGATGCTTGTGCGGTTATGTGAAGAGCTTCTGCACCTGTAGCCTTAATCAGGTTGTTTACTTGTACGTGTGTGTCACAGAATAGACCTACTGTCATCTGACTAAATGCGATATTACCTATTTGATTCATCTTAATAAGGATATTTAAGGGTTAATGAAATAATCTGTGTGCTAAAATCTATGTTTTGGTGGTTTCCAACCCCTTGGATTTGACTAAAATCTAGGTTTTGATGGTTCCCAACCCCTTGGATTCGGCTAAAATCTAGGTTTTGATGGTTTCCAACCCCTTGGATTTGACTAAAATCTAGGTTTTGATGGTTTCCAACCCCTTGGATTTGGCTAAAATCTAGATTTTGATGGTTTCCAACCCCTTGGATTTGCTAAAATCTAGATTTTGATGGTTTTCTGCTTAAGCGGAACCATTGATTTTTAGCTTTTACAGATTTTAATGTTATGTTTCTCTGGATAATTAGTAGTGCCACCTTAATTCTGCTCCTTTCTTTTGGCGACGGGTTAAACATTGGTTTTATGATCACTTTTGACGCTGCAAAGATATAGGAAAATGATGCTAACTTCCAAACTAAGGTGTTGACTTTTAACATCTTTTAACATTAAAGCTGCGGTTTTAACAAACTTTAACATTTGAAAGTGGAAGGAGGAGGCGGAAAGGGTAAATTTATTTGCCTTTCGTGTTTAGGTAGCTTCTATAAATTGGTTTGTCGCGCTCAGATAATAAAAATCTTTTGCGTAATAGACATCATATAACTCAATCCCTAATTTATAGAACCTACCATATATTTTTTTTCGTCAAGTAGGGACAGAATGTGTATCTTTATTGTATCTTTGCACGGAATTTGATACAAACTATGATAGAATATCTGAAAGGAAGATTGACCGAGCTAGAGCCTACGATGGCGATAGTGGAGTGTATGGGGGTGGGTTATGGTGCCAGCATAAGCCTGAATACCTATGCAGCGATACAGGGCAGGGACGAGGTAAAGCTATGGATATACGAGTCTATCCGCGAGGATGCACATCAGTTGTGGGGCTTCTATACCAAGGTGGAGCGCGAGGTGTTTCTCTTGCTCATCACCGTGAGCGGTATAGGTCCCAATACGGCTCGTATGATATTGTCGGCCCTTACTCCGCAGGAATTGTGCAATATCATCTCCAGTGGTAATGCCAAGATGATGACTCAGGTCAAAGGCATCGGTCCCAAGGCAGCACAGCGTATAATTGTGGACCTGGGAGACAAGATAATGGCGGTGGCAGCAGATGCTACCAGCAGTCAGAATAGCGCTGGCAATACCGTGGTGGTGCAGAACAGTGTGGTGGCAGATGAGGCCATACAGGCACTGGTGATGCTGGGCTTTGCTCCTGCACCCACATCCAAGGTGGTGAGCAAGATACTGGCCGACGATCCCTCGGCTCCCGTGGAGAAAGTCATAAAAATGGCATTAAAAATGCTCTGAGCACAATAAACAAGGACAGAACCTCGTTTAATATATCGTGAACAGGCGAACGAAAATCATATTCTTGTCGCTGGTGATGGCCGTAATTTCGTCTATCACCAGGTTTTTTGTGCCTGAATGCGAACCTTTTTTTATTACGCGTGCATACGCACAAGTGACTTCTAATGACAAGGGCAAGAGTGCCGAATCCGCAGATACAGTTAAGACCAAGAAGCCACGCTATTCAGTGCGCCGCACTTCCACCGAAACGGAAGACGATGTGCGCTATCGCTCTACCGATCTAAGGAATCCAGACAATCTGAAGACCGAGGTGTCTTACGACGAGGTGAGCAATACCTACAACGTGGGTACCACGCTTACCAAGCCCGACAAGAAGGGCGCTGCTTCCGACAAGAAAAACACAACCTCTGGCTCTGCCTCCACTACCGCCAGAAAGGATGGGGATAAGCATGCTACCAATGTAAAGCTGGGTAGCTTCCTGCCAGGTAATCCCTTTGGTTTGAATCTAACCACGGCCACCAGTTACCTTACTCCGCCAATGAGCATGAGTGCAGACGAGTATATGAACTGGAGCCTGCGTCAAAGCATGGCGCAATACTACAGGCACAGAAATCAGGAACTCTTCCAGACGCAAGGCAACGATAAGTTCAACTTTACCGACATGAGGTTCTCGCTGGGTCAGGCAGAGAAAATCTTTGGCCCCGGTGGAGTGCACATTCGCACCCAGGGTTCGTCGGAACTGAAGATTGGTGGCAATATGAAGTCTACGGACAATCCCACTTTGGCCGCCAGTCGCAGAAAATCCTTTGGCCTGGACTTTGATATGAAGATAAACCTGAGCGTTACGGCCAAGGTGGGCGACAAGGTGGACCTCAATCTGAAGTACGATTCGGATGCAACGTTTGACTATGATGCTCAGAATCTGAAGTTGAAATACGATGGTAAGGAGGACGAGATAATCAAATTGGTAGAGGCTGGCAACGTATCCATGCCCTCCAATATGAGTCTGATACCAGGTGTGAGCAGTTTGTTTGGCTTGCACACGAAGGTACAGTTTGGTAAGCTTACCCTGGAGACCGTCTTTGGTCAGAAGAAATCGGCCAGCAAGAGCGTATCGGGCAGTGGCGGTTCGAATACCACCAGTTATGAGATATCCGTTACCGACTACGAAGAAAACAAACACTTCTATCTGGCGCAGCATTTCCGCGATACCTATGACAAGAACATGCGCACTCTGCCCACCATAGCCAGTGGTGTGAACATCAAACGCATAGAGGTCTGGGTGACCAACAAGACCGGTACCACCACCAATACACGAAACATCATCGCACTGACCGACTTGGGCGAACCGCAGAACATACGCGGCCCATGGTTGGGAGCAGGCGGTACGGTGCCCCACAACCGTGCCAACAACGAGTATGCCACACTGGTGGAAAACGCCAACATACGTGACATCAGTCAGGTGGGCAATATTCTGGATGGAGAATACAGTCTGCAGGGCTCTTTCGATTATGATAAGTTGCAATCCGCACGCCTGCTATCCTCCAGCGAGTACCATCTGAATGCCGAACTGGGTACCATCACACTGAACACAGCACTACAGCCAGACGATATTCTGGCCGTGGCATACGAATATACCTACGGAGCCCAAACGTATCAGGTAGGTGAATTTTCCAGCGACCTGACCAGCACCAATCAGGCCCTGATGGTCAAGATGATTAAGGGAAGCACCAATAGTCCCTCCCTGCCCACGTGGAGGCTGATGATGCGCAATGTATATTCTCTGGGCACCAGCACCTTGCAGAAGGAGAAGTTCCGCCTGGATATCAAGTTCCAATCAGATTCCAGCGGTGTGTACCTCAGTTATCTGCCCGAGGATACACTGAAGAATACCATCCTCTTGCGAGCGATGAACCTGGACCGCCTGGATGCCAACAATAAGCCACATGCCAATGGCCAGTTTGACTTTGTGGACGGATATACCGTCTACAAGGGTCGCATCTTCTTCCCCGTGGCCGAACCCTTTGGTGAGCACTTGCGCCAATGGATTGAAGCACGTGGAGGCAAAGCTATGGCAGACAAGTACGTCTTTGAGGAACTATACGACACCACAAAGACCGCCGCCAAGCAGATGGCCGAGAAGAACAAGTTCCTGCTCACGGGTCAGTACAAGGGTTCTGCCGCCAACGAGATAGACCTGGGAGCTACCAACATAGCACCCCGTTCGGTGGTGGTGACGGCAGGTGGTGTGACTCTGGTGGAGAATACCGACTATATAGTGGATTATCACAATGGTCGCGTGACGATTATCAACCAGAGTATCATAGATGCAGGCACGCCCATCAGCGCTTCCGTGGAGAGCAACGAGACCTTTGGTATGCAGCGCAAGACCTTTGTGGGAGTGAATGCCGACTATCAGGTGAACAAGGACCTGACCATCGGTGGTACCATGCAGTACCTATCCGAGCAACCACTTACCACCAAGGTGAGCATGGGCAATGAGGCGCTGAACAACTTGCTATGGGGTATGCACGTATCCTGGAAGCACAAGGCGCAATGGTTGACCAACGCTATAGATGCCATCCCCTTTATTAATGCCACACAACCCAGCCAAATCAACTTTGATGCACAGGTGGCACAATTGGTGGCTGGGCAGAGTAGTACGGCACAGGGTGGTGCCTCTTATCTGGACGACTTTGAAGACACCAAGCGCAAGACGTCGCTCATCCAACCCACATATTGGCAATTGTCGTCGGTACCCAGTCCTTCCAGAAACACAAACCTTATTGGACGCTTCTCGGAAAGCCGACTGACCAACGATGTAAGCTATGGACACAACAGAGCCCTACTGGCATGGTATTGTGTGGACCCCATATTTACCAATCGCAGTTCCACACTGACTCCAAGTCATATCAAGAGCGACAAGGACCAATTGTCCAACCACTATGTTCGTGCTATCTACGAACTGGAATTGTATCCCAATAAGTCGCAAACCTCTTACAATAGCAACTCCACACTGAACGTGCTAAATATGGCCTTCTATCCCCAGGAGAGAGGTCCATACAACCTGAGTCTGGATGTGGATGCCAAGGGTAATCTGCAAAAGCCCGAAACCAGATGGGGCGGTATGATGCGCAAGATGGACAATACAGACTTTGAGGCTCAGAACATAGAGTACATCGAATTCTGGTTGATGGACCCCTTCTTCTACGAAAAGAGAGATGGTACGGACAAGAAGAAACTGGGCGGTGACCTGTACTTCAATCTGGGTGAGATAAGCGAAGACATCCTGAAGGACGGTAAGAAGGCATACGAGAGCGGTTTGCCCATCGATGGTAATATGAATTACATCGAGGAAACCGCCTGGGGCTATGTGCCCAAGACCAATAGTATCACCTATGCGTTCAATAATGAGGGTGGTTCGAGAGCCAAGCAAGACCTGGGCTTGAACGGATTGAGCGATGAGCAGGAAAAGACCTTCGGAGCATATCAGACATTCTGGAACGAATTGAACGCCGGTGCCCTGGCCAACTTGCCCGACACCGTGCGCATACCTTTGCTTGAAGACCCTGCCAACGATAATTATCATTACTTCCGTGGCTCGGATTATGATAGTCAGAAGGTATCGGTACTGAATAGATACAAGCGTATCAATATGCCACAAGGCAACTCGCCCGATAGTGAGAACTCGCCCGAAAGCTACGAGACAGCATGGAAGAACACTCCCGATATAGAGGATATAAATACCGATTATACCCTGGGCGAGAGCGAGAAGTACTGGCAATACCATCTGCCCATCACTCCAGAGAATCTGCGCCCCGGTGGCAAGTATGTATCCGATGTACGTACGGCTACGGTGACTCTGCGCAATGGTGCGATAGAGAACATCGACTGGTACTTGATACGCATACCTTTGCACGATTCTGACCGTGAAAGCGTGGGTGGCATTAGCGATTTCTCCAACATCCGCTTCATGCGTATGTTTATGACCAACTTTACAGACGAGTGCATCCTGCGCTTCGGTACTCTGGACCTGGTGCATGGTGATTGGCGCACGTACGAGAATACGCTCTATGGAGGCAATGTGGCAACCAGTGCCAATACAGACTTTACCATCACGGCCGTAAACATTGAGGAGAACAACGACCGCGTGCCTGTCAACTATGTAGTACCTCCAGGCATCTCTCGTGTGTCCGATGCTAGTAGTGGTACGCTCATGGAGAGCAACGAGCAGGCACTTGCCCTGACCGTAAAGAACCTTGGGCCTAATGATGCACGTGCCGTGTACAAGAGTGTCAAGTACGATATGCGCAAGTACCGCCATCTGCAACTCTTTGCTCATGCCAACCAGTTGGAGCAGAGCGACCCTGATGCCACTCCCTTGCAGAGCGGTGAGGTGACGGTATTCCTGCGTCTGGGCTCGGATTATCGCAATAACTACTATGAATACGAGATACCCCTGGAATTGACTCCAATCAAGACGGCAGGTAAGTATAGCAACAACTCCTATGACGATAGGGTTGCCGTATGGCCAGATGCTAATATGTTCGACTTTGATTTGGATATGCTCGTTGACCTCAAGCGCTTGCGCAACAAGAATGGCATTTCCTATAATCAACTATATACCGGTTATGACCCCAACAAGCCCAGCAATCGCATAGCCGTGATAGGTAATCCTTCGTTGGGCGAGGTGAAAACCATTATGATTGGTATTCGCAACCATGCCAGTGCCAACCGTAGTGTGGAGGTGTGGGTGAATGAATTGCGTCTGCAGGAGTTTACCAACGAAGGTGGTTGGGCGGCTCAAGGCAACCTCAACATACAATTGTCCGACATCGGTTCTGTCTCTGCACAGGGCAAGATGGTGACCGCTGGTTTTGGTGGCATAGAGCAGAGCGTGTCTGAACGTAGCGACAAGGACGACTATCAGTATCAGGTGACCACCAGTGCCGACCTGGGACGTTTGCTTCCCGAAAAAGCCAAGGTGTCGGTACCTATATATTATAGTTACAACAAGCACATCGTTAAGCCCAAGTACAATCCTCTGGATACCGACATGTTGCTTTCCGATGCCCTGGATGCTACACAGACTCAGGCAGAGAAGGATTCTATCATTTCTCTTACTTCAACCAGCAATGTGAACGAGAATTTCTCCATCAGCGGAGCCAAGGTGAACATAGTCAGCAAGAAGCACCCCATGCCTTACGACCCTGCCAACTTTACCTTCTCTTACTCTAAGTCCAAGAGTGAAAACCGTGGCGAAACCACCGTATACGAGTATAGCGAGGCTTGGAAGGCATCGGTGGCTTATGCTTGGTCGCCCAATTGGAAGAATTGGGAACCATTCAAGAAATGGCAAACCAAGAGCAAGTGGGCGCAGATAATCAAGGACCAGAACATTGCCTTTGCGCCACAAAACATAACCTTCAATACAGACCTTGGTCGTACGTATTACGAGTTGCAGGAGCGCGACCTGGAGGATATCTCCAATTCTCAGGCATTGCCCGTGACATGGAGCAGTACCTATCTGTGGAATCGTAATTTCTCCTTGCGCTGGGACTTGTTCAAGGCCTTGCACATCAACTTCCAGAGTGCCACACACGCTGAGGTGGAGCAACCCAATGTGGTTATCAACAAAGACCTTTATCCTGATGAATTCCAGGCATGGAAGGATAGCGTGAATATGAGTTTGGCCAGCTTTGGTCGTCCATTGGATTATAGTCAGACGGCTTCTGCTTCATACAAGTTGCCCATCAATAAGTTGCCCATATTCGATTGGGTAAATGCGGACGCTAGTTACAACAGTAGCTATTCTTGGGCACGTGGTGCCGAACTGGAAGACGGTAGTAGCCTTGGCAATACCATTAACACCCAGCGCTCGCTCAATGTGAATGGCAAGTTCAACCTGGAGAATCTCTACAACAAGTCAGAGTTCCTAAAGGAGGTGAATCGCAAGTTCTCTGCTTCGAATGTCAAGTCAGAGGCCAATAAGAAGCGCACTGAGAAGAAGCGCGAGAAGGAGAAGGAACGTGCACAGAAGGAGAAACAGGAGCAGGCACGCCTCAAGGCCGAAGAAGAATCAAAGAGAACCGGCGAAAGCGTGGATAGCATCATGGCACGCACTCAGTCGAATGCCAAGGGCACATCGGCTCAGAAGTCAACCAAGAAGAAAACCAACGGATATTCCAAGGAACTGGTGCTCATGCCCGATAGCGTGATGACGATTACTCACAACCAGAAGTCGCAACGCTTGATAGTAAGAATTCAGGATGCGAAAGGCCATGACTATAAGGTAAAGTACAAGAAGATAGACGACAATAAGATATCGCTTCTGACCAAGTCAACGGACACCACCAAGGTGCGCATCAACGTGATAGCAAAGCCCAAGCTGAGCGAGGAGAGTTGGTACAAGTGGGCTCAGGCTGGTACACGTCTGGCCATGATGCTACGCAATGTGTCTGTATCTTATCGCAATAGTTATAATCTGGCTATGGCTGGCTTCCGTCCCGATGCAGGAGATATGTTTGGTCAGCGCATGACCTCCAATTATGGTTTTGCACCAGGTGTGGACTTCGGCTTCGGTTTTGTGGGCGATAATTATATCGAGAGAGCCAAGGAACGTGGTTGGCTTATCTGTGCTGATAGTCTTTCCACTCCAGCAACATCTTCCACCACCGAGGACCTTCAGATCAAGGCCACTCTGGAACCCATATCCGATTTGAAGATAGACCTGAATATGTCTCGCACCGTTAACAGTTCGAAGAGCATTCAGTACATGTACGAGGGTTCTCCCACTACTAGAACGGGTTCTTTCAATATGACCATCATCTCATTGGGTTCGGCCTTCGCAGGTAGTGGTAATGCCGCTAATGGATATCATAGTCCTACGTTCGAGAACTTCCGCGCCATGCTCCCCATTTACCAGGAGAGAGTGGAGGCTCAGTACATCGGTGGCAAGGATCCCTTGGGACATACTTACCTGGGCAGTAATGGTGACCCTGCCAAGGGTAATACCACTCCGGCCAATAGATATGGTGCTGATGTGATGATACCTGCCTTCCTGGCAGCATACACTGGTGGTGGCACCACACGCGAACTGAATATCTTCCCCACACTGAGCAGAATGCTTCCCAACTGGTCTTTGACCTACAAGGGATTGTCCAATTTGCCTCTCATTCGCGACTATTTCAAGAGCGTCACCATTACTCATGGATATAAGAGCATATATGCCGTAGGTTCTTATAATTCTTATGCTTCGTGGATGGAATTCATGCATGGTACCGACCTTGGCTTTACGGCCAGTCAAACTACGGGCAACTATGCACCCAGTTCCTGCTACGATATCAGCACGGTGAGCATCAACGAGAGCTTTACTCCGCTCATTGGTTTGAATCTGACTTTCCAAAACAATATGACACTGAAGGCAGAGTATCGTACCACACGAGTGATGAATCTTTCTATCACCAGTGCCCAATTGACAGAAACGGGTTCTAATGACATGGTGATTGGTTGGGGTTACAAGATTAACGACTTCCGATTGGCCAGCGTATTTGGTTCTAAGAAGGCTAGCCAGAAGGCTATGCGCTCTACGGCCAAGAGTAGCGCCTTGAAGAGCAAGGCTACTGGTAGCGATGGTCGTGAGAATATTAAGCGTAACGGTGGCTTTGCCCACGCTCTGTCATTGCGCTTCGACTTCTCTATCCGTAATCAGAGTGCTATTCGTCGTGATATACAGACGGGATTGTCCGAGGCTACCTCGGGTAACAAGGCCGTGAAGGCTTCATTCCGTGCCGACTATAGCATGAGCAAGTATGTGACCATGACGCTCTTCTATGATCGTCAGCGTTCTGCTCCTTTACTCTCTTCTTCGGCTTACCCAACGGTTACTCAGGACTTTGGCTTGAGCATGAAATTCTCACTCACCAGATAATATAAATAATCGAAACATACACTCATAAAGAAAAAACTAAAAGATGAATTACGTATTACCCATTCTTTTATTAATTGTGTCCAACATCTTCATGACTTTGGCATGGTATGGACATTTGAAGTTGCAGGACATGAACATCTTGCATGGCAACACTCCTCTCTACATCGTTATCCTCATTTCTTGGGGTTTGGCGCTGATGGAGTATTGCTTCATGATTCCTGCCAACCATTTTGGTTTTCGTGGCAATGGAGGTCCATTCACGCTCTTCCAATTGAAGATTATTCAGGAGGTTATCACTCTGGTGGTGTTCACCATCTATACGGTGACATGCTTTCGTGGCGAAACACTTCAATGGAATCACCTGGCGGCTTTCGTATGCATGATTCTTGCCGTTTACTTCGTGTTCTTGAAGTAATCTTGCCCAGATGAGGCTTTTTTGACGTATAATGACTAGCTTGGATGCTAGTTTATATCATCAGACAAATATTTTTATAGAATTGACGACGTGCCTTTAAAAAATGACCTTGTTTTTTATATGCACGTCGTTGATTCTTTAAATTTCGAAAAAATCCTTTAATCTTATTTGCAGAATTGCCACTTCTTGATACCATCGAAGGTGTGTACGGCCACCGTGATGGTGTCTCCGTCCAGATAGTTGGTGATGGAAGAGGGAAGTATGGAGGCATAGTATGTTTGTGAATAGGCTAGGGGATCGCATGCTTGATTGTGGTGAATGGAGAGATGATGATGAGCCTTTTGCCCAATGGTTTGTACCGAATCGATGGCATATCCCCAGTGCTGTATGCCACTTTGTCCCTTGGCCGTGAGTTGCATGTTGATGTATTGTCCGCGCTTCCACATGCTTTCAATATTTGTTGGATGATGCAGGAGGCACGAGGTACTATCGCTCAGCACCATGGCTCCGGTGAGAGTATAGATGTGTGCAGAGAGCGGTTGGTCATTGCTCTCGGATACAAATCCCACGATGGCGCGATATGTTGTGTCTGCTTGATGAGGCTTGATGTTGGTATTCAGCACCTGATAGGTATTTCCATTGTCGGTGGTAAAGTCGATAAACATACCTTGAGCATCTGTATGTATGTCGGCAAACTCGGTGAGCAGATTAGGGTAAGGCTCTGTATTGTTTGACGAACAAGCCATCAAGGCCATGGAGCAAACAAAGGCAAGCACACCTTTGCTCAGGTGATGCTTGCCCTTATGATTGGTTAGATGTGTCATTTCGTTTCTGTCTGTAGTTTGTTTACCACTGGGTTGGCATACATGGTAAGGATACGCTCGCGAAGGAATGCCTCGTCCTTGTTGGGGATGTCTATCTTGGCTATCTGTTGGCTTACGTACTTGTCAAACACATTCTTCTCGCGCTCGCCATAGTACTGGCTGAAGGTGCTGGTGCCGTTGAGTTTGTCATAAGCAATATAGTTGCCAGGATATAGCTTGTAGCCAGCATGTATGGCTTTGTCCAGACGCTGAGCTATTTCTTTGTACACCTCGGTCTTTGGAAGGTCCTTGAGCTCGTCTATCCATGTATTCACTGGAGTGCTGGTGTGGTAATGCACATGTCCCTTGAAACCGAATATGCCAATGCGCATATTGTCCAGGTCGTCCTGCTTGCTTTTCTTCCATGATGGGTCGTCGCGCTTTAGTTGGAACTCCTGTGCCTTTAGATAGTCGCAAGGGTCGTACTCATAACTGATGGTTAGTGGTACGATGTTCAGCGCCTTGAGCTTCTCCACAATGGTGCCTTCGCCTCCCAGTGCAAGCATCTTCAGTACAGAATCCTGAGTGTGGTCGCTACTATCCTTGGCTCTACCTTCGCGCTGAGCTATCCAGATGTTTTCCTTCTTCTCTGCGATGGCATAATGCATGTATCTACTCATGAGCACACTGCTCTCCAGCATCTCCTTGGCCTTGAGGCTACGGCGTACGATGAAGGCCTTGTTCATGCGAACGAGTATTTTAATCCATGGATAGATGAGCAGGTTGTCGCCAAGGGCAATTTCACACGTAGTGGGGAAATGAGCCTCGTGTAGCATCAAGTCCAGGATGGCACTATCCAGCACTATATCTCTGTGATTGGAGATGAAGAGATAGTTGCCCTTGTTGGATATGCTCTTATGGTCGAAAGAGTAGCCATGGGCATATTTTCTGAGTACATAGCGTACTACGTGTTTCATGAAGCGCAACTGGAAGTCGAGCGGAGTTTTCACACCGATAAACATCAACTTGAAGAAACCATTTCTGATTCCTTTTGGCAACCATGGAGCCATGCCTTGCATCATCTTATTGAAATGACGGTCGGCGAGCAGGTCGTTGAGCGCTTGTTTCATCTCGCCCTCTTCGTATGGGCGTATCTCGTCAAATTCGTGTGTGTTCATGGGGTAGTTGAATCTTGTTTATATTTCTTAGAGAGTCTCGCTTTCTTATTCCCAAGGAGGGCTTTTATACACCCTCAATGATATCAGTCATCACATCCTTGATGTCAAGGCCAGCCGCACGTATCTGCTGAGGAATGAAGCTGGTGGCCGTCATGCCGGGCGTAGTGTTAATCTCGAGGAGGTTGATTTTGTCGCCCTCGGTGATTATGTAATCGATGCGGATGATGCCATAGCAACCGAGTATGTCGTAGATGGCTGAGGTGAGCTTTTGCACGCGCTGAGTCAACTTGTCTGAGATGCGGGCAGGTGTTATTTCGTCTACCTGACCATTGTACTTGGCGTCATAGTCGAAGAACTCGTTGTCGGTTACTACCTCGGTGATGGGGAATACGTGACTAACGGTCTTTGTCTTGTAGCAACCACAAGTAATCTCCGTGCCCTCCATGAAGGCTTCTATCATCACGTCTTCGCCTTCCTTGAGTGCTAGCTCAATAGCAGGGCGTAGTGCTTCAGCTGTCTTCACCTTGGTAGTGCCAAAAGAACTACCACCTCGTGCTGGTTTTACGAAGCATGGAAGTCCTATGCGCTCGATGATGTCCTCGTCACTAACCTCGTTCTCAAGGCCGATGCGTAATATCATACTATCTGCCACAGGCACTCCAAGAGAGCGCATGTAATTGTTCAGAACGAACTTGTCAAAAGTCAGCGCCTCCACCAGGACTCCGCTGGTAGAATATGGCATACGAATCAAATCCAGATACCCCTGAAGGACACCATTCTCGCCAGGAGTACCATGTATGGTGATATAGCAAAAGTCGGGGCGTATTTCCTGGCCCTCTTCGTTTAGGAAGGTAAAGTTATTCTTGTCAACGGCAGTTCGGCTACCATCGGGCATGATAGCTTCCCAAAGGCCAGCTTGAATCTCCACCTTGTAGGTCTTGTATTTCTCGTTGTCTATGAAGGATTCTATGCCAGCAGCACTACGCATGCTTACGTCGTGCTCCGAACTGTCTCCACCACAGATGATTGCTATTGTCTTCATATTTTGTGTATAAATTAATGTCTTTGTTGTTTAAAATTAATGAGAGCTGTTTTGGGCTTTTCAGAGTTTTCTGATTACTCTGATTACTCTGATTACTCGGAGTATTCGGAATTTTCAAAGCCTTTCCGCTCATCGCTCATCCATTCACCTTCTTCCTCCACTTTTCTATGAGGGCTTGCATATCGGAGGCTATTTCGCTTTGGAAATCCATCTCCTTGCCTGTAGTGGGATGGGTGAAACCTAGTGTTTTGGCATGCAGGGCTTGCCTTGGGCAAAGCTCCATGCAATTGCGGATGAATGCTTTGTAGGAGGCCGTTTGTTCGCCTCGGAGTATCTGGTCGCCACCATATCGTTCGTCGGCAAAGAGTGGATGTCCGGTGTGCTTCATATGAGCACGTATTTGGTGTGTGCGTCCTGTTTCCAGTCGGCATTCCACCAGGGTTACAGGTCCGAAGCGCTCAAGTACTCGCCAGTGTGTGACGGCATGCTTGCCCACTTCGCTTCCTTCGGGGAATACCGCCATGCTCAATCTGTCTTTCGGGTCGCGCCCGATGTTGCCTATTATTGTGCCCTCGTCTTGTGGGAATGGTCCCCAAACCAGCGCGTTGTACAAACGTCGCGTGGTATGATAGAAGAATTGCTTGCAAAGCGAGGTCTTGGCTTCGGGGGTCTTGGCAACGACGAGAAGTCCGCTGGTGTCTTTGTCGATACGGTGCACCAGTCCTACCTCGGGGTCGTTAGGGTCATAGCGAGGATCGTCCTTCAGATGCCATGCCAGTGCGTTGACCAGGGTGCCGCTAAAGTTACCACATCCAGGATGCACCACCATGCCGGCTGGCTTGTTGATGAGCAACAGTTGGTCATCTTCGTATACAACATCCAAGGGAATCTCCTCAGGTATTATTTCCCAATCGCGTTTTGGGCGGTCGAGCATCAGTGTGATGATGTCTCCGGCCTTAACCTTGTAGTTGCTCTTTACGGATTTGCCATTGGCTTGGATATACCCCGCCTCGGCAGCCTTTTGTATGCGATTGCGGCTGGTATCTCTGAGGTGATCCATCAGGAATTTGTCCACTCTCACGGGATTCTGCCCACTATCAGCCACTACTCGGCGATGTTCATAGAGTTCTGTTTCTCCGCCTTCTTCGGGAGAGGCGTCATCAGAGGTTTCGGAGAATGGGTCAATGAGTTCCGAATCGTCTATTTCGTTCCAAAGTTCGTCTTGATTTACCATTCTGTCTCCGTTTCTGATGCTGAGCCATACTCGTATTCGTATTCTTCCTCTTCTACGCCTCCATTGACACTATTCAAGCTGTCCTCTATCCATTGTTCGTCTTCGGTGAGGTCGTTGCCAACTACTAGTATCACGGGTGCATCGGCAGGTATCTTGTCGCCAGCCTTTACTTCACGGCCTTGACACTTGACGCTCATTACCCAATCCTTGTCGCCCTTGGTGTACTCCTTCTCGCCCACCTTGAAGCCCATCGTGCGAAGTCTGATTTCAGCTTCGTAGACATCACAATTGTCGGCAATGTCGGGGATGGTGAGTGTGGGACCACTGGTGGAGTTTAGAGTGAGGTAAATCTTTCTGCCACTCTTTACCTCGGTACCAGCTTGTGGGTGCTGTATGAGTACGCAACCAGGTGCAAGGTTCTTGTTATAACCGGAATCGCTCACATGAGCCACCAATCCGTATTGCTGGAGAATGGATGCGGCATCTTCATAGTGAGCTCTGGTGACATCGGGCACTGAAATGATTTCTCCGTGGTGGGTGTACTTCATCGTTGCATGCCATGCGCCATATATTACGGCTGCTATGAAAAGTAGCATGCATACTAGGTTGACGAAGACCGTTAGGCTAAATATCTTTTTCAACATGGTTTTCTTCGTGTAAAAAGTTAGTTGGTTTTATATGCTTTGTTTAGGTTTTTCCTATGCAAAATTAACAATTCGTGGCGTATTAAACAAATAAACCTTTATAAAACCTCGCTAAACGATTGTAAAACGCACTTAAAAACCTTTCCAAGTCGAATTTAGACCTTGAAAATGCATTTTCTAAGGCTCGGAAGTCCTTTTCTGAGGTGGGGTAGGGAACATGAACGGTAAGTAATGAGATTGAGCCACGGGAGATGAGCATTGAACGATGGGTGGCTTAAAAAAAGAAAAAGAAGCAAGGCGAACCTTACTTCTTCTCTTATGTGAAAGCAATTAGTTGCTTACTTGCCATGCTTCTCATCAGATACGGTCAACTTCTTGCGACCCTTAGCGCGGCGGCTTGCCAATACGCGACGACCATTGGCAGTAGTCATTCTCTGACGGAAACCATGCTTGTTAGCACGGCGGCGGTTAGAGGGTTGGAATGTTCTTTTCATAGCTATGTTTTTGTTTATTTGTTTTCACCCTATGCGTTTCGGGGTGCAAAATTACATACTTTTTTGTAAATGACCAAACCTTTCTCTTCTTTTTTGTTGTTTTTTGTGTAAAAAGTCGTACCTTTGCAAGTGAAAAAATGGTTGTTTTCAACCTTATATATATCTGAGAAGCAAAAACCAAATAATAATTTTTGAATATATGATTAACTCACAAGACATTAAAAAGGGAACATGCATCCGCATGGATGGCAAGCTTTATTTCTGTATCGATTTCTTGCACCGCAAGCCAGGTAAGGGTAACACTATCATGAGCGTTACTTTGAAGGACGTGGTAAATGGTGGTGTGTTGGAGCGTCGCTTCAACATCGGTGAGAAGCTTGAGGATGTTCGTGTAGAGCGCCGTCCTTATCAGTATCTATATGCTGAGGGCGAGGATTTCGTGTTCATGAACAATGAGACTTACGAGCAGGTAACAATTCCTGCTGATCAGATTACTGGTGTAAAGTACATGAAGGAAGGTCAGAATGTGGAGGTTGTTACCGATGCTAGCACTGAGACTATCCTTTATGCAGAGTTGCCTGCTAAGGTTCATTTGGCTATCGAGTGGACAGAGCCCGGTTTGAAGGGTGATACTGCTACCAACACTTTGAAGCCCGCAAAGTTGGAAACAGGTGCTGATATCCGTGTTCCTTTGTTTATTAATGAGGGCGAAATCGTTGAGGTTGATACTCGCGATGGTAGCTACTTGGGTCGTGTAAAAGCATAATACAAACCGAGGCTAATACACTATTTAAGTCGGTCATTAGGAAATTGAGGGAGCCGTTCTTCGTCCTCGTTAGCAGGCGAAGCGTTTCTTGATTTGTCTAATGACCGATTTGGATTATATTAGCGCAAGAGAGAGATTTGAAAAATGAAATACTCCCTCATTATACCTGTCTACAATCGTCCTGACGAGGTAGACGAATTGCTAGCCAGCCTAGAGATGCAGACACTGAAGGACTTTGAGGTGGTTGTGGTAGAAGATGGTTCCACAATACCTTGTCTGAATGTTGTCAATGAGCATGCTTCAAGGCTGGCGCTGCGTTATTTTCAGAAGGATAATAGTGGTCCTGGTCAGTCGCGCAACTATGGTGCCGAGCGTTCGCAAGGCGAATATCTCATTGTACTCGATAGCGATTGCGTATTGCCTCCTGGATATCTTCAAGCCGTGGACGACGAGCTCACTCGTCAGGCATGTGATGCCTTCGGAGGTCCTGACCGTGCACATGATAGTTTTACTCCCGTGCAAAAGGCCATCAATTATTCTATGACATCCTTCTTTACCACAGGTGGCATTCGAGGAGGCAAGAAGAAGTTGGACAAATTCTATCCCCGCTCCTTCAATATGGGTATACGCGCCGAATTATATCACCGTCTGAAGGGTTTTTCGGCAATGCGCTTTGGCGAGGATATAGACTTCAGCATCCGCATCTTCAAGAGTGGAGCATCGTGCCGATTGTTCCCCGAAGCATGGGTATGGCACAAGCGTCGCACTGATATGAAAAAGTTCTTCAAACAGGTGCACAATAGTGGCATAGCACGTATAAATCTGATGAAGCGCCATCCTGGTAGCATGAAGTTGGTGCACATGTTGCCAGCCGTATTCACCATTGGAGTTTTCTTCCTGCTACTCATGTTTCTGGCAGGATTGGCTCTCACAGGTGCCAATGTATATGGGATACTGACATCAGCGGCAGAGGATACCAGTATGCTTTATGTGGGTGTATTCCTGGGCATCACCGCCATGATATGTTCGCTGATACCATTGCTGATGTATTCGGCCTTGATATTTGTTGATTCGTGGATGAAAAACAAATCAGCCAAAGTAGCATGGCTCAGCATCGGAGCATCGTTCATCCAATTATTGGGATATGGTACGGGCTTCATTCGTGCATGGTGGTTGAGATGTGTATGTGGCCGAAATGAAGAGTTGCAGGCCTTCAAGGACAACTTCTATCAGTAAGCCCGCATCTGAATGATACTTTGTGGTATATATTTCCTGCCAAGCAAGTAGCCTATGAAGATAAAGGATTGGTCAAATGACGAGAGGCCTCGAGAGAGGTTCATGAATCAAGGAGCCGAAGCCGTAAGCTCGGCAGAACTGCTCGCTATTTTGATTGGTAGCGGTACGGCCGAGGTGACCAGTGTGGATTTGATGCGCAATATTCTTGCCGATCATGGCGATAGCCTTCGTACGTTAGGCACTCTCACCAATCAGGAATTACAGAAGTACAATGGTATAGGTCCTGCCAAGGCCGTCACCATACAAGCCGCCCTCGAATTGGGCAAGCGATTTATGCTCGAAGAGAAATCTCAGCGACATCGCTTTAGTGGTTCGGATGATGTGCAAGAGTTCTTCCGCATCAAGATGCGCGACCTCTGTCATGAGGAGTGCCATCTGCTTTTGCTTGATGTTAAGAACCAGTATATGGGGCATCATCTCCTCAGTCGTGGTGGTATAACAGAATCCACCGTAGATATACGTTTGCTTCTTCGCCATGCCCTCGTGGCAGGAGCCCCCAATGTAATACTTGCTCACAATCATCCCAGTGGCAATCCGCACCCCAGTCGTCAGGACGACGAATTGACCAAGAGGCTCAATCAAGCATGCCATGCAGTACAATTGCGTCTGCTCGACCATATCATCATAGGTGACAACACCTATTACTCCTATGCCGATGAGGGAAAACTCTGAAGATACAGACATTCTCTTTGCAACACCCATTTGCCACGATTATTCTGAGTGCAAAGAAAGTTTTTCATCCTCTGAAGCACATAATAAATAGACAAATAATGGACAACAACATACAATCATCCCTATCTATCGAGGAAAGAGCCATAGAATTGCTCAAGACCGTCTTTGACCCCGAAATACCAGTCAATGTTTACGACCTCGGACTTATCTATCGCATCGAGTTGAAGGAAGACAATACTATCCTCGAAGTAGATATGACCCTCACCGCGCCCAATTGTCCTGCGGCAGATTTCATCGTTGAGGATGTCCGACAAAAGTTGGAATGCATCGGTGGTCTTACCCGAGTGGATGTCAACCTCGTATTCGAACCCGAATGGACAAAGGATATGATGACCGAGGAGGCTAAGATGGAGCTAGGTTTTCTGTAACCTAATTCTTTCCTCTCTCCTTCTTAAAAAAGAGTCCTTACCATTATATATATATATTATAGAGAGTACCCCATATCCCTAATAGCGAGATGAAGAAGATATATTTCCTGAGCGATATACACCTTGGTAGTAGAGCCTCCAACGACACGCACGAGCGCGAGCGCAAATTATGTCGTTTCCTTGATTCTATCCGCCACGATGCCAAAGCCATTTATTTCTTGGGCGATGTATTCGACTTTTGGTTCGAGTATCACAATGTGGTGCCCAAGGGATATACCCGTTTTTTGGGAAAACTTTCAGAACTTGCAGATCAAGGCATAGAGTTGCATTTCTATGTGGGCAACCATGACATGTGGGCTTTCGACTATCTGCACCACGAGTGTGGCATGACAATCCATCCCGAGCCCGAGGAATTACTTCTCCCCTGTGTGGACGGTTCTTCGCAGGTAGCATTCATCGGTCATGGCGATGGACTTGGCGACAAGGACCGCAAGTTCCTCTTCATTCGTTCCATCTTCCATTCGCCCATCTGCCAATGGCTCTTTTGCAATCTTTTCCCTGCCGATTGGGGCATGGAATTTGGTTTGCGTTGGGCAAAGGCTAGTAGATTGAAGCATCGCCGCAAAGCCATTGCCGAGAATGGCGATATGCTCAACGTCTCCGATGATGGCACCGTTTCCAATCAGTTGGGCGATGTCTTCACTCATAATCATATTCCGGAGGCCACCTTTATGGGCGAGGACAAGGAACCGCAAGTCATTTATGCCAAGCACCACCTTAAACTCCATCCCCATACCGCCTACTTTATCTTCGGTCATCGCCATATCGAGCTGGACATGATGCTATCACGCCAGTCGCGCTTGCTCATCATTGGCGAATGGATGCAACGTTTCACCTATGTCGTGTGGGATGGAGAAACTATGCTGATGGACAATTACGAAGACTGATAAACAAACATATTTCAGTAATCTAAAACCATTCCACCCAATGATGACCAGTAAATCTTTATTCAAGGGTGTAATCAATAAGACAATCCTGGTATTAGGCATACTCTTGTCATCACACGTTCAAGCAGAAACTTTGTACGATTCTGGTTTGCTGCTCCAATACGGGAATCTGGAATATTCTATCTATCATTGGTATGTCTATCTACTATTTCACCAAAAGATAGTTAGCATGTCAGATAATACTAGCAAGAGCAGTGTGGTGTGTGCCTCACTGCTCTTGCTAGTAGATGAGTGTGCGTCGTGCGGTGTAAGGAATATCCATGATTGGAATAAGTATTTCAGATAATAACTTACATTACCAGCTCAAATCAATACTTTGTTCATATTGCCAATGGACTTTTGGAGCTTATTTTTGCTATTATTCTGTTGTTTCTGGTGGTATTTGCTTAAATATTTGTATCTTCGCCTGAAATTTTTCAAGATATTGCGTTTATGAAGTATCCTATAGGTGTTCAAGACTTTTCTGATTTGCGTAGTAATGGATGGGTGTATGTTGATAAGACAGCCCTCGTTCATCGTTTGGTTTCTACGGGTAAATATTACTTCCTCAGTCGTCCTCGTCGCTTTGGAAAGAGTTTGTTGCTTTCTACCTTGAAGGCATACTTCGAGGGAAAGAAGGAACTGTTTGAGGGACTAGCCATAGCAGATTTGGAAAAGGATTGGACGGAGTACCCAGTGATACACCTTGACTTGAATGCCGAGAGATATGTAACACTGGAAGAGTTGGAAAATTTGTTGGATACTAATCTTAGAAAGTGGGAGACGTTGTATGATAGTACAGAACAAAACAATAATAGTCTTTCATTGCGTTTTGCCCATCTTATCCAATGTATCAGGCAAAGGACGGGTAAGAAAGTAGTAGTGCTCATCGACGAATATGACAAACCCATACTCCAGGCCATTGGCAATGAGGATTTGCAGGACCAGTTCCGCAACACTATGAAAGCTTTCTACGGAGTTCTGAAGAGCGCCGATGCCGATCTTCGCTTTACCATGCTCACTGGTGTGACCAAGTTTGGCAAGGTAAGCGTGTTTAGCGATTTGAACAATCTGAATGATATCTCAATGGACGAACGCTTTGTTGAAGTATGCGGTATTACAGAGGCAGAATTGCACCAATATTTTGATGAGGAAATAGATGCTTTGGCACAGCAGAATCGTCAA